>CALFEP010000111.1 GCA_937950125.1 uncultured Bacteroidota bacterium
GCCAGGCAGACAGGTTCCTTGTTCGGATTACCGAGCCCTGAGACTTCGGCGTGAGCTCAGTCGAACGCTCAGTCGAACGCTCAGTCGAACGCTCAGTCGAACGCTTGTCGAAGGGCGGTTTAGTTGTGCGTTGTTAACATCATAAACCTAACAGGTTTTAAAAACCTGTTAGGTTTGAGTAATTCTATACTCAAATTTAACTTTTATTTTATATGTTGTTCTTTTCATTATTCTAAGGCTGAATAAATTCAGCTGGTTTTTCGCTATAAACCACGTACGATTTAAAGTAAATCCTGAAAGCCGGGTCGGGGTTCACCCACCGGATTTCCAGCAGATGATCCCCCTCGTCCAGCATGTATTTATGGTAGATGTCGTATTTGCGCACAATGTAATCGAAAGGCATCTTCACCTGTTCTGTTTTTTGCCCATCAATGTAAACATCCAGCAAAGCCACAAAGTCGCTCACCGTCTCGCTGCACTGGCTTTTCACGTTGCCAAGCACCACAATGCCGTTGCCCTTAAAGCTAATTTTGATGGGATTTTCGAAATGGTCTTTTCTTACCAGCAGTTCCTTCACAGGATTCATGCCTTCAAAAGATTGCTCCAACGGAAGAACCGATGGTTGCTGCACTTTGACGGTAAAAATCCCGCCATTTTCTTCACCGCCGTTTTGTAAAATCAACTGTGAGGCGTGTTTGAAACTCAGGTCGTAAACCTGGTTGAGGGTGAGATCGGTGTAAGGAAATTTCAGGTCGTTCACCCGTTCGATGGCGGGTTTCCAGAAGCCCGGAATTTTTTCATAGCCCAAAACCACACCCAGGATGCCGGCAGCTGTGGCCGGATTGCAGTCGGAATCCTGCCCGCAGCGGGTGGAGATGTCCATGGTTTTATAAAAATCCTTTTGCCCGTAAAGCAGCCCGATGACCACATAAGCGGCATTTACCGAGGCATCGATGTTAAAAGCATTGAAAACGCCTTCGGGACATCCTTTTTCGGAGGTATGCTTTTTTTCCACCTCAAACCAGCATTTCTTCCAGTCGTCGGGAAATTGCCTGTGCCATTTTATCACATCGCTGATCACCTGGTGGAATTTCGATGCAGGCGGGATAGGCTTGAGTCCCTGCTCAATGATGAAACCGATGTCGTCGGAAATGAAGGCCGTTGCGTACATGGCAGCCATGAAAACCCCGCCATAATAGCCGTCGCCATAGTTCATGATGTGGCCGGTGCGGTCGCAGATGGCTGATGCTGTGTTGATCATTCCGGGCGCCATCATTCCTGCAAAGTCCGACTCTATCTGAAAATCGATGTCGTCGGCGTGTGGGTTGTTCATCCAGTGCCCCGAAGCCGGCGGCATGATGCCGTTAAGGATGTTGTAACGGGCAGCCTGGTTTGCGTGCCAGAGTTTGTAATCCTCACGGGCGAAAGCCAGGGCAAATGAATCGGCGGGAGCATTCAGCCCGGCGCGTTCCAGAATTTCTACGAAAGTAAAATCGAGGTAAACATCGTCGTAAAGGCCGGGGTCTTCGGCAAAGGTTTCTTTGATGTAGTCGTCGTACCACACGATGGGCTGATAATCCTGGATCATCGTCCCTTTGAACTTGAACTCGGTAGGTCCGCCAAAACTGCACCCGATGGTTTGTCCGGCCCAGCCGCCTTTGATTTTGTCTTTCAGCGTTTCCGCTGAAATGGTGGCAGTTACGGGAAGGGAAATTGATTTTGATGGTTGGTTTTGGCAGGAAAAAAGAATGAAAAGTGAAATTAAACCGCCAACCCCTGACAGGGTTTTAAACCCTGTCAGGGGTATAAACCCTTTTAAAATCCGGAAATATCCGGTTATCTTTTTAAAAATTTGTTTCATCATTTTTTCATTTTGACAAGTTACTGGATATCAACATGAAAAGAATTGGAATTAAACTTAGGAGGTTTGGAATTAAACCTAACAGGTTTTGAAAACCTGTAAGGTTTCTAAACCCTGTCAGGGATTTTTCAATCCAGGTTATTTTTATCAATATTTTCATCATTCCTTCATTTTGGCAAATTACTTCCCGGTAGTTTTTCAGAATAAAGAACGATGTCGTTGATCCTGATCTCGTAAGCAGGATCGGGATTTTTCCATTTCAGGGTCACGTTGTGGTTGCCCTCGGTAAGCTGGTATTTCCAGTGTGGTTCAAGGCGGCGAGAGGTGTTTTTCATCGGCAGGTTCACTGTTTCATCCAGCGTTCCGTCGATGTAAACATCCAGCACGGCAATGTAGGGATCGTCAGGCTCGGCAAGGCCAAACACCTCTGAGCCAACCCTTTTCGATACCCGGTCGATATAATCTTTATCAATTTTGGCACATTTCACCAGGTTTCCGTAAAAAATGTAACCGTTTCCGGTAAAATCATACGAAAGTTCGCTCGTGAACGAACGGTCGAAACGGTCGCGGTAAACCGGAAATGTCTTTTCAAAATTCTGTTCAAATGCCACAGCAACAGGGCTTTGATAAGGAATTTCAACCTGATTTTCATCAATTTTCCCACCTGCCTTTTCAAGCATCTGCAACGCATGGCGGTAACTGATTTCGTAAGCTTTGCTGAGCGACATGCTGGTATTTTCAAAATTCAGCGGTTCGATCTCTTTAAGCGGGTTGAGCCAGAAAGCCGGAATGCTTGAATAGCCGTTCATCACGCCCAGCACGCCGCCAACGGTTGCCGGATTGCAGTCGGCATCCTGGCCGCAGCGGGCAGCAATGTTCACCGAACGGGTAAAATCGCCATTGCCATAAAGCAGACCCAGCGCCACATACGCCGAATTGATTTTTGCATCAATATTAAAAGAAAGGAAACATCCTTTGGGGCAGCCCACATCGAAGTTCCATTTTTTCTGCAATTCAAACCAGGCGGTTTTCCAATCATTGGGATACTGCTGATGCCACTTCACCACATCAGCAATGCAATTGTGAAATTTTGTCCCTTCCGGAATGGTTTGAAGGGCCGTTTCGACCAGTTCGATGGGATTGTTTTTCACAAAAGCCAGCGAATAGAGCGCCGACACGAACACACCGCCGTACCAGCCATCGCCGCTGTTCATGATGTGACCCACCCGGTCGGCAATTTCGGTGGCCTGGTTTACCATTCCGGGCGTCATCAAACCAATAAAATCGGCTTCAATCTGAAAATCCAGATCGTCGGCGTGAGGATTGTTTTTCCAGAAACCCGAGGCCGGCGGCATGATCCCGTTCAGGATGTTGTAACGCGAGGCCTGATTGGCGTGGGCGAGGTGATAAGCAGTGTTGGCCCAGTGTTCGGCTATTTTTTCCTGCGAAATGTCCAGACCGTAATTTTCGAATGCAGCAACGAAGTTCAGATCGGTGTACACGTCGTCGAAAAGCCCGGGTTTCTTGTCCCACCAGTATTTCACGTAGCCTTCGCGCCATGGGATGTTCTGCTCATCAGGGATCAGCGAACCCTGGTATTTGAATTCCACCGGCGCGCCATACACCACGCCAATGGTCTGACCAGCCCAGCCTCCTTTTATTTTGTCCTGGAGATTTTCCTTTGTAAGAACAAACATTTCTGAACCTGCAACTGGCTTTTTTTCATCCTGCTTACAGCCTGAAAATAAAACCATTGCTGATAAGAAAGCTAATGCAATTTTGGTGAAATATCTCGTTAAATCATTCATTTCCTGTAGGTTTATGGATAAACGCTGAGTTCAGTGATGGAGGTGAACCCTGAAACATTCTTGGTGTATTTGTTCCAGTGGCCTTCAATTTTGGTATCGCCAATAATGCGGATTCCTCTGGTTTCCACGGTGGGAAACGAAATGACATATTCCACAAAATGAGGCTGATGAAACACATCGGTTGTCTCGGGCATTGGGGGATCGATGGTGGTTTTGACCACCGGCTGCCATTTCCCTTTTTCATCAAGGTATTGAACGTTGAGCGAGGTAAGCCAGCCGCCAAATTCTTCCATCCCGCCGGTATGAAAGGCTAACATGCTGATTTTCTGTGGATCAGTCCATTCATAGCCAAAATAATCCACTTTCGGGATTTTCGCCTTTGCGGCAATGCTGTAAAATACCGAACCGGCTCCGTTTAAAATCCCGTCGTTGATTATGTTAATATTTTTCGCGTACATCGATTTTCCAAAGGTAAACCAGCACGAATCCAACACCTTTTCGTTGAGTTGACGCACGTTTGCCAGGATTGAATCGGCCTTTGGCGCCATATTTATCCCTCTGACCAGCAACCTGAAATCGCGGGTAATCTTGTCTTTCCCGTTGTCAAGCTGAAGGGTTATGTTGTAATAGCCAGCTTTTGAAGGAGTTCCCGAAAGTTTGCCTTTTTCAAAAGTCATTCCGTCGGGAATATTCCCTGCAACCAAACTCCAATTGTAAACTTTATTTGCTGAGGTGTAATAATCGTATTCTGCCGGTACCCCAACCTCGAGGCGGGGCGCGGGTCCGATGTAAAACTCCAGTGGCGGATTAAAAACTGCATCGGTTTTTATGGTCAACATTTCTTCTCCCGGTTTACCGGCTATTTTTCCACCTTTGGCAATTACCAGATCAATGGTGGCTTTCACGGTTTTGTTGATGATGTCGGAAATTTTAGCGTTGGGCAGGTCGAAGCGGGTGATGTTCACATAGTTGTTGTTGAAAGGTTCCTTCCAGCCTTCCACCGGAAGGTAAAGGTTTTGCGGAAGGCCTTTCATACCCAGCATTACACCCATGAGGCCAGCTAAGGTAGCGGCCTGGTTGTCGGCATCAAAACCCAGGGCACAGGCAAGGTCAAGGGTATGCTGGAAATCACCGTCTCCGTAAAGAAGTGCAAGGATGGCGCAGGCTCCGTTGAGGTTGGCGTTCCAGATGGTTTTGGTCATATCCGGCTCCTCAATGTAGTATTTCTTTGCCATTTCCTGCCAGGCAGATTTCCAATCGCTTGGATATTTTTTATGCAAAATAATCATATCGTTCACGGTATTCGCAAAACGACTATTGGCTGGCAATTCTTTCAATCCGATCTGAATAAGTTTGTTGATGTCATTTTCGAAAAAAGCAGCCGAATACATGGCGCCATAAAAGATGGTCGGCTCTACACCCCAGTCATCGCTGGTGATACGTGCTACCCAGTCCGATTTGGAGGCGGCATAATCAATCATTCCAGGCGCAGTGAACGCCCATACCTCGTTGATGAGTTGCGGATCGATCTGGTACCAGTGCGGATTCAGGTTTTTATTTCCTGTAAAGGGAGGCGTGTAGCCAAAATGCATCAATCCCAAGGCACCACGGTTGGCCAGCCATACACGGTCGCGGATGTGGTACATCCAGGCGTCGCGGAGCTGTGCGTACGAGGGTTCGGGGCCAAATTTCTCCATCTGAAGCAGGTACATGTACTCCACGTCGGTGTCGTCATCAGAAAAAGCGCCGTTGTATTTCTGCAGTTTCTCGATGTTTTTGGTGTAACCGTAAGGCCAGTTTTCGGCTCCCGGTGCATTGATGTACTTGTTTTCGTGCGGCAAGCCGTAAATATTGCCAATCATCTGGCCAATCCAGGCTGCTTCGATTTTATCTCTGAGCTCGCTGACTTTTATTTTCCTGGTTTTTTGTGCAAAAGCGCTGTTAAAACCTGAACTCAGGACAAACACAAGAATGAACAATTTATATCCGGTCTTTTTCATAATCAATATTTTACATCGGGTTTTGAACCAGGTTCGGATTGGCATTCAGCACTGTTTGCGGAATGGGGAACAATTTGGCATTGGGGTCTGAAGGCGGCTTGTTCCACCAGGTATCGCCCCAAACGCCAAAGCGGATCATATCCTGCCGGCGATGGCCTTCCCAGGCAAATTCGCGTCCCAGCTCAGCCAGAAATTCTTCCGCCGTCAGGTCAGCTTCAGTGTAAGGCGCCAGTCCGGCTCTTGTCCTGATTTTCTGCAGGTCAGGATCACTGATCATTTCACCGGCCCTGCCCATCCGCCATAATGCTTCGAGTTTGGTGTAAAGCACGTCGGCATAACGGAACAATACGAAATCGTTTTCCATGTCGGTAACGTAGTATTCAAGCCCGTCCTGGTATTCGTACTTGCAGCAGCGGGCGCCTTCCCATTTTTTGCGCGCCATGTAGTTGTCGATGGTGGTGGTGTAAATGAAGGGTTCCATTTCGCCGTTGGCATTTTCGATGTAAATATCGTTGCCCTGCATGTCCTTTTGCTGCCCGAAAAGGAACGAATTCCGGCGGATATCGTTTTCAGCATAAATATCTAAAAAATAGGGTTCGAGCACAAATTCATCCCACATGCCGCCCTTGAAGTTAAAGGTAGCCCGGCTGGCATCGTTCAGCGTAAGGGTGTACCAGTAAAAGCGGTCTTTGGTGTAAACCGAGTGCATCGGGATGACGAAGATGTTTTCGGTGGAAGTTTCGTTGTAAACGCTGAAGTTCGAGAAATAATCGTCAGCTATCTGGTAGCTGTTCAGGGCAGTCACCTTGTTGCAGGCATCAATGGCATCCTGAAACCGGTTTTCGCCAATCCATTCTTCGGCATTCAGGTAAAGTTTGGCCAGAAGCGTCCATGCAATGCCTTGCGTAACACGGCCATAATAGGATGCATCAGGCGTATCTTTCAAAATATCAATATTTTCGAGAACTTCATTTTCGATATAATCAAAAACGTAGGCACGGTCTTTTTGCGTTGGCAAATTTTTCTCGGTGTAATCGATGGTAAAAGGAATGTTTCCCCAATTGTCCATGGCCAGGTAGTAAAAATACGCCCGCAGCACTTTGATCTCTGATATCACCCTGTCTTTCTCAGGAAAAGTGATGGAAGTTTGTTCAGTTTCATAAATTACTTCATTACAAGCGCTTATGCCTTCAAAAACCGAGTTCCAGGCCAGTGTCAGAATTTTATTGGTAGCACTGAGCTGGTGTTTGTGAATTTCGTTCCAGCGGCCATTGTCCCAAACAAAACCATCGTCGCGGGCAGGCGCCACCATTTCGTCCGAAGCCAGTTCAACCAACGTCCAGAGGCTAAATTCTTCGGGATAACGCTGCAGTTTGGTGTAAGCCCGCCCTGCATTCATCAGCACGTCTTTTTCCGTTTTAAAAAATTCGTCAAGCGGAATATCTGAGTAAACTTTTTCGTCAAGATCGGTGCAGGAAGCCAGGATAAGCGCCGACACTGCAACCATGATCATTATCGGTTTAAATATCTTTTTCATAATAAGTCAGCATTTAAAAGTTTAAAACGAAACATTCAAACCCAGCATTACAGTGGTTGTGATGGGGTAGTAATACAGGTTTTCGATGCCTGGCGAAAGGCCGCTCATGGTTACTTCCGGATCGAGGCCTTTGTAGCCGGTGATGGTGAAAACGTTTTGCGCTGTTGCGTAAAGACGCAGGTTGGAGATGTATTTGCTGATTATCGGGAAGTTGTAGCCCAGCGAAATGTTGTCGAGTTTCAGGTAGCTGGCATCTTCGATGTACTTCGAAGAATACTGGCCGTTTCCGATAAATTCAGGATTTTCGTACTGGGTGTGGACAATATTCCGGCCAAGGCTCTGCCAGTTTTCATAATAAAGGCGGTACATGTTCAGCACATCGCCGCCGATTTGCGCACGTAACGAAAAATTCAGGTCCCAGCTTTTGTAGGATAAGGTGTTGCTCCATCCCAGGATGAAGTCGGGGTAAGCATTGCCAATTTTCTCCCATTTGTCGGGACTGACACGGCCAACAGGGTCCTGGTTTTTTAATTTATCGTGGCCTGTATCATCTAAACCCAGCCACACAGGTCCATAAAAGGTTCCAATGGGTTCGCCTTCCATCAACCGCTGGCAGTTAAGCGGGAATGCTCCTCCCAGCCAGCCAATTTCCACATAGTTGTTGGTGAATTCTTCGTTTGAAAATTTTTCGAGCACATTGATGTTTTTGCTGAAAGTGAGTGTGGTGGTCCATTTCAGGTCTTCGTTCTGAACAGGAACACCGTTGAGGGTAAATTCGATTCCCTTGTTGCTCACGGTTCCCACGTTGGTGTAAAATTCGTTGGTAAGATAAGGCGGTACAGAAACGGTGTAGGTGTAAAGCAGGTCGCTGCTCCAGCGGTAGTAAAGGTCCAAAGCACCGCTGATCCGGTTTTTCAGGAAAGCAAAGTCGAAACCGGTGTTGATTTCCTGTTTCTTTTCCCACCGCAGGTTTGGATTTGGATTAGAAACCGGCTGGTAGGTGTTGATCCATTCGCCGTTGTAGAAAAATTTACCTGCTCTGCCCATCAGCGTTAGCGATTTGTAGTCATCAAAGTCCTGGTTGCCGGTAACTCCATATCCAGCCCGGAATTTCAGGTCGTTGATCCAGGAGATATTTTCCATGAAATGTTCGCGGTTGATGCGCCAGCCAAAGCTGGCGGCGGGAAACCAGCCCCATTTGTTGTTCTTACCGAACCGGGATGAACCTTCGCGGCGCAACGAAACCGACGCAAGAAACCGCTGGTCGTAGTTATACATAATCCGCCCAAAGAACGAAATGAGCCTGCTTTGATTCTTGTATGAGCCCATTTCAGCAGTGCCTTCACCCAGCGCTGTCCCGGCGCCAATGTTGTCCCAGGTGTAATAGTCGGTGTCGAAGCCCGAATTGACCATGTACGAACTGTTCGAGACCAGTTCCTGGAAGGTGTATCCTCCCAAGGCCTGAACATCACTTTTCCCAACTGATTTGGTGTAGTTGAGCGTGCTTTCGAACTGCTTGCTGATGTAGCGCCCGTTGTCGATCTCGGCAACTCCTCCGCGGCCAATCCGGCTTGGATAGTACTTTTTCCAATAGGTTTGTTCCTGCCAGTCCGAAAGGTCAGCCGCCAGCAGGTTCGACCAGTTGAGCGATTTTGTTAAATGCAGCGTTGCCCGCATGTTTCCTGAAAAATCGTTGGTTTTGCCTTCACGGATACGCTCGTTGAGCATGGCCACCGGGTTGTAATAATCCACACCTTCAAGATAGGTATAACCTCCTGAATATTCGTTGGTCGGATCGTAAACCGGACTCGTGGGATTTCGGACAAATGCCTGGTAGAAAATGTCATAGTTGGCCGGGCTGTACTTCCGCTCGCCATAACTCAGGTTATAATCGAGGTGAAGAAGGTTTCCTAACACCTTTTGCGAAATGTTGGTTCTCACCAGGTATTTGTTCGACCAGTTGTTTTTCAGCAAACCATTGTTTAAATCAACAAAGAACATCGTCCGGTGCGAAAATGTCTCATTTCCGCCGGTTATAGCCAGGTTGTGCTGCTGACTGACAGGCACTTCACGTGTAACTTCCTTAAACCAGTCAACATCAGCGCCGTAAAGGGTACCAATTTTATCAGGAGCATATTTGTTGACAGCATCCACAAACTCAGTGGCAGTGAGGTTTTCGACACCACGGGGAGCTACCTGTGCCGACAATTTTCCGGTGTACTCCACCTTGCTCAATCCCGATTTCGCCCTTTTGGTGGTGATGATGACCACTCCGTTTGAACCCCGCGTTCCATAAATGGCAGCAGCCGATCCGTCTTTCAGCACGTCGATAGATTCGACCTCTTCGGGGCTGATGTTTTTCATGTCAACGCCTGCCACGCCATCGACCACGATCAGCGGCCCCTGGCCTGATGTCAGCGTGTTGGTTCCGCGCAGTATGATCTCGAAACCAGCTTGCGGATCAGCCCCTTCGGAATTTATGATGGTAAGCCCGGCCACTTTGCCCTGCAATAGTCCCATCGGGCTGTTGTAGGTTCCCCGGTTGAAAGCATCCTCTTTAACAGTGGCTATTGACCCTGTCACTTCTTTCCTGGTCGTAATGCCGTAGCCGATTACAACCACCTCATCCAGCGCTGTGACGGATGTTTTCAACCGGATGTTCACGGTTGACTGGTCTTCGATTGCAACTTCCTGTTTTTCGTAGCCAATCATCGTAAAAACCAGTGTAGCGCCTTGTGGAACCCTGATCACATAATTTCCATTCACGTCGGTGGTGGTGCCGGTTTGTGTATCTTTTATGTAAACATTTACCCCCGGTATGCCTTCTTTTGAAGATTCGTCGGCAACCAGTCCTTTAATCTCTTTATCAGGATTACCCTGTGCAAAAAGATTACCTGCAAAACCCACCAAAAGCAGAAAGGTGTATAAGCAGGAAAAAAGCAGCTTCATTTTCATAAAATATGGTTTTTGTGTTTTCATGATGAAGTTTTTTGTTGTTCCGGGTTGAGTGAGGCCAGTTCGGAGCGGAAGGGAATGGAGCCCTGAGCACCCATCCGGGTTACGGTTAGTGCAGCGGCTTTTGCAGCCAATTGAACAGATTCAAGGATGGGTTTTCCTTCTGACAAACCCACACAAAACGATCCGCAAAATGCATCCCCGGCGGCAGTGGTGTCGAGGGTGTCAACCCTGAAGGCCTCAACAAAATGGTAGGTATCGTGTTCCTTGATCAAAGCACCCTGAGCGCCAAGCGTAATTACAACTATATCAACTCCTTTTGCAGAAATGATGTCTGCTGCCCGCTGCGCCGATTCTACGTCGGTAACTTTGATGCCCGAAAGTATTTCCGCTTCGGTTTTATTGGGAATGATGATGTAGAGATTCTTCAGCAATAGCTCAGAAAGTGCCCTTGCCGGTGCGGGATTCAAAATCACTTTAATCCCTTTTTTATTGGCCATTTCGGCGACAAATTCAACGGTTTCAAGCGGAATTTCGAGTTGCATCAGCACCAGGTCGCTGCTTTCGATCTCAGTGCGTGCCTTATTGATGTCGGCCGGACTTAACGAAGCGTTGGCGCCTGAGGCCACCACAATGCAGTTTTCACCGTTCGAGTCCACCGTAATCAGTGCCACGCCCGAAGGCTGATTGGGATCTGAAAAAATAAAATCGGTTTTGATGTTTTCTGATTTGTACAACATCACCGATTGTTTCCCAAAAACATCATTGCCCGTTTTTGAGATCAGGGTAACCTGGCCTCCCATCCTGGCTGCCGCCACTGCCTGGTTGGCTCCCTTGCCACCCGGATTCATAAAAAAAGTACCCCCAAGGATGGTTTCCCCTGGAACCGGTAGCCGGTCGGCTTTTATCACCATATCTGTATTACAGCTTCCTACAACAACAATTTTTTTTGCCTGCATTGAAAAAGTTTTTTTTTTTGACCCAACAAAATTATCTGTGAATGAATGTAATAAAAAAACAAAAATGTGTCTAAATTTGCAATTGTAAAATTAGCACTATTTATTTTCAAATTTTATTATTAATTTGATTTTAAATTATTTAAATGAAATAGTATTATCAATTTCTTCATCAAAAATAATAATTTTAAATTCTATTTAGAATTACTACGTTTTAAACTTTCTTCAAATCATGGCGCAAATACAATCATTGGTTTTTCTGGTAAATTCAATGACGGTTGCCGAAAAGCGTACTTTCAGGGTTCAGTCGTGCCAGACCAAAAACAAACCAAACTATATTGTCCTTTACGAAATCATCGAAAAGAAAGGTTCACAGCCAGTTGGCGAAATCCGGGAACGTTTTGGTGCTGAGCTTCCGGGCGCTTCTTTCGAAACCGCCGTGAAATACCTTTACGATCTGATCCTCCAAACCATGCTTCAGCTCAGGCAACAGCAGGACAGTTTTTTCGATTTATTCAATAAAATATTAAAAGCCAGAATCTTGTACGAAAAATCGTTGTTCGACGAGTGTTTTGAATTGCTAAACGAAGTAATGACCCTCGCCGAAAAATACGAAAATTATTATGCTCTTTTGTTGGCTACACGCCTCGAACTGGAATATCTGCTGGCAATAGGTTTTCCTAACCTGAGTGAGAAAGCCCTCCTTCAAAAGCAGTTCAGGCTGACCGAATCGCTTAAATACATCCGTAAAATAAACGAGCAATCGTCGCTTTATGAAATTCTGAAACACCGGATTCTTTACAAAGGTTATCCACGTACCCAACAGCAAAAAAATGAGCTGAACGACCTTGTTTTCAGTGAATTAAGCATGATGGCTTCGCAAAACATCGAAAACCTGGAAATTCGCAAACTGCACCAGCTTTTCCAGTCGAACTACCTCATCAGTGTGGGCGATTACAACTCAGCCCTGAATTCATATTATGAGCTGAATGCCTTGTTTGAAAGCAACAGGCACAGGTGGAGCAACCCGCCGGTATATTATTTGGATGTGTTAGAAGGAGTGTTGGAAAGTCTTCGCAGCATCCGCAACTACGACGAGATGAGCTACTTTATCAACCAGTTGAAAAAAATCGAAAGTACATCGGTAGATTTCAGGTTGAACCTTACCTGCCTCACCTTTCAGTACGAGTTGTTTCCCTTTTTGGACCGGGGAAATTATGATGCCTGTCTTCAACTGATGGACCAGTATAAAAATTCGTTGTACGACAAGATCAGTGCTTTGGACAGGTTGCGCCAGACCGAACTATGCCTCTACACGGCATTGGTGTATCTGGGCATTTCCAACTTTCACAAGTCACGGAAATTTCTGAACCAGATTTTTCTGGGTGTGAAGGATTTTTCCTTTTTGCCGCTTTACCGTACCGTGCGGCTGGTCAATCTCATCATTTTGTACAAACTGGGTGATTTTGACGTAATTACCTACCAGATACGGTCGATGAAACGCGATTTATCCGGTGCTATCAAGGGCTACAAAATCGAACGGTTTTTGTTTCGGTTCCTGAGCAAAACACCCGCTAATATCCCCGCAGTGCGCAATAAACAATGGGAAAAAGTGAAACCGGTTTTTGAAGAAATCCGTCATGACGTTTTTGAGCAGCAAATCCTCCGCATTTTTGATTTTACCGCCTGGGTAGAGTCGGAGGTAAGGAAAATTCCTTTGCAGCATGTTTTGATGGAAAGAAGTACCCATTAAAACATTGAAGTGGGAGAATCCTATCATTACATCTGGTATTGAATAATTAACCTGTGGATGTTTCACCTGGAAATTAAAAACCTAAACTTAAAAAACAGGTTAGGATTTCAAACAAAGAGGTTTTAATTCAAAGTCATCCTACCATCACCGAAGTCATTGTGAGTGAGCCGGCTACTGGTTTGTCGTTGAAAAATCCTGTGGTTTCATTTTTTTCCTGTAAGGCCAGCACATAAAGCAGCGGCAGGAAATGTTCGGGGGTTGGCACTGCAAGATTCACGGCCTTTCCCAAGGTTTTGTATTTCATCAGCGATTGATGGTCACGGTTCATGATGGCTGATTTCATTTTTTCAGAAGCTTCCATTGCCCAGTCGAAGCCAAATCCTGCCTGGTCGAGTTTATCCCAGGCCACCATTCCCAGGTTGTGAACCATGTTGCCGCTTCCGACAATCAGGATTCCCTTTTTCCGTAGCCAGGCAAGCTCTTTTGCCAATGCATAATGTCCGGCGGGGGTCAGGTTATAATCCAGGCTCATTTGCAGGACAGGAACATCGGCTTCCGGGTAAAGATGCTTTACCACGCTCCAGCAGCCATGGTCTAATCCCCATTTTTCGTCAAGACCGATCTGGATATTTTTTATCCCGGTTTTTATTTCCCCGGCCAGTTCCGGATTTCCAGGCGCCGGGTACTGCACCTCGAAAAGTTCTTTGGGAAAACCCCCGAAATCGTGAATTGTTCTCGGTTTTTGGGCTACGGTGACGAAGGTTCCACGGGTTTCCCAATGTGCAGAAATGCACAACACTGCCGCCGGTTTTTCGAATTCCTTGGCGATATTCCGAAATCCGGCAACAAATTCGTTTTCTTCGATGGCGTTCATCGGGCTGCCATGACCCAGGAAAAGCAGCGGCATCGAACCGGTTTCGCCATTTGGAGTGGCCATTGCCTGCAAATCAGTTAATTTGAATGTTGTCATAACCGGGATCATTGAGATAAGTTTCAAAAATTTCAGTCTGTCCATTTCTTTCAGGGAATTGAGCGTGATTCGGTTTTTACAAAGTCATGGGCACTTCCATCAGCAGGAATTCAGCATCCTGAGAATCAGCGGTAATCCGGAATTCGTCAATATCGCGTATTCCAAGTCCATCGCGCTCGTTAAGCGCAATATCTTCAATGGTTACATCGCCTTTGATGCTGAAGGCATACACGCCATTACCCGGTTTTTTCAACCGGTAAACAGCCGAAAATCCCTTGTCAAACCTGCCCAAATGAAACCAGGCATCCTGGTGTATCCAAACACCGGCATCCTTTTCATCGGGTGAAAGGATTTGCTGCAACCTGTTGATCCTCTCGTTCAGATTAAGTGTGATCTGATCGTAGCGTGGTGCAATATTTTGTTTTTTCGGGAAAATCCAAATCTGCAGGAACTTCACCGGCTGGTCGCTGTTCTTGTTGTATTCGCTGTGTGTTACGCCGGTACCGGCACTCATCACCTGCACATCGCCATGCCTGATCACGGCTACATTACCCATGCTGTCTTTGTGCTCGAGGTCGCCTTCGAGAGGGATGGAAATAATTTCCATGTTATCGTGGGGATGCGTTCCAAAGCCTTTTCCCGGAGCGACCCAATCGTCGTTCAATACCCTCAATACCCCGAACCGCATCCGCTCCGGATTGTAATAATTGGCGAAGCTGAAAGTATGCCGGCTGTGCAACCATCCATGGTTGGCATCACCACGGGTTTCGGCTTTGTGTAAAACAAAGTTGTTCATTATCGTCGAATTTTGATTTGGAATATGATTGAACCCCAGGATGTTATCATCCCGGAGTTCATTTTTGTCATGTTTAAAGGTTTCTCCGGAAACAGGGGTAGTGAGGAAGAAACATGCGCCAAATAAGCTTTTCCGGATGAAACTTTTTCTATTCATAACAGCTGATTAACTCAGTCAAAGACTAATTTTTCGCCACCAAATTTATGTTGAGCCTGCCGAAACAACACAAATTTTACTAAATTATTAATTTATTGATGTTCATTGTTTTAAATTATTTCGTGCCTGTCTGCCTCAGGCAGGTTTTAGTGATACTTCGTCAAGCTCAGCACAGGTTTTGAGGCATTTTCAATGACATGACTTTTTTAGACTGGACTCATCAATAAATAGCTTTATGACTGGTTTTCCAACGTCAGGATTGTTTAACAAACTGAACTTCAGCGAAGATTTTTACTTCGTTGCTTACCAGTACACCGCCTGTTTCGAGGGCAGCATTCCAGTTTAAACCCCAGTCGCTGCGGTTGATTTTTCCCGAAAGTGAAAAACCTGCTTTCTCGTTGCCCCACGGATCTTTGTTGATCCCGCCAAATTCCACATCAACTGTGATTTCACGGCTGATGCCTTTTATGGTCAGATCACCCCTGAGTTCGTACTTTTCATCTTCCACCTTTTTAAACGATTTTCCTTCAAAGGTCAGATGACTGAATTTCTCCACATCAAAAAAGTCGGCGCTTCTCAGGTGCGCATCACGGTCGTTTTGGTTTGTGAAAACCGATGACGCATCAATATTTACCTTCACCGATGCTTGTGTAAAATCCTGTCCGGGGGTGGTCACTTCTGCAGAAAACTGCCTGAATTCACCTTTTACATTGGTGATCATCAGATGTTTCACCTTAAATGTGATTTCACTGTGTGTAGGGTCGGAAACCCATTTTGTTGTTGAAATATGTGTGCTCATATCCTTTGTTTAAATGTTATTATTGTTTAATCTTAAAATCGAAATCTTAAACGCAATTTATCAGAAAATGTTCACTGCATTTCACTGATATTTTGTAATAAGGTGAAATAGAAATTGATTCGTTCTAATATCAGTACCGTGTTGATATTGAATCAACAGGAATGATTCAGCTTTTGGATTTTCTTTTTTAGCATCAGATGTTGCTTTAGTAACCCTTTTTCATCACGAAATTTTGTGTTGGTTCATTTTTGATTGATTGTGTCTGTCCGGTATCAAGGCATGATACCTGGACAAAAAGGGAATTTCATTGTGTGTTTCAGAATCAGATTTAAAATAAGGGTTTTGTTCGTAAAACAATCATAAATTGTGTGTTTGTTTGGATTTACAATTGTTTCAAAACATTACATTTGCCGGCAATTATTTTAAAATCTACATTTTATGACCATAGGATTGCTAAAAGAACCCGATTATGAAAACAGGGTTGCCATGCTACCAGAAAGTGTGTTGACACTGGTCAAAATGAACGTAACCATGCTTGTTGAGAAAGGCGCCGGTGAACGGGCTTTTGCCTCAGACGAGGCCTATCAGCAGGCGGGTGCAAAAATCGAAACCAGGGCAAACATCATCAAGAACGCGGATCTCGTTTTGCACATCAATCCGCCAGCCAAAGAGGAACTTGAGCTTCTGAAAGAGGGACAGGTTCTTACCGCCGTGTTGAATCCATATTTCAACAAAGACCTCGTAAAAGACCTCGCGAGGAAAAATGTAACGTCATTCAGTCTCGACGTCATTCCGCGCACCACGCGTGCACAGGCAATGGATATTTTATCGTCGCAGGCCACAGCAGCCGGTTACAAAGCCGTGCTCACAGCGGCCAACACGCTTCCCAAATTCTTCCCGATGTTCATGACAGCTGCAGGAACCATCAAGCCCGCCAACATGCTGATTCTCGGAGCCGGTGTTGCCGGACTTCAGGCCATTGCTACCGCCCGCAAGCTGGGCGCAGTGGTGTATGTTTTTGATGTAAGGGCTGCTGTGAAGGAAGAGGTGATGGGACTTGGAGGCAAATTCGTTGAGGTGGAAGGCGCTACCGACGACAAAGCCGCCGGTGGTTATGCCGTTGAACAAACCGAGGAATTCAAAGCCCGCCAGGCCAAAGCCATTCACGACCAGGCACTGAAAAGCGATGTCATCATCTGCACTGCACAGATTCCCGGACGCCAGGCGCCATTGCTCATCAGAAAAGAAACCGTTGACGCCATGACACCCGGATCGGTAATTATCGACCTGGCAGCCAGCACCGGAGGAAACTGCGAACTGACCCAAAACAACAAAACCATCATTCACAACGGCGTGAAAATCATCGGAAACTCGTTTTTACCTACCGACATTCCCACCGATGCCAGCCGTATGTTTGGCAAAAATGTGATCAACTTCCTCAAATTGATCATTACCAAAGATGGTGGACTCAACCTGAACTGGGACGACGACATTGTGAAGGGAACTGCCGTTACCCATCAGTCTGAAATAGTACACGAGCGCATTAAATCAGTTATCAATCAATAATTTATAACACACATGGAAGATGTTTTAAAGTTTTTTTACGAGTATAAGGATGCCATTTTCATCATTGTCCTTTCTATTTTTTTGGGCATTGAAGTGATTTCGCATGTGCCCGCTGTGTTGCACACCCCGTTAATGTCGGGCGCCAACGCCATTCATGGAGTGGTAATCATTGGTTCGATTATCGTGATGGGACATGCCGACGACACCCTTTCAAAAGTGCTTGGATTTCTTGCCGTGATCCTCGGGACGCTCAACGTTGTCGGTGGTTTTGTGGTCACCGACAGGATGCTTGAAATGTTTAAGAAGAAAAAGGTTAAAAAGTAAAGGGAGGCTGATTGATGGAAACAATTACAAAAATTATTGAATTCAGCAGTGAATTTTCGGTTCTCGAAATTTCATACGTCATTGCTTCGATCCTGTTCATCCTGGGTTTGAAAAAACTCAGTCATCCCGACACTGCCAGGGCTGGTAACCTCTGGGCTGCAGCCGGTATGACAGCGGCCATACTTTTTACAATTCTTTTTCACAAGACAAAGGCTGAAGATGGTACTTACGAAGGCATCCACAACCTGGGATGGATTTTCAGCGCCCTGGCCATTGGAACATTGATTGGTTGGTTTGCTGCCAAAAAGGTGAAAATGACCGCAATGCCGCAAATGGTGTCGCTCTTCAACGGGATGGGAGGCGCCTGTGCTGCCCTCATTTCACTGATGGAATTCCCGAATATGCAAAACCATCTGGCTGAGGCACAGGCCGCCCACATGCTCAACGGGGAAGGCATTGCCATCCTGTTAGGACTGATGATCGGCGGTGTTTCGTTTGCCGGAAGTATGATTGCCTTTGGGAAACTCGACGGACGCATCGGCGACATCAAACATCCTGCACTGCGCATTGTCAACCTTACTTTCCTCATCGTTCTGCTGGTTGCTTTGGTTCTGATCCTCTTCATGAAACCGGAAGCCGGCAGAAACCTCCCGATCTACCTTTTTGCTGCCGCAGCACTTATTTATGGGGTAACTTTTGTAATGCCGATTGGCGGCGCCGATATGCCGGTTGTAATTTCACTGCTTAACTCCTTTACCGGGGTTGCTGCAGCCATGGGTGGTTTTTTGTACAACAACCAGGCAATGCTCACCGGTGGTATTCTGGTTGGCTCGTCAGGCACCATTCTCACCATTCTGATGTGCAACGCCATGAACCGTTCGCTGTTGAACGTAATCATAGGAGCCTTCGGAGGTTCGGGAGCAGGCGGAGCCGAGGCTGATGACAAGACCGTTAAGGAGATTACGTTGAGCGATGCTTCCATTTTGCTGAGCTATTCGCAAAAAGTGTTTATCGTTCCGGGTTATGGACTGGCAGTTGCACAGGCGCAACATCTTTGTCATGAGCTGGATAACCTCCTTGCCGGGAAAGGTGTGGAGGTAAAATATGCCATTCATCCTGTGGCAGGCCGTATGCCGGGGCACATGAATGTGCTGTTGGCCGAGGCCGATGTTCCTTACGAAAAACTGGTGGAAATGGAAGACGCCAACACCGAAATGAACAACACCGATGTGGTGATTGTGATTGGCGCCAACGACGTGGTAAATCCGGCTGCCGAAGATGATCCTTCAAGCCCGATTTACGGAATGCCGATTATTAAAGTACTTGACGCCAAAAATGTAATTGTTATGAAACGCAGTATGGCCGCAGGTTACGCCGCCATCCCGAATAACCTCTTCTATCATCCCAAAAACCGGATGTTGTTTGGCGATGCCAAGGCTACCCTTCAAAAGCTGGTAGCTGAGATTAAGAGTTTGTAATCACTGGTTAAATAAAAAGAAAGAACCCTGGTAAAGTATTCTTTGCCAGGGTTTTTTTCATGTAAATACAGGCTGAAAAACCTGCTTCTTACGGATTCCACCCTGTCTGGATGTTTCCGGCTTTAATTTCCGTTTTAACCCATTCCAGCAAACTCTTTATGCTGTCAGGAATCTGGGTTTCATAATCGTGAAAGGGTGCAATGTCAACATCACCGGCTTTCAATGTTCCATAATGAATTTGCTCAGCACCCCAATCGCCTGAAGAACAGGCTTTAATGAGTTCGTACACGGTATTATCAAGTTTTTTCAGACAAGACGAAATCAGTATGTCCGAAACTTCAGGAATACTTTCGTACTGATCCAGATCAACACCAATGGCCCATTTCCCCATCTCTTTTGCTTTATAGAGAGCGCCATTTCCGGTTTTTCCCGCAAAGGGGAAAATGATTTCGGCACCGGTATCAAAAAGGTTACCTGCCAAATTGGCTCCTTCGAGTGTGTCGGTGAAACTGCTGGTATAATTCCCGATGTTCTCAACATCGCGTCCGTAATAATTATTGAAATAATCGATACCTGCAACAAAGCCCATCCTGAAATGTTCGATTTCTTCAATCTGAGGCCCGGCAACCCAACCAACCATAGGATAAACAGGGTCTTTGAGATCAGCCCAGAAAGCCCCCAACACGCCACATAAAAACGAAGATTGATCAACCCGGAATAAAAATGAATGGAGATTGGATGGTGGGTCAGCTGCCTGATCATCGATCAGCGCAAACTTTTTGTCTGGATTTTCTGCCGCCAATCGGGTCATGGTTTCGGTTGAGGTGTAACCAAGCGAAATGATGAGATCGAAATCATGTGAAGCAAAATATTCAATTCCCTCTCTGATCTGCACAGTGTCAAAACATTCGCGGCTTTCAGTCACGATATCCAGCTCATTTTGCGCCCTGGTCAGACCATTCAGAGCCAGCTGATTAAAACCACGATCGGTAAAACCGCCGGTTCCACTTACAAGTCCAACCTTAAATGACTTAGACTCATCCTCCTTTTTGCATGAAAACAGCATGACCAAGACAAGAAGGATGAATACCGCCGAAATTTTAATAACGTTAGTTTTTAGTTTCATACCTGCGAATTTTTTTTGAATTTTCTTATAACTGAACAGGAATAACCCAAATGATCTTCCACTCGTTGTCGCAGATGTGAATGGTTTTCCAATAGGTTTCTTTAACAACCAGTTCATTGGTTCCCGTCTGGTAAAACGAATATGTTGTTTTCCCGCTTTCTTCAGCATCAATAAGTTCTGCGGCAGCTATCAATTCCGGAAAACCGGCATACAGTGGGTCAGTGATCACATTTAGTCCAATTTCTTCTTCATCCTGGTCGAAAAGAACAACCCCTCCTTTTTCCATGACCCAAATTTCAAAAACCTGACTATCGAGAACGGGCAAAATCGTTCTGCCAAGAATAATTTCGGGTTCAAAAACAGCATCCACAGCTCCCAACACCGAATTCCCGCTCACAATAGGATGCACAACAATAGCTGCGCTGTAGCCTTCGATGAGCAGAAATGACTGGCTGAGAACCGGTTGTTTTGTTTCAAATGCTTTCACAATGTGATCCTGTGTGCTGATGTCTGTACCTTGAAATTCATAGTAAAGGGGTGGATCAATCAACTGAAGTATTCCTTGGGAAGTAATATAAGAACATTGTGTGATAAATGAAGAGCGTTGATAAATACCGGAAAGTTGATTACGGATTGCAACAGTATCAGGCATTACATTGGCAATTGCAGGTGCGGCAGCCTTCAGCTCATTGTTCAGCGAGTCGAAAGAAGCTGTCAGAATATTGATCACAACATCAATCTGAGGTGGGAAATCAACGGATTCTTCCGATTTTTTACAGGATAAGGCACTTATAAAAAGCACCAACATTAAAAGTACATTTCTTGCTTTCATATTTTAATCTTGTTACTGGTAAAAATTGGATGTCTTAAAAATTCCATGCAGTATTTTTTATTGTTCGAAAACTTCAGTCAGGTCAACCTCCAGATCGCCGTTGAAAATGTGAACCGGTATTTTATCATCCCCGGCAAACATTCCTTTAAACTGGAATTTCCCGTCTTCGTCAAGTACAAAAACGCTTACATTTTCGTCGTTGGGAAAAACAATCCAATATTCACGGACCCCGTATTCCTGGTAAATTTCGAACTTATCGTGGATGTCGCGTTTCGAATTTTTGGCCGACACAATTTCGATGACGAAATCGGGTGCGCCAAGACAACTATTATCCTCAATTTTTGTGAGATCGCAAACCACAAACAGGTCGGGTTGCAATACAGTAAAAATTTGCTTGTTGTCTTTTTGGCGTTTACTTTTTGAAAATCTAACATCGCAGGGTGCTGCAAATCCTTTGCATTTTTTATCCTTAAGATAATATCTTAAAATTCCAGATAAATTAAATGAAATTTCCTGATGTCTCATCGAAGGCGCCGGCGTCATCAGCCTGATGAAACCATCGTACAACTCCCGCCTCACATCGTCCATCCAGGTGAGGTAGTCGGCGTAGGTGTAACGCTTGTTCATGTCGAGGTTCAGTGTTTCCATTTATTTTACGTTTTGTTTTGACAAAAATAGTCATCATTTAATTATGGGAGTATGTATCGAACACCGTAACCCTGACAGGTTTTAAAACCCTGTCAGGGTTTCCCGCCCTGTTGGGAGAAAATTGGAATTTTTTGGAAATGGTGATTAATGCTGTAAAATATTGACATTAAAATTGATGTTTTGGATTTTTGTAAAACCGTAAGCCTAATTTGGCGTAAAAGTAAGAATTATCGGGATAATGTCGTTTTACCCTGATTTTTGGAAAAACAATCAGCCATTTGGTTCTTTATGTTAAATGCAAAGCATACTTTTGCAAATGGGGAATAAAAAAACTTTCGTTTATGGATCAGGAAAATAAAATAACGGACCCGAAGTTTGAAATGTTTTTTAACCTGAGCCCCGACCTGATGTGCGTTATTTCGGGGGAGGGATATTTTCTGGAATTAAACCCTGCTTGGGAAGAAACGCTTGGTTATTCGTTAGCCGAACTGAAAAGCAGGCATTATTCCTCATTTATGGTTCCTGAAGATATTGCAAAAACCGAAAAAGAATTTGCCGAAGAACTTAAAGGAAAAGATGTAATTAATTTCGTCAACCGATACATTTGCAGGGATGGCAAAATAAAATGGCTCGAATGGTGCGGAAAAGCTACTGCAGATAAAACAAAAGCCTATGCTGTTGCCCGTGATGTTACCGAAAAGATGTTGTTGCAGGAGACACGCCTTAAACAGGCTAATACCATCATGCAAATTTATGAACTACTGCCTTTTTATTTTAACATCATCGATAAAAACCAGGTTTACACCTATGCCAACAGTAAGTGTGAAGCCTTTTATGGGAAGAACATTCATGAAATTATTGGAAAAAAGGTAATTCAGGTAGTCGGTAAAGAAACCTACAAAACATGCCTGCCCTACTTTCTGAAAGCGCTCGAAGGGGAAAAAACAGCGTTTGAAACAATCGTTCCTGGTGTCGGAGGCAAAAGCCATTATCTTCATAATATTTTTCATCCCTATTACGAAAATGATGAAATTGCAGGAGTTATATCAATGATTTCGGATATCACGCAAACAAAACTTGCCGAAAGAGAAATTAAAAACCAGGCTGAACTGATAAACCTTGCACCTGACAGCATCATTGAAAGAGACCTCGATTCACGAATCATTTTCTGGAACCGCGGTGCCGAAAAAAAATATGGATTTTCCCTTGAAGAAGTAAGAGGTAAAATTTCTTTTGAATTGTTTAAAACTGAATTTCCTGAACCTTTTGAAGACATCAAAGCCCATCTTAATCAACACAATTATTGGGAAGGCGAACTTATCCAAACCTGCAAAAATGGAAATCAAATTGTTGTGCTTAGCCGGATGCAGCTTAAAAGAGACGAAAACAGAATGCCTGTTTCTGTTCTCGAAATCAATACCGATATCACCCGACGCAAGGAAGCAGAAGCCAACTTAAAGAATATGGAAGCCCGGTTTCATAGTTCATTTGAACTTCCGTCTATTGGAATTGCGATTACCTCACCTGAAAAAAAATGGCTGGAGGTAAATGCAGCTTTGCTAACAATGCTTGGCTATTCACGCGCGGAACTGGAACAGACAACCTGGGCTGATTTGACCCATCCCGACGACCTGAACTATGATATTGAACATTTTAACCGTGTATTGGCAGGCGAATTGGAAACCTACTCCATCGAAAAAAGATTTATCAAAAAAAACGGGGAGATTTTATGGACAATTATGTCGGCAGGATGTGTGAGAAAAACAGACGGTGCAATCGACTATTTTGTTGCCAAACTACAGGATATCAACCGGCTGAAACAAACCGAAGAAATGCTCCTGCACCGCAGCATCGAACTTCGTACACTTATCGACAATTTACCTGATACCATTTACTTTAAAGATATTGATGGTAGAAAAATTATTGCCAACCAGGCTGATGTAACGTTAATGGGGTACAAATCGGAATCTGAGGTGCTTGGCAAAACCGACCTTGAACTTTTTAACGATGAAATTGGATTGCGGGGCTATCAGGACGACATGACGGTGATAAAACAGGACAAAACCATTGTTCATGAGGAAGCTTTCACCGATCCGTCGGGAAATGAAGTTATGCTGCTCACTACAAAAGTGCCCCTGCACGACGAACACGGTAATGTAATTGGTCTTGTGGGGCTGGGGTTTAATATTACTGAATTGAAAAAGGCACAGTTACAGCTTCAACGTCAGACTGATGAACTGAAGGAAATAAATGCTGACAAGGATAAACTTTTTTCCATAGTAGCCCACGATTTGCGAAGTCCCTTCAACGCCTTCCTCAACCTGACCCAGCTATTGAATGATGAAGTTATGACTGCCGATCGCGGTGAAATTCAAAACATGACTTCAGCGTTGGCCGAATCGGCTCAAAAAGTATATCGTCTTCTGGAAAACCTGCTGGAATGGTCGCTGATGCAGCGCGGAATGATGAATCCAAACCCCGAATGGATTAATCTGAATGAAAAAATTTGTCACTACCTCGAAAATATTGAGGAGATTGCCTCATCAAAAAAAATAGAAGTAAAGTACCAGATTCCTGAAAATGTTGTGGTATTTGCTGACGAAAAAATGTTGAACGGAACAGTTCGCAACCTGCTGTCGAATGCTGTAAAATTTACCCCAAAAGGAGGATTGGTGACCCTTACGGCAAGCGTAATATCAGAAAAGGAGGTAGAAGTTTCGGTTCGGGACAGTGGAATTGGCATGAACCGCGAGTTGACAACATTGCTATTTAAAACCGGCGCCAACACCGGCCGGCCAGGCACCGAAGGCGAACCCAGCAGCGGGCTGGGTTTGATGCTTTGCAAAGAGTTTGTCGAAAAAAATGGTGGCAGGATTTGGGTCGAAAGCAAGCCAGGAAGTGGTTCGACATTCTATTTTACGCTTCCCAAATACATTCCGAAAACAAACGACATTTTAAATGCCGAAAAACCTGCTAAAACAAAAGATGACAATAAACCCGGCCTCAAAATCCTGATTGCAGAGGACGATTTGGCCTCAAGGTTGTACCTATTGCAGGTACTCAAAAAATACAGTTCCGAAATTTTTCAGGCCACCTCGGGAGCGCAGGCTATCGAAATCTGTCAGTCGCATCCCGACCTCGATCTTGTGCTTATGGACATCCTGATGCCAGGAATTGATGGTTACGAAGCAATCCGCAGTATCAGAAAATTCAATAAAACAGTTGTTATCATTGTTCAATCCACACTAATTCAAATCGATGGTACACAAAAAGCCTTAGAAGCAGGTTGTAACGATGTGGTTGCCAAACCCATCCAGTTTGAAAAACTGAAAAATCTGTTGGCAAAGTATTTTGAGGTTTCCTAACGAGGAAGAAGACACCCTTCGACAAGCTCAGGGTGCAGCATATTAAAATACACCCTTAGGCAGGCTCAGGGTACAGGGAAGGAAACCCTTCGGCGTGAGCTCAGTCGAACGCTCAGTCGAACGCTCAGTCGAACGCCCAGTCGAATGCTCAGTCGAACGCTCAGTCGAACGCTCAGTCGAATGCCCAGTAGAACCCTCAACCCTCTCCGATACTACAGCCAACTGCCTGTTAGTAGTTAAGGTTCAGAACTCCTGACCTGATATTGATTTTCTGTTAATTACAAGAACTGATTCGTAGTTCACTTTGTTGCTGATTTTAGATTGCTACATCGGTTTTAATAATGACACACTATTTTAAAGAGTTGAATGTCTGGAAGATGGGGATTCCTCTCCCGAAGCGTCCCGAAGCGCTTCGCCTGTCTGCCGCCAGGCAGGCTTTCGGGACTTTCGGGAATGGAATGACCTTTTCGCAGTTTAGTAGCAAGGGGGGAGAGCGTGCGGCGGCTTCGCCGCCGCACGCTCTCCCCCCCAGTTCCCTTCAGCAATCCGCTCATTTCGAACGAAATCCCGCAAAATGGGGGATTGCAGTGAGAAATCCCCACCAATTAGCAACATTCTCCTTTCGACTGCCAAAACAACTTTATCAAGTTTTGAAGATAGACCTGCCTGCTTTCGTGCCGGTGGCAGCTAATCCAACAGGCATGAATCTGAAATTTTACGACAATTACTTCTACGACAAGTCAGGAGTTATGAGGTTAGCTGTAAACACTGTCAACTGCCAACTGCAGACTGCCTACTGCAGACTGCCTACTGCAGACTGCCTACTGCAGACTTCCAGCTCTTCAACCCAATTCTTATCTGAAAATAAAACACTTAGTCGCTGACCTTTCCCAATTTTTTTATTTTTAAGGTTATTATCTTACCCATTCTTACCTTTTAATATTTTTGCCATTTGATAATACTGCTTAAATCGAAATGAAGATGAAAACGACCAGGTCCGGAATTTCCGGGTTTTGTTTTGTTTTGTTGATTTTGATTTTTATTACCGGTGAAATAAAGGGACAAACCACCTCCGGCGACAGTCTAATGCAACTGATTGCACAACAGGAAGGCCTCGAAAAAGTAAAAAATCTGTTTGCCCTGACCAGGGTTGGCGCTGTAAACGATACCCTGATTAACAATTTCATCCTTAATGAAATAAAATTACTTCCCGAAGCAAAACCCAACTGCGATTCAACACTTGACTTACTGCACGAAATCAGCACCTGGTATTTTAAAAACGACCTGACCAGATATTCGCAACCCATTGCACACAAAGGACTCAATTTTGCCATTAAAACGGGCAATATCAATTACCAGGTTCTCAATCATTTATTGCTGTCGCAGAATTATTTCATCGAACATCTTATCGATAAATCGAATTATCATATCACAATGGCCTCACGGCTGGCTGAGCAATACGATCTTGATAAATACAAAGGTTCGATTCTTAATACAAAAGCTAACAATGCAGCACATCTGGGTTTCAGTTTTGAAGCATTGAACCTTTATCAGCAGACCGCAGAATTGTTGAAAGCTGAAAATAACTTGAATCAACTGGCAATTGTCCACGAAAACATTGGATTGCTTCAAATGAATTTGGGAAACAATAAAAGTGCAATTCCGGATTTGCTGGAAGCTATACGCCTGATAGAAGAGTTTGGTTCAAAACAATCGTTACCAGGCATTTATATAAACCTGGGGGTGTGTTACCTTGAGTTGGATTCACTGCACAAAGCCTCAGAATATTACCACAAAGCCATTCAACTTGCACGTGGTTTTAACATGGAATTTCAGGTAGCCCGGGCAATGATGAATCTTGCCAACCTCGAACGAAGATTTCAAAACTATGGTGATGCAAAAGCCTATCTCGATACATCATTAACCCTTTGCAGAAAATACAACATTGATATTGGTATCGTTTTCAACAAGATCAACTTGGGCGATTTGTACCTTGAAACCGGTATTTATGATAAAGCTTTGAATGAATTAGAGGAAGCGGAAAGACTTGCTGCCGGCTTCACCATACCCGATCAATTGGCCGAGCTTTACCGGCTGAAATCACAAGTTTTTGAAAAGCTGAACAAAGAAACGGATGCGCTTAAGTATTACAAAAAATATTTCAGCATCAAAGACAGCCTGGCAATGGCTGAAAGAAGCCTTCATGCAAGTGAGATGGAGTCGCGCCTTGAAGCGGAAAACTCTTTGAGGGAGTTTTCAAGGCTAAAGGAAGATATGCGAAAATCGAAAACGAGAACCACACTCCTGATCATCGGTTTACTGCTGATACTAACGGCTTTCATTGCAATGACTGTTGTATTTAATTTACGACGAAAAACAGCCCTGTTGAAATCGAAGCTGGCCGAAGAAGAAAAAGAAACACTAAAACTAAAGGTTGAACTTAGGGATAAAGAATTGACAACCAAGGCCATTTATCTGTCGAAAATGAATGAAGTTTCGATAAATCTGGGAGAGCGGATGAAAGAACTTCTGCCGGGATTGACCAAAACCAAAAGTACTCATCTTCAGGAAATAATCCACGACATCGAAAAAGACATCCCTCAAAACCTGTGGAAAGAATTCGAAACCCGTTTCGGACAGGTTCATGCCGGTTTTTACAAAAATCTACAGAATGCCTGCCCGGCACTCACCCCAACTGAGGTGAGGATTTGTAGTTTCCTGCGCCTGAACCTTTCTACCAAAGAAATTGCCGCACTCACCAACCGTTCGGCAGGAACCATTGACAATGCCCGCAGTTCGATCCGCAAAAAGCTGAATCTCGTAAATGACTCCAACCTGACCTCCTTTCTGCTGAAACTTTGAAGATCATGTTACAGCCTGTATTTTAATACTTTATCAGGCACCCATGAGAAAATTGTGAAGGTGATTTTTACATCATTTTTTTGATGCTATTAAATCCTGACTTTTCTTTATCTGAATAAAAGGAAACATTCTTTTAACTTAAACAATGATACATGAAAACAACTTTACATTTTTCAGCGAGATTAGTGTTGATATTACACTTATTTTTGTTTGCGCAGGTTTTGTACAGCGCAACCATTTACGTAAACAGCAGCACTGGAAACGATGCCACCGGGAATGGCACTTCCGGAAATCCTTACAAAACTTTCCATAAAGGCTACTCGATGGCTTCATCTGGCGACATTATTGATTTAACGGGTACCTTTACCTGGACAGATGCGGATGAAACGGGGGATGCGCAGTACTCGGGCTATACAATTAATAAGAACCTGACTATTCAGGGTCAATCCGGGTCTGAAACTATTATTCAGGCGGCCGCAACCTCAAATACAGCCGATCGGTGCGTATTAACTGTTAAAGACGCAACGGTGATTTTGAAATATCTGACCATCAGATATGGCAAAAATACCGCAACAACTGGATATGATGTTTATGGAGGAGGGATTTCCTGTGGATATGGTACTGGTACTTCTTCAGCAAATACTTACATGACCATGGAGAATTGTAGGATTGTAGACAATATATCCGTTGGTACTTCCGGTATGATGAGAGCTGGAGGACTGTCTTCAATGTCATCTGTATTAACCATTAAAAAATGTGATTTCAGCAATAATTCAGCTTCAGGTAACTTTTATGGGGCAGGTGGAGTTTACATCACCCGGGATTACGGTAGCCTGATCGAAACTTGTTCCATCTCTAATAATGAGGGATACGATTTAGGTGGCCCTGATAATTCACATGCGACTTATAATGGGGGAATAACATTGGGAAATTGTCATTCGGGCAATCTTGCAATGACTAATACCACTGTTGCCAATAATTTTACGAATTCCTATGGTGGGGGTGTGGGAGCATATCCAAGGTGGTCTACAATAACACTTACAAATGTTACGATTGCTGAGAATTCTTCGTCAGGGACAGTTTATGGCGGTATGCACACAGCAGAAACAAGCGGTTCAGTTTTGTTAAAAAATACTCTGATCGCCAACAACAAATGTTCATCGGGAACACCTGTTGATTTTTATAAAAAGGAAGGAACTGTAACCGATAATGGCTACAATGCTGTCGAAAGTACTACCAATTACACTTGGGGCGCGAATACCATCATAACCGGATTCGAAAACATTAACCTAAGTTCAGGTTTGGCATTAAACGGTTCATTAAATATCTCGAAAACACTTGCATTAGCAAGCGGTTCAATTGCCATTGATGCCGGAAATAACACAGCAAACGGTACTGTAAACATTCCCACCACCGACCAGCGGGGTATGAACCGCAATGGCAGCGTTGACATCGGTGCTTACGAATATGGCGGAACTTCGGGAACTGCTTCGTGGACTGGCGGGGCATCAACAACTAATTGGGCCGCAACCGGCAACTGGTCAGGTGGCGTTATTCCAAATTCAGGATATGCTGTCACCATTCCCGGTTCATTGAGTTATTACCCGATAATTGATGGTTCCTACACGGTTTCTAATCCTGCAGCATGTATGAACCTTACCATCGAAAACGGTGCGTCAATTACAATAAATGCCGGAAAAGCCCTTACTGTGAATGGAACATTGACCAATTCAGGCGGTAATCCTGGAATAATTATCCAATCCTCAGCCGACGGTACCGGATCATTAATACACAATTCGGCTGATATTGCAGCTACTGTAAATACATACATCACCGGCAGCAGCACGCTTACGGCCAAAAAGTATCATTTTGTATCCATTCCTACATATTACGAAAGCCCTACTTCAAACCTGTTTTTGGGTTCTTACATTTACAAACTCGATCCAACAACAACCTACACCGAGAACCATTATGGAAATTGGATTGCTCTTGGAACTTCCACAAACACAGAACTCCAAACAAATCAGGGTTACATGATTTATTATCCGGGGGCTTCCACAACTTACACTTTTGAAGGAAACCTCAACAACGGGAATTACACTTATTCACTCACCGGCCATTCTGGCGCAGGCGTTTACACTTTCAACCTCATCCCCAATCCCTACCCTTCATCTATTGTTTGGAATACCGGCGGAACGGGCTGGACTGAATCAGCAGGAGTAGGAGGTACGTGTTATCTCTGGAATGCTTCAGCAGGAAATTATACTTCATTAGCCTCTGCCAACGATGCCTACATTCCCATAGGTCAGGCCTTGATGGTTTTGGTAACAAATGAAGATTCGCCGACCCTTTCGGTAAACAACAATGCCCGCACCCACAGCAGCCAGACATTCTACAAATCAGGGTTATCAACTGAAAATCAACTCATAGTCAAAGCATATTCCAATGACTATGCTGATGAAACGAAGGTGCAATTTTCAGGAGAAGCCACCGAAGGATTAGACCTTCAAACCGATGGAATGAAATTGTTTGGATTGGAAGAAGCTCCACAACTTTACACCCTTTCGGGAAATGAAAAATACAGCATCAACAACCTTCCGGTTTTTGAAGGCCAGAAAATCGTTCCGATGAATTTTGAAACACAGTTTACAGGCGAGGTTACCCTCACTTTCAGCGGAATCGAAAGTTTTGACCTATCGTTGAATATTTACCTTCAGGATTTGATTTCGAACAAAACCATCAACCTCCGTCAGCAGCAGGTTTATACCTTCAGCCACAGCCCTGAAAATCCTGCCAACCGGTTCAACCTTGTGTTTGGCGGAACCATCGGAATCAACGAAACTGAAAACGGAAATATGCAGATGTGGATTTCAGGTAACACACTTTACCTCAACACACCGGAAAAAGCCGGTCAATCAGCCTTGCTGGAAGTTTTTGATGTTTCGGGAAAAATGCTTACATCCCGCACCCTTACACTCAACGAACTCACAACCATTGAACTGAAACAGAAGGGATTGATCATCGTGAGGCTCACCACAGGTGAGGATGTGTGGACAACCAAAGGAATTTTGACGAGATAATGACAGGTTGAAACCTAACAGGTCTTTGAGACCTGTTAGGTTTTGCGTAAATTACAGAATATTAACAAGATAAAACATAAAACCATGAAAAAACGATTAGCAACAGCAGCATTTTTAATGATTTGTGGACTAGCGCTTTTGTCGCAAACCCCGCCTCCTCCCCCAAATGATCCATCAAATGGCGGTAGTAACGGACCCGTTGGCGGCGGCGCACCCATTGGCGAAGGTATTGCAGTGCTGGCTCTTCTCGGATTGGCCTACACAGCAAAAAAGGTGTTTCACCTCACAAAAAAAGACAACGTGAAGTAATGTCCGATTGAGTTTCATTTGAACCCACTCATCAAATCCGGGCCCCAGGGTCCGGATTTTTCTTTTCTCCGGATTTTAATTTCTGACACCATTCTTTTGCCGGTATTCATCAAAAAAACAAGAATCAGTAATGAGCTCAATCTAAAAACTAATTTTTGGCCACTAAATTTATGTTGAGCCTGTCGAAACAACACTAAAACCTGTCTGCCTGCCTTCGTACCTCTGGTAGGCAGGCCTCCAGGCAGGCACGAATTTTATGAATTTTTAATGTATTGACATTCAAAGATTTGAGTTTTTTGTGCTTTCGTGATACTTCGTCAAGCTCAGTACAGGTTTTGTGGCATTTTCAAAAACACAACCATTTTAGACTGGACTAAGTAATGTTGTCAAAAAGCAGTACTTTCGACCGGTAAAAACCAGCAGGGATGATTTTAGAAAATTACGAATACAAGGAAATGATTTCGAAACTTGGCGAACGCGAAAAAGAGCTGAAATGCCTTTACAAGGTTCAGGAAATCATTAACGACAATCTACCGCTGGACGAGTTCTTTATGGAAATCGTCAGGCACATTTGGGGAGGGTGGCAGCACCCTGTTATTACACGGGTAAAAATTACTTTTGAAGGAAAAATATATAAAGAGCCGGGATGGGAAGAAACCCACTGGAATCAACATGCCGACATCATTGTGGATGAAGAAGTGTCGGGGAAAATAGAGGTTTTTTATACGCAGTTTGTAAAATTGGTTACCGACAGCCAGTTTTTGCCCGAAGAACAGCGCCTGCTGGATACGATTGCTGCCAAAATCGGCCAATATATTTTCAACCTCCGCCTGGTAAAGACCCTTGAAGCCATCGAAAAAGAGAAGAAAAACGAGGATGTTCCGGTAATCAATTCAGAAACCCTTTTATCAGGAAAATCGGACATTCACTGGATGTGGCGTCTCGAGATGGTAAATAAAATTGCCGAAAAGCTCAGCCTTGAAAGGTTTGGCGTTGAAGCCATGTATTTGATTGGCAGTACAAAAAATGCCACCTGCGGCCCGGCAAGCGACATCGACATTCTGATTCATTTCAGAGGAAACCCATCACAGGAAAAGGAACTCAAAGCCTGGTTTGAAGGCTGGAGTTTTTGCCTTTCGGAAATGAACGCTGCAAAAACTGGTTATAAAACCGAAGGACTGATTGACCTGCACATCATTACCGATGAAGATATTGAAAAGAAAAACAGTTTTGCAACCATGATAAACTCCCTTTACGACAGAGCACGACTAATAAAAAAACGCAACCATGACTGAATGTTTCTTTGTTTCTGATTTGCATGGAAAAATTGACAGGTACCAAAAACTTTTCGCACTCATTGAAGATGAAAAACCCGGAGCCGTATTTTTCGGCGGCGATCTGCTGCCTCACGCCATGAGAAAAGTTGGAGGTTTCGACGATTTTGCCCTTGATTTTTTATTCCCCCGCCTGGAAGAACTTCGCAACAGACTGAAAAATTCTTATCCGGAAATATTCCTGATTTTAGGCAACGACGATGCCCGCAGCGAAGAGGCCAAATTTACCGAAGCAGCCAACAAAGGGCTTTTTCATTACATAAACCAGAAAAAAATCAGTTTTGGCGATTACATGGTTTTTGGATATTGTTTTGTGCCTCCAACCCCTTTTCAGCTTAAGGACTGGGAAAAATACGATGTTTCGCGTTATATTGATCCCGGATGCGTTCATCCCACCGAAGGCTTCCGCACCACAGAACCTGACTACGACCCGCGTTTTGCAACCATCAAAACTGACCTTGAAGAGCTTATCCTGAATGAAAACCCTGGAAAAGCGATTTTCCTTTTTCATTCTCCGCCTTATAAAACCGCGTTGGACCGTGCCGCTTTAGATGGAAAAATGATCGACCATGTCCCGCTGGACGTTCATGTCGGGAGCATTGCCATCAGGCGGTTTATCGAAGATAAGCAGCCATTGATCACGCTTCATGGTCACATTCACGAATCGACACGCCTCACCGGGCAATGGTCGGAGCAAATGGGGAAAACCCTCTCGGTGAACGCTTCACATGACGGAAAAGAACTTTCGGTGATAAAATTCAACCCCGGGAATTTACAGGCAATTTCAAGGCTGATTGTTTAACAGCATTACACATTCACCTGAATTTTTATTTTTGCCTCATGAAACCAATTGGCACAACAATTCATGGACAAAAATAAATTGCTTTTAATACTGCTGTTGTTCTTACTATTATCATGCAACAGGCAACCTGCGGAGAACTCCGGCGCGTTTTTATCGAGACTCGAAACGGCCAACAACCTCAGGCAATCAAATCCTGATTCAGCCCTGAGCATTTACGATGAACTGCTTTTGCAAGCGGTTTCTGAGGAAAACTATCATCAAAAACTTGCCGTTCTGATCGAGCAAGCCATCCTGGCCGAAAAAATGGGTAATCCCGATACAGCAGTAAAAATGCTAAACCAGATTTTGAGGGAATCGGCTCAAACCGGCGATTCATCGTATGTGAATCCTGCCTGCCTTCAACTGGGCCATCACTACTTAGACAGGGGCAATTATAGCCTGGCAAAGGTTTACTACTCAAAAATTCTGACCACAGGAAAAACTGAACCATTGTTAAAAGCCCGTGCCCTCAACGGCATTGGATCGGCATCAGCGAATGCAGGCGATTACCATAATGCCGTGAGGAATTATTACGAAGCCAGGGAAATTTTTTTCGCACAGGGCGATACCATAAACGCAACCGTGCAACTACAAAACCTGGCCATTGTGCATTCCGAAAATGGCAAATACGAACTTGCAAGCCAGTTGAACGACAGTGCCATAGCAGGTTTTACGAAGTTTAACGATTCGTCCAGGCTGGCTCAATGCTTCATCAACAAGGCCATTTACAATAAAAACACAGGGAAAAACCAGGTATTGGAATATTACGAAGCAGCCACCCACATTTTTAATGCATTAGGCGATTCGGGCAACATAAACATAACCAACTACAACAAGGCCGTTTACCTGATTTCCAGAAAACCTGACCAGGCAATGGTTTTGCTTGGCAATGTGCTGGATTATTCGCAACGCCACCAAATAAGGCAGGGTGAGGTGATGGCGCTGAATGCCTTGTCGGACTTGTACAGCAAAACCAACCCGGATAAGGCTTTGCTTTATGCCGGACAAGCCAATCAAAATGCGCAGGAATATGGGTTGAAGGGCCTCGAATTTAAAACCCTGAAAACACTGTCGCTCAGATTGACCGAACAGGGAAAATATGAAAAAGCCGCCGGGCATCTGTTTCGGCTCAACGATATGCGCGACAGCCTCAACTTAGATCAAAACACCAGGGCAGCAGCCGAACTTCAACAATTGTATCAGGTTGCCGCACTTGAGCAGAAAAACCTGGTGCTTGCCAAAGAAAATCAACAACAGCGCCAACAGTTTACAATAGCCAGAAATTTCGGAATCCTGATGAGCATTTTTGCGCTGACAGTAAGTGTTTTGTTGGCCGTTGTTTACAGGTTTTACAAAAGCCGCAAAATGGCTTACAATGCGCTGCTCGAAATTTACCGTGAAAAAAAATCAGAAAGTGACTTACACAACGTGCAGCGGCTGACCGATGAAAGTAATAAAGCATTTAAACAGGTTGAATCCGCTTCAGTCTTTGACCCGCTTACACACAAAATCAATCAATTGATTGGTATTGAAAAAATATTTTGCGACAGGCATTTAACCGCTGAAGGCATGGCCGAAAAATTAGGAATTTCGCGTCGCGAATTAAGCGCCTATCTGCAAAAGGAACATAATCAGAATTTTGCCACATTTATTAATCAGCACCGGATACATTTCGCCCGTAAACTCATCGAAACCGCTGTTGGCAATCCGTTAAAACTCGATTTAATTGCTTCGGAAGCAGGGTTCAACAACCGGCAAACCTTTTACAAGGCATTCCAGCAAATTACCGGCGTAACGCCCGGACAATACCACAAAGGACTAAAAAACGAGTTGTAGGAACAAAAAAATCATTGTCACAAACAATTTTAACTTGATAAATTAATAATTGTATTTCAATAAATTAGCTGTCAACATTTTGGCAAACCAAAATGTTGACACTTTTTTTTGGCTTTTTTCGATTCCTCTCTTTATTTTTGAAACAAAATGTGTTGTTAATAAATTAAAATCAACCAATATGAAAAAGACTTTACTTTTTGCAGCCGTTTTCATGATGATGCAGTTTCACCTGATGGCGCAGCAGGGAGGGTATGCGCTGCTGTTTGACGGGACAGAAGATTACGTTCAAACTTCATCTGCTATAAACATTGGGAACGTTTACACCATCGAATTCTGGATGAAACCTTATGCAATCCCGGCTAATCCTTCTCAGGCCGACCCACTCTCCATGGGGACGGGAAATTTTTATTTGGCATTTTCTATTACCCATGAAGGAAAAATGGCCTTTGGAACCGGAGATGGATCAGCATGGTCAGGTCAGGTAATATCCGGGACTGGAATCATTTCGGCAAATCGATGGTATCACGTAGCCGGCACCTCCGATGGCAGCAAAATTCAAATGTACGTCGATGGCAAATATATTGGCCAGGCCACCACATCAAACTCCACCAATCAGATTTTAAACATTGGCTTCCGAAACGGCGTAGGCTTTTATTTTGATGGTTTGATTGATGAAGTTAGGGTGTGGGATCATGCCCGCACCGAAGCGCAGATCAAAGCCAACATGTACAAAGAATTAAGTACCGTTACCAACCTGAAAGCCTACTACAAAATGAGCAATGGCACCGGAACTTCGCTTACCGATAATAGCGGAAACAGCAATACCGGAACACTTACCAATGGCCCTGCATGGAAAGTATCCGGCTGCTTTGCAGGTTCACGGCAGGCGCTGGATTTTGATGGTACCGCCAGCACAGGAGGTGAATATGTGGGAATTACCAATGGCTCTGCCCTCATTGCCAACCAAAACAACATTACTATAGAATTATGGGTTTATCCCATTAAAACCGGGCCATGGAGTAGTTGGACTACTGATTATGAGGGGCTGGTTAATTTTGGAACATCTAATGATTTTTATTTTGTAAGATGGGATACCTATGTTGAACTAAGGTATAATTCAACAACATACAATGTCAACACTGTAAGAAGTCCAATAGAGATTAATAAATGGCAGCACCTGGCTTTTGTTAAAAATGGCAGTTCGCTCAAACTTTACAGAAATGGAATTCTCGAAGATGAAAGCACTTTGTCAGGCGGGAATTATACCAACACCACAAATTTAATGACCATTGGCAAATCATTCTATTCATCTTATCATTGGCCATTCAAAGGTTCGATTGATGAGTTTCGCATTTGGACTACGGCACGTACTGAATCTCAAGTAAGAGAAACGATGTTTAAAACTCTTGAAGGCAATGAATCCGGCCTCAATACTTATTTCAGGTTTGATCAGATAGATGGTAACACCATTGTCTTTGATATATCTTCGAATGCTCACAACGGAACCCTTACCAACATGGAAACCACCGACTGGGTCGCCTCCACCGCCTTCAACACCTGGCTGGGCGGGGAAAGCACCGACTGGAACACCGCAGCCAACTGGAGCAACGGAGTTCCCGCATCGGCCAATAGCGCAGGAATTTTCAATTGGAGCAGCAGTTTGCCAAATGTAACCACTTATCTGCCAGTACTGCCCACCGCCGTTAGCGTGAACAACCTGCTGATTCCTTCGGGAGTTAGTACAGCAGGAAATGTTAACCTTACCGCCACAGGTTCTGTTTTCATGGGCAGCAGCATGACCCTCTCCTCCG
>CALFEP010000112.1 GCA_937950125.1 uncultured Bacteroidota bacterium
CCATCTTTCCACTTTTCCATCTTTCCACTTTTCCATCTTTCCATCTTTCCATCTTAAACCCTACTTTTGCACCCTCAAAAACAAAACATGACTGCAAAAGACATCGAAATAATGGCGCCTGTGGGTTCGTACGAATCGCTGATGGCGGCCATACAGGGAGGCGCCAACTCGGTTTATTTCGGCGTGGGTAAGCTGAACATGCGCTCCCGTTCCTCTAAAAATTTTACCCTTGACGACCTTGCCGAAATTTCAAAAATATGCCACGAAAATGGCCTCCGCTCCTATCTTGCGCTCAACACGATAATTTACAATGCCGAACTTGAAGAAATGAAGCAATACGTTGACGCCGCCAAAGCCAAGGGTATCACGGCCATCATTGCTTCCGACCTTTCGGTGATTCAATATGCACGTTCACGCAATGTTGAGGTGCACATGTCAACACAGACGAATATTACCAACATTGAAGCGGTGAAATTCTGGGCAAATTTTGCCGATGTAATGGTTACCGCCCGCGAACTGACGCTTGAGCAGGTGGCTGAAATTACCCGGCAGATCGCAAAAGAACAGGTAAAAGGTCCTTCAGGTAACCTTGTGCAGATTGAGGTTTTTGCCCATGGGGCGCTTTGCATGGCCGTTTCCGGAAAATGCTATCTCAGCCTCGACAACATGAATTATTCTGCCAACCGAGGAGCCTGCCTGCAGGTTTGCCGCCGTGGTTACAAGGTTACCGATATGGACGGGGAGTTTGAGCTCGAAATCGACAACGAGTACATCATGTCGCCCAAAGACCTCAAAACCATTGGCTTTTTGGATAAAATCCTAAAAGCAGGGGTTTGTGTTTTGAAAATTGAAGGCCGTGGAAGGTCAGCTGATTACGTGAAAGTGGTCAGCAGATGCTATCGCGAAGCTGTGGATGCGTATTTTGATGGAAATTTTACCCCCGACAACATCGAAAAATGGGAAGCCCAGCTTGCTACGGTTTACAACCGTGGTTTTTGGGATGGTTACTATTTGGGACGAAAATTAGGCGAATGGACTGAAAATTACGGCTCGATGGCAACAAAGCGTAAAACTTACATTGGGAAAGTTACCAATTTTTTCACCAATATTGGTGTGGCCGAAATCAAGGTGGAAACCGACGACCTGAAAATTGGTGACGAAATTCAGATAACAGGCCCTACAACCGGTGTTTACGTAGATGTTTTGACTGAGATCAGGGTGAATGAAAAATTTGCTGAAAAAGCGGAAAAAGGCGTTTTTTGTTCAATTCCTGTAAAAAGCCTTGTGCGAAGAATGGACAAAGTTTTCAGGGTCGAAGATGTTGGTTCAGAAGAAAAAAGTCTCTGACGGGTTGATCATTTTTTGTGGTTGATTGTTTCTTTAAAACTGTTGCAGGACTCATTTTTATTACACTTTTTTTTACAAATGAAAAAAACGCTATTCAATCTTCACACGCATTGCCACTATTGCGACGGCTCCTCCGAACCTGAAGAATACATCAGGGCGGCCATTGAAAAAGGCTTTTCAACGCTTGGATTTTCAAGTCACGCCCCGGTTCCATTCGAAAACCGGTTTGCCATCCAAAGTGAAAATCTGTTGAAGCAATATGCTGCCGAAATTCAAAACCTGAAACAGAAATATGCCGGAGAGTTAAACATTTTTCTGGGCCTTGAAGCTGATTTTATCCCTGGAATGACCCGCCAATTCAGTTATTTAAGAGAATTTGCCGGGCTCGATTTTATTATTGGGGGCATTCACCTGATAAAAAATCCTGAAAAGGAAAATCTCTGGTTCACCGATGGACCAAAACAGGAAACCTACGACCAGGGCTTAAGAGATGTTTTCGATAACGATATTAAACAGGCCGTAAAAACCTACTGGCGGCAGATGCGTGAAATGATTGAATTCCAGCAACCTGACATTATCGCACATCTTGACAAAATAAAAATGCACAACAAAAACCGGTTTTTTAATGAAGACGAACCCTGGTATCAGGAAGAGTTGGAAAAAACCCTTGAACTGATTGCCCTGACGGGTCAGGTGGTTGAGGTGAATACCCGTGGAATTTACAAAGGCCGGTCTGATGAACTTTTCCCGGGAATTGAGGCCTTGAAAATGATCATGGAACGCAACATTCCAATAACCCTTAGCTCTGATGCGCACAAATGCCAGGAACTTGATGAGCGTTTCGAGGAAACGCGCCTAACACTTAAAAAAATCGGATTTAAGAAACTCCGGTTATTAACCGGAGATGGATGGGAAGACGTGGAGATGTAAATAATCTGAAATTATTCCTCAAGTTTGGGGAACCTGATTTTGTCCTTGATTACGAAGGCATTTGGAAAATCGCGCTGAATGCGTTGCTGGTAACCCTGGGCTTCAAGCCTTGTGCGAAAATCGCCTACCCTAACCTTGTAATACGGTTCGCTGAACGAAATGTAAGCGGTATCGGATGGGTAAAGGGTCATAAATTCATCGACAACCCGCTGTGCACGGCTAAGTGAATTATTGCCGGCATCAAAAAATATCTGAATGCGGTAACCATCCATTTCCTGATGTGCCTGGTTATACCTGATGTGCCTGGCAACAAGGGTATCGACCCTGCTGTCTTGATAAATTTTTACAGTCCCTTCTTTTTCAACTCCTTGCTTTTGTTTGTCGGGCTTCTGGTAAAAATAATCCTGGGCCTTAGCAAAACCAGAAATTGCCAGCAAAACCAATAAGACCGGAATTTGAAATCTGCATTTTTTCATACCTGTCTTATAACGAATTATCAAGAAGTTTAAGTGTTTTGCTGGCATCAGAAACATGCATACTCAGCACGGGGATTGGCGAATGATTGACAATTTGCTGCGCATTAGGCCCCAATAAGCCAATTTCTTTACGGTCATCCTGCTCTGTCATAATGGCTATCAGGTCGGCATCAATGCTTTTAGCGAAATCAATGGTTGTTTTGGTTGTGTTTTGGGTTTGAAAATGTTCAATTTTATACCTGACTTTTTCCTTTTCGAGAAATTTTGTGGCTTTATCAACGTAGTTTTCAACCCGTTGGTGCATCGTTTTAAGATTGGTGGTGTAAATTACAGCAATGTAAACGTCGGCATCGAAAATCTTTGCCATTTTAGCGGTAAAGGGGATTTTTATCAACGTGTGATTGGAATTATCGACGGGCACTACAATTTTATAATCCTTGTCTTTTATTTGAAAACCATTGCGAACCGTAATAACTGGGCAGTCGGCGTGAGCGACAATGCGGTTGGCGTTGCTGCCAATCCAGTATTCTTCAAAACCCGAAACGCCATGCGATCCGGTAACAATGAGGTCGGCTTTTTTAGCTTTTGCGTAGGTTACGATTTCGTTGAAAATCTTGCCTTTTCTCAACTTGTAGGCAAGGCTTCCTCCGGTGTGGGATGGCTGAAACTTTTCAACCAGATCGTTGAATCTTTTAATTACTTCGCCACGGTAGTTATCAGCAGCCGTCGAATAAATAGACTCGGGGTTAGCTGTTTTATCAACCCAAACCATCAGGATATCACATTTAACAAGATTGGCAATGTTTATGGCGTATTTTAATGCATGTATCGAGCCACTTGAAAAATCCACAGCAACTACTATTCGTTTCATTTGAATTTCAGATTAAAATTTACTCCCTTACTAATCAGTATTTTCTTAACTTTTCAGAGGGCTAAATTAATAAAATTTCTTGTCTTCAACTTTTTCTAACTTTGTTGCAATTTATTAGCGTACTATGAATGAAAATCTTGATGCCAGCGGCAAGCGGATGAGTAAGGTTGAAAAAGAGATGGAAAAAGCGCTCCGACCAAGCCATTTTGATAGTTTTGCCGGTCAGGGGCAGGTAGTCGAAAATCTGAAAATATTCGTTGAAGCGGCAAAAAAACGTGGTGAGGCACTCGATCATACACTTTTACACGGGCCTCCGGGGCTGGGAAAAACGACCCTTTCATACATCATTGCCAACGAACTTGGGGTTGGAATAAAGGTTACTTCCGGGCCTGTTTTGGATAAACCGGGCGATCTGGCCGGTTTGCTTACCAACCTCGAAACCAATGATGTGCTGTTTATTGACGAAATTCACCGGCTTAGTCCGATCGTTGAAGAATACCTGTACTCTGCTATGGAGGATTACAAAATCGACATCATGATCGAAACCGGACCAAACGCCCGCAGTGTGCAAATTACGCTCAACCCTTTTACGTTGATAGGCGCCACCACCCGATCCGGGTTACTCACCGCTCCCCTCAGATCAAGATTTGGCATCAATTCACGACTTTCGTACTACGATGCCGAAATCCTGAAAAAAATCATTCTCCGGTCTGCCAAAATTCTGGGTGTTGAAATTGAAGACAATGCAGCCATCGAAATTGCCCGTCGCAGCCGCGGCACGCCACGTATTGCCAATTTGCTGCTTCGCCGTGTGCGCGATTTTGCCGAAATAAAAGGTGATGGAACCATCCGGCTGGAAATCGCGCAATATGCGCTTTCTGCACTCAATGTCGATAAACATGGCCTTGATGAAATGGATAACCGAATTCTGGCGGCAATCATCGACAAATTTGGCGGCGGCCCGGTGGGATTAAACACGGTGGCAACTGCTGTTGGCGAAGACCCTGGAACCATTGAGGAAGTTTACGAACCCTTCCTGATTATGGAAGGCTACCTGATGCGCACTCCACGCGGCCGCGAGGCCACCGAAATTGCCTTTAAACACCTTGGGAAAATTAAAAAAGCAGACCAGGGACGCCTTTTTTAAAACACAAAATTCAATACTCAAAACACAAATAAACTTCATAATCAAAAAGTCAAAAACACAAAAAATGCTAAACAAAAACAGTCTGCTTTGGCTTTTCATGGTTTTATTAATCCCTGTTAAAACATTTTCCCAATTTCAGAATCAGGCTTCAGAAATCAACATTTTTCTGGATAAATGGCACGATGCAGCGGCCATTGCCGATAGTGTTGCCTATTTTGATGCCATAGCCGAAAACGGTATTTACATTGGAACAGATAAATCAGAAGTATAGTCAAAACAGGCTTTTCAGGTTTGGGCAAGCCCTCATTTTAAATCGGGAAAGACCTGGAAATTCCGGGGTGAAAACCGGCATGTTTACTTTGCAAATGACGGCCATACTGCCTGGTTTGACGAATTGGTGGTTTCTCCAACCAGTGAATTCCGGGGGTCAGGCGTTCTGGTACATACCGAAAAAGGGTGGAAAATTCAACAATATGTCCTTTCGGTGATGGTTCCCAACGATATTTACAGGGAAGTTGATAGCCTTATCAAGAAATTTGAAGCCGATAAAATGGAGTAAGAATTTTTTGTTTTTAGCGATATTATCACTTTGAGCGATAGCATCGCTTGTTTACAGCCGGAAAAACTTCCTCCTTACGGTTTTATCCTGATATACACCAGCTTAATGTCCGCCTTATCGGTTGATTTAATGGTTATTTCAAATTTTTTCAGCGATTTTATCAAAGGCGTGAGTTTTAGAAATCCGTAATTCCTGGGGTCGAAGTTAGGTCGTTTTTTCAGGATCAAACTTCCAACATCTCCCAAAAATGCCCACCCTTCTTCATCAGCCAGGTCGTTCACCGACGACGAAATGAGTTTCATCAGCGCTTTATCAACTTTCAGTATGGCTTCCTTTTTTTCTTCGGGTTTCGATTCCGTTTTTGTTTCCTGTTGTTCATCTTCGGCGGCAATAATTTCGAGGTAAATAAACTTGTCGCAGGCGGCAATAAAGGGGTTTGGCGTTTTCTTCTCGCCAATGCCGATCACGTACATGCCGGTTTCGCGAAGCCGGGTAGCCAGCCGGGTAAAATCACTGTCGCTCGAAACCACACAAAACCCATCCACTTTCCCTGAATACAAAATATCCATGGCATCAATGATAAGCGCTGAATCGGAGGAGTTTTTTCCCGTTGTGTAGCTATATTGCTGGACTGGGGTGATGGCGTTTTCCAACAGCACGGTTTTCCATCCTTTCAGGGTGGGTTTTGTCCAGTCGCCATAGATGCGTTTGAAGGTTGGCGTTCCGTATTTGGCAATTTCCTGCATCATCCCTTTGATGTTGGTGTAAGGAATGTTGTCAGCGTCGATCAGCACGGCAAATTTCAGTTCTTTTTCCATAATCTGGTTTTCAATGTTGTTGATGTAAACATCAAATATCCAATTATTCTTATCTTGCGCCAAATTAATTGTGAAATAAATGTCATTTTTTGAAATCGGAATTTTCAACAGCAAGAATGCCGATAACCTGGGAACACTCTGGAGAACGGCCTATCAGCTTGGTGCAGCAGGTATTTTTACCATTGGGCGACGTTATGCTCACCAACCGTCTGATCCGTTTGTTGCCGGAAAGCATATTCCGCTCAGGAATTACGAAACCTTTGAGAGTTTCCTGTTAAACCGCCCGCTGGGTGCGGTGCTTGTGGGTATTGAGATGGGGGGAACGCCGCTTTCGCAATTCGACCATCCCCCGCAGGCAGTTTACATACTTGGTGCTGAGGACAATGGTTTACCCAACCGGGTTTTGGAAAAATGCAATTGCCTTGTTTCTCTCGAAGCCATGATGCGCCCTTCGTACAACGTAGCTGTTGCCGGCAGCATCGTGATGTACGACCGGGTTTTTGGGCGCCGGATGAGTTTTGATGCTTTGAAATAATCCTTCAGGGAAAACGTGTATCTTTTTTGTAAAAAACTAATGTAATACCTTTGCTGTCAATTCATTTATAAACTGAAACAAATGGGAAATAAACCCGTAAAAACAGAAGTTAGCTACCAACTGCTCATCAATACAATATCCGAAACTTACGTAACCGGCAGAAAAAATGCCTTGGCTGCTGTAAATACAACTATTGTGGAAACCTACTGGAAAATTGGTCAATACATTGTTGAATTTGAGCAGGGAGGTGAAGTTAAAGCAGAATACGGAAAAGCATTGTTAGAAAATCTTTCCAGGGATTTATCACGGATTCATGGAAAAGGTTTCAGCCGTTCTAACCTCAACTATATGAGGCTGTTTTATCAACGTTATCCAATTTGTGAGACGGTGTCACACAAATTGCATTGGTCACACATTTGCGAGCTTGTAAAAATTGATGACCCGATTGAACGATCTTTCTATGAAAAACAAACCATCATTCAGAATTGGAATATCAGAGAGTTGAGGCGACAAAAGAATTCCTCTTTGTTTTTGCGTTTAGCCGCCTCCAGGGACAAAGAGGGCATTTTGCAGTTGGCTAAACAGGGACAAATCATTTCAAATCCAGCCGACCTGACCAGAGAACCCTATATTTTTGAGTTTCTGAAAATACAGGAAAAAGATGACCTCATGATAAAATATGCTATGCACAACATTTTATCTCAACTTTTTGTAAACAAATACCGACTCTATTTACCCAATAAAGAAGAATTGCACCAGGTTATCGAATCGCAACTCAGGAAAAATCTGCCCTGCTGTTGAATTGACATAGGGCGCTTGTAAAAAACAATACAAAAAACATGACTGATCAAAATCAAGTTGTTACAATACCTCAAATCGAAAACCGGATTTTCAGCATTCGGGGGGCGCAAGTCATGATTGACCGTGATCTCGCAGCGTTATATCAGGTGGAAGTAAAAAGATTAAATGAGCAGGTAAAGAGAAATATCATCCGCTTTCCTGACCATTTCAGGTTTCAACTCAACGATTTTGAAAAAAATGAACTGGTCGCAAATTGCGACCGGTTTCAAAGTTTAAAACACTCTTCTGTAAATCCATACGCCTTCACTGAACAGGGTGTGGCTATGCTCTCGGCCGTGCTTAAAAGCCAAACAGCGGTAAAAGTGAGTATTCAAATAATGCAAGCATTTGTCGAAATGAGAAAGTTCATGGCGTCAAATGCTTTGCTTTTTCATCGGTTAGACCGCATTGAGAATAAACTTCTGGAAACCGATCAAAAATTTGAACAGGTGTTTAAAGCCCTTGAAAGCCGAGAAACAGCACCAAAACAAGGGGTGTTTTTTGATGGACAGGTTTTTAATGCCTGGAATTTTATTTCAGATTTGGTCAAAAAAGCAAAAAAAAGTATTGTTCTGATTGATAATTATTTGGATGATAGTGTTTTGGCTTTATTAAGCAAGAAAAACAATGAAGTCTCTGTCATTCTCCTGACCAAAAAAATAACAAGCCAATTTATTCTTGATGTGGAAAAATTCAATAAACAGTACCCAAAAATCCAACTTATTGAATTTGATAAATCACACGACCGGTTTTTAATCATCGACGAAGCCGAGGTTTATCATTTAGGTGCATCTTTGAAAGATTTGGGAAAAAAATGGTTTGCTTTTACCCGGTTGGAACGGGGATCAGTAAGTATTTTGCAACAAATCAATGACTTGTTAACTAATTAATTCATACATTTTTTTAACCCTTGAACACCAAAACCAATAAATCAGATCTTACAAACTGGCTTAAAAACCGGGCTACTATACTCGGTTTTGAAGCTTGCGGAATAGCCAAAGCCGGGTTCCTGGAAAACGAGGCTCCCCGGTTGGAAAAATGGCTCAAAGCAGGGATGCACGGTGAAATGAGGTGGATGGAAAACCATTTCAACAAAAGGCTTGACCCCACAAAACTCGTCGATGGGGCGAAATCGGTCATCGTATTGCTTCACAATTATTTTCCTGAAAAGGAAATTCCTTCCGATGAAAATTTCATTATCTCAAAGTACGCTTATGGCAAAGATTATCATTTGGTTATCAAGGAAAAGCAGAAACGGCTTTTTCAAGAATTAAGCGAAAAAACCGGAGGTTGCGAAGGAAGGGTTTTTGTTGACTCGGCGCCGGTGTTAGAACGTTTCTGGGCGGTAAAGGCCGGTTTGGGCTGGATCGGAAAAAACGGTTGCCTGATTGTTCCCGGAAAAGGCTCGTTTTTCTTCATTTCCGAAATTATCACCAACCTTGAATTTGATTACGACCAACAATTACCCGTTGATTTTTGCGGATCATGCCGGAAGTGCATTGACGCCTGCCCAACGGGAGCGCTGGTTGCCCCGCGAATTCTGGATGCCCGGAAATGTATTTCATACCTTACCATCGAACTGAAAAACGAAATTCCGGTTGAATTCCAGGGAAAAATGGCTGACCGTATTTTCGGTTGCGACATTTGCCAGGATGTTTGCCCGTGGAACCGGTTTGCCAAACCCCACACCGAATCCGGTTTCATGCCATCTCCCGCACTTTTGCAGATGAGGAAAAAGGAATGGATTGAATTAACTGAAGAATCGTTTGAAAACCTTTTTGCACAATCCGCTGTGAAACGAACCAGATATGCCGGACTGATAAGAAATATAAAATTTGCAGGACGAGAATGATTTGCAGGGTGACTTTGGGTTTCCCAGTAATTAAAAATAGATGAAAAGATTATAACTTTGCAAAAAGCAATTATTATGAAACGAATATTCACCGCATTGATTGAACCCGCTCCCGAAGGGGGTTTTTGGGCAATTTGTCCTGAAATTCAGGGGGCAAACGGACAGGGAGAAACAATTGCCGAAGCAAAACAAAGTTTGAAAGAAGCGATTAAACTAATCCTTGATGACAATCTTGAGGATTTCAAAAGAGGCCTTTCTGAAGAAGCCATCATTGATTCTGTAGCGGTTTAATGAAAAGATCACTTAAAGAACCCCTTGCGAATAAAATCTTGAAAAGCATGATTGGGATTTAATCCGAATTTCTTTATCATACTTCGCCCCGACTTTTTCAGGTTTTTACCCTAAATTCGCCCCGACTTTTTCAGGATTTTACCTTATCTTTGCCCCGACTTTTTCAGGATTTTTTATTATTTAATTCATTATCAACATGAAAAGAACAATCGACCATTACCTGGAGCAATGGATAATTGACCCCCAACGCAAGGTTTTGCTTGTAAGAGGCACCCGACAAGTTGGTAAAACATTCTCTATCCGGGAATTAGGAAAGAAATTCGACTATTATTTAGAGGTAAATTTTGAATTGAATAAATCGGTTCATCAATTTTTTAAATCTGATTTAAACCCTGATGAAATTTGCAAAAACCTGATGGCTTATTATAACGTTCCCATCGAAAACGGGAAAACATTGTTGTTTTTAGATGAAATTCAATCATGCCTTCCCGCTATTTCTTCTTTACGGTTTTTTCAGGAAAAGCGTCCGGGGCTGCATGTGGTTGCTGCCGGGTCGTTGCTTGAATTTGCTTTGCAAGAACTTGCTTCTTTTGGTTTAGGCCGAATTCAGTTTCTTTTTATGTTTCCTTTGTCGTTTAAGGAATTCCTTTGGGCAAACAACGAATGCGCCCTTTCTGACTTATCCATACAGTCATCTCCTATTCAGCCGATTCATGAGGTTTTTCATCAAAAACTTGTAAAATATCTTAAACAATTTTTACTAACAGGCGGATTACCCGAAGTTGTGGATGTTTTTATTCGCACCGGCAACCTGCGTACAGCACAAACTGTTCTGGATCAGCTTATTACCGGGTTGGACGACGATTTTGCAAAATATAAAAAGCTTGTGCCAGTTCATCGTCTTCGTGAAGTGTTTCAATCGGTTGCTTTTCAGTCGGGAAACCGTTTTACGCTGAGCAGAGTGTCCCGTGAACTGAATTCAGAACAGATAAAAGAGTGTTTGATGCTTCTTGAAATGGCAGGCCTTGTTTATACAATCAAACATAGCAGTGCCAATGGCATTCCTCTTGGGGCAGAAACCAATCAAAAGAAGTTTAAAATAATCCTGTTTGATCACGGAATATTTCAGCGCATCCTGGGGCTTGAACTCAATCAGCAGTTGCTGGCCAATGATTTTGAAACAATTAACAAAGGAAATCTTGCCGAACAATTTGCCGGAACAGAGCTTATCAAGTACAAATCGCCGCAAACGAAGGCGCAGTTGTACTTTTGGCATCGGGAGAAAAAAGGCAGTATGGCAGAAGTTGACTATGTAATTCAGCAATCTGATAAAATAATCCCTGTTGAGATTAAATCGGGGACACAAGGGAAAATGCAGAGTTTGTGGATGTTTCTAAAAGAAAAAGGAATCGATCGTGGCATCCGGGTTTCAATGGAAAACTTCTCCCAGTATCCGGGTGTTGATGTTTATCCATTGTATGCCATCGAGAATTTGATGTGAGAAATTTACAAGGTGACCTAGGGTCTCCCGGTGAATTGGGCAAAAAATCCTACTTTTGCCCTAAAAATTCAGCTTTATGGAACACAAAATTCAGCTCTACAATACATTAACGCGAAAAAAGGAACTTTTCCAACCTTTAAACCCGCCACATGTGGGTTTGTATGTGTGCGGACCGACGGTTTACGGCGATGCTCACCTGGGCCATGCCCGGCCGGCTATTACGTTTGATCTTGTATTCAGGTATCTGCAGCATTTGGGCTACAAGGTTCGCTATGTGCGCAACATTACCGACGTTGGCCATCTTGAAAATGATGCCGATGTTGGCGAAGATAAGGTAGCAAAAAAAGCCCGTCTTGAGCAGCTTGAGCCTATGGAAATTGTGCAGTACTACACCAACCGTTACCATAAAAACATGGAGCAGCTCAATGTGTTGCCTCCCAGCATCGAACCGCATGCATCGGGGCACATCATCGAACAGATTGATATGGTGAAGAAAATCCTCAATTCGGGTTTTGCTTACGAAGTGGATGGCTCGGTGTATTTTGACGTGGTGGAATACAACAAAAAACACAACTACGGAAAGCTTTCGGGGCGCTCGATTGAGGAAACCCTTGAAAACACCCGCGAATTGGCCGGCCAGGAAGAAAAGCGCAACCAGGTTGACTTTGCCATCTGGAAAAAAGCAGCGCCCGAACACATCATGCGATGGCCTTCGCCCTGGAGCGATGGTTTCCCCGGCTGGCACCTCGAATGTTCGGTGATGGGCTGCAGGTACCTGGGCGACACCTTCGACATCCACGGTGGGGGAATGGATCTGATTTTCCCACACCACGAATCTGAAATTGCCCAATCGGTGGCTGCCAACGGAAAAGACCACGTGCGCTACTGGATGCACAACAACATGATTACTATCGACGGCCAGAAAATGGGAAAATCGCTGAACAATTTTATAACCTTAGATCAGTTTTTCACGGGCAACCATCCGGCGCTGAAACAGGCTTACAGCCCGATAACCATCCGCTTTTTCGTTTTGCAGGCACACTACCGCAGCACAGTTGATTTTTCGAACGAGGCACTGCAGGCAGCCGAAAAAGGATTGAATCGCCTTTTTGCAGGGATGGAAACCCTGAATCAACTGAAACCTTCCGAAACTTCGACCGTAGATGTGGCTGGTTTGCGCAACAAATGCCACGAAGCCATGAACGACGACTTCAACAGCCCCATCGTCATTGCCCATTTGTTTGATGCTGTGCGCATGATAAACCTGGTGAAGGACGGAAAAGAAACCATCACTGCCACCGATCTTGAATTGTTAAAAGAAACCTTCAACGCATTTGTTTTCGATATTTTAGGTTTGAAAAATGAGGAACAGGCTTCTTCGGGGAGCGATGAACTCATTAATGGTCTGATGCAAACCATTTTAGACATTCGTGCATCGGCCAAGCTAAACAAAGACTGGGGCACAGCCGACAAAATCCGCAACGACCTGCAAAAGCTCAACATCGAGGTGAAAGACACAAAAGAAGGGGCGGTTTGGAGTAAGAAATAAGCTTAACGAACAGAGGATTCTATATTAAAAAGTCAAATTTTCTTACTAAAAAGACATGAGAAAAAGACGCTGCGTCTTTGAAAAAAAGACGGAGCGTCTCCAAATAAAAGACGTAGCATCTTCTTAAAAAAGACGTAGCGTCTTTTTTAAGAAGGATTTTAGGGGAGATGCTAAATTCATTTTTACAATGGTAAAATCGGCGAATAGGGTGTTGGTTTTACAATTACCCCTGACAGGGTTTAAAACCCTGTCAGGGGTGTAACATACGCATTCTGCGCGGGCAGACAGGTTCGATATTCAGGATTTTTTGAATGTTGAATCTCTAATCAAATCACGGATAGTTTTTCTTCATAAAATCCACTGATCTGACAATCATTTCCGAAAGGATATCCAGGTTTACATCTTCCAGCTTTTTGATGTAAAGACATGATTTTCCGGTTTTGAATTTACCGAGACTCGGAAGCAATTGTTCCTGTATGTCAAATCCCGGCATAAGGTAAACGGTGAGCGCATCCTTTCGGGGCGAAAAACCGGTTATCATCCAGTCGCCTTCCTGTCCGGAGGCATATTTGTAGTGATATGTGCCAAAACCCACAATGGAGGTTCCCCACATTTTGGGTTCTTCGCCGGTTAGGGTTTTCATCAGCTCCAATATTTTAAAGCTGTCTTCTCTTTTCTTCTGATTTTCAACCTTTTTCAGAAAATCTACGACGCTTGCGTCGTTGAGTTTTGTTTTTAATTCGGCCATGATTTGATTCCTGCTTAATTTTACGATTTCGACTTTTTACTTTTTATGAAACCCTGTCTGACGCCAGGCAGGCTCTTCGAGGTTTTGGTTCTCAAAAATTCAAAATAAAAACACAACAATTTACCCACTTTTCCACCTTTCCACTTTTCCATCTTTCCATCTTTCCACTTTTCCATCTTTCCATCTTTCCACTTTTCCATCTTTCCATCTTTCCACTTTTCCATCCTTCCATCTTTCCACTTTTCCATC
>CALFEP010000113.1 GCA_937950125.1 uncultured Bacteroidota bacterium
TTCCGGTGCCTGAGCCTGTCGAAGGCACCGGTTGCGACCAAAAGCCAGCAACGATGGCACTCATATTTTTTTTCAGATAATCACAGATGCTTACCGATAATTACGTAAAAAGTCACATTTTTGATGTATCAATTTTAAGAAGGATGAAGATAAATGACAATCTGAATTTTCGGAAATTATCTTTTGAACAAACAAAAACCCTGGTCTCCTGGGCGGCTGCAGAGGGCTGGAACCCCGGTCCTCACGATGCTGAGGTGTTTTATGCCACCGACCCGGAAGGGTTTTATGGCTATTTTAGTAACGGCGAAATGATTGGCGGAGGTTCCATTGTCTCCTACAACAGTGAGTTTGGATTTATGGGATTTTTTATTGTAAAACCTGAATACCGGGCGGCAGGTATTGGCCGAAAACTCTGGTATTTAAGGCGCGATACACTCATTAACCGACTAAACCCCGACGCATCAATAGGCATGGATGGCGTGGTTGCCATGCAGGATTTTTACAAAAAAGGTGGTTTTGAAATTGCTTTCCGCGACGAGCGCTATGAAAAAACCGGGTTGCCCTTTGATGTCCACCCAAATATTTCAGCCATAAATACCGAAGACTTGCCGGCTGTTATGGCCTACGACAAACAATGTTTCGGATTCGACCGGCCACAATTTATGATCCCCTGGCTGAAAATCCCGGGAAGCAAATCCTTCAAATTCATGGAAGGTGATGTGCTGAAAGGATTTGCGGTCATAAGGAAAGTGAATCCCGGCCACAAAGTTTGCCCATTGTTTGCAGATAACATTGCTGTGGCCGAAGAACTTTATAAAGCCTGTCTGAACGCAGTTGCCGGGGATTTGCTTTTTTTGGATATTCCGGTGGTTAATAAGGCTGCTGTTGATTTGGTGAAGAAATTCGGCGGAAGGTATGTTTTCGAGTGCGCCAGGATGTACAATGGAACACCGCCAGCAGTGAATGTGAATAAAATTTTTGGAATTACCACCTTTGAACTGGGGTGATTTGACCATGTTTGGCGGTTTCTCTCAGGCAATTATTCGCATTGGGGAAAAACCACCTCAGATGTATTTTTCATTTTTACCATGTATGCTTTTCCAGGTGAAAGAAGGGTTAACGTGAACACTTGTTTTTCGGGCCAAAACACTTTCCATCCGGCCAACTCAACAATAATTTCAAGTCGTTTTAAGAAGTTTTCGTTTAAATTTTCAACCGGAGTTTGGCATTCGGCCAAAGCAGGCAAAAAATTCCATCCGGATAGTAGTTGTTTTTGTTTGTTGATTAGGATGTTTCCTCTAATTTGCAGTAATCCAGGGCTTTGAAGTTTTATTGAATAGCCCTGGTAAGGGTCAAAATTTTCGATGGTATGAATGCCGCCTGCCGGAAAAATCATTCCATCTTCACCTACAAGGATGATAAGTTTTTGGATAATTGGATTTAACACGGTGTCAATATCCGCATTTTCAGGATTGATAAAACAAGAGAGGCTGTTCCATCCCTGTGATAGGGGAATTTCGTAGCCTGCAGCAACAGTCAGCGATTGCTGAGCAACCATAACCGGGTCTTTGCTGGTGTTGTCATAATACACTTTGAAATCGTTAATGGCATCTGATGAATAGCCAAACATCCCTTCCAGCCATTTATCATTCACAGTTTGATAATAAACCTTTACCGAAATTTCGACCTGCCCGTAGTATTGATTTACCGGGATGTGGTAATGCAGACGGTCGCTGCCGGTGCCTTCCGCACCGTTTTCCATATTAAAATCGGGATCGCTGGCGGCAACGCCAACAATTTGAACCGTGTCGTAGTTTGAATGACTGGTGACGAAACCGCCTGGTGGAATCCGGTTGTCTTTCAGGTGTTGAAATCCGCGTTCAAGTACCGTCGTTTTGTTGCCGTTTACATCGCCCATCACCATTTCGTAAATCTGAACCTGTTGTTCGCTGTTAATTATTTGATGATGATGTTCAAATTCATCATCTTCATAAATCAGGTTAAAATTCTCATCAGTCTGACCACTCAAAAACAAGGTATCCCCATTTTCTCTGGTAGCCAATAATTCAACAAATGCCCGCCTGCTGGGGAATCCGGAGGGAAATTTATGCCCGGCCTTATTTTTTATACTAACTTCAACAAACAGGGTGTCGTTGGTACGTTGTTTTTCTGATAAAGACAAAACCAGGCTATTCTGCTGCAACATCCGTGTTGACCGGTTGATGGTGGTGTCGAACTGAGGCGAGGTTGCTGTGACCCCGATGGAAGTTCCGTTATCTTTCAATAAGCGACCCATAAACACATTTGCCCCTGCCAACTGGTGCATCCCGAAAGGTGAACGGGGTTGCAACCAGGGCGGAACGTTGCTGATTTTAACCGGATCGTTTATTTCGGGCACATGACAACTTTTGCAGGATGTGCCGTTTTGTGAAAACAATGAATTTGACCATTCCTGAAAGATGGCTTGTTCCACAAACTTTTCACCGGTCGGCACGCCGTTCAGGTCAACCGAATTGGTGAGAAGGGTATGGCACGACCCACATAGCCGCGAATCTTGAACATGCGTTCCCTGAACCGGAGTATAACCTGTGTTAAAAACCATTGGGTTTGTAAATGGATTTGGATATTGACCCCAAATGTTTTTAGCGGCTCCAATTTCGAAAGTGCCGGAGAAATTTCCCATCGAAGATGGTGTAATCTGATGACATACTGTACATTGAACTCCATCGAGCGCTAACGGATCTGTGTTCATTTCTGCCATCGAATAGTATGTTTGCCCTGCATGGTGAGCATTAATATTTCCAACCGGCGCATGACAGGTTGTGCATACGTTTTCCAGCGCTTCTTTGTGTGCAGGATTTACCAAACCTTCATGGCTCACTTTAGCTTGCCAAAGAGGGTCTTTGCCCGAATTTGCCATCATGGTTGATCGCCAGTCGTTGGCAATGGCCACTGATTTTCCCTGCTGATTCACCATCGAATTGTGACAGGTTGAACAAGTGCCCGAACCGGCAAATAATGTATTGTAACCAACCGGAAGATCGGTATTCCTGAAATTTGAGGAATCGTCGGAACCTGTATAAAAGTTAATTTGATTGGTTAACTGGGTGTTTTTTACAAATGCCATCAACAGCAAAGTCAGGAACACAAATGGAACAACAAGAAAGTATTTATTTATCTTCATCTCAAGCGTTTTTGTCGTTAACAATTTTGTTAGCGTTGCAAAATTACCGATATCGGTCAGGGAAATGTTATAAAATTTTCAGCAGTTTGTACAAGATTTTATGATCAATAAAAATCACCAGTTCTTTAACAAACTATTGGATTTGTTAAATAGGAAGAAAGTGTTGATTTTAGTTTTAATGTGAAAAAACTAAGAGGCTGAAATCGCCGAATAGTAATTTCTGATACATTTTCTTCAAATCGTTTTAGATGATATTCAGGATATTATCAGTACAACAGCTGGAAGATGAACCAATGTTTTACCTGCTTAATCAACGTGGCTGGGTGTGCAGGTTGATGTGGCATTTCGTACCAATCAAAAAAATTGTTGAAAATTTTACAATTAAAATAATCAGGAAAATATTTTTAGAAAAACAGGTCGATCATTAATTTATCAATAATTTTGTGAAAAATCAGACAAAATGAAACATTTAACTTGCTTATTTTTAGTCATCTGTGCAATGGTTTGTGTTAGCTCCTGCAAAAAAGATAACAACGAAGATATAAAACTCAGGGTGATCTGTGAAGAATTCAGGCCGTATAGTTTTATGGAAAACGGTGAGCTGAAAGGAATTACGGTTGACATTGTGAGCGGAATTATGGATTTGGCTGGGATTGCCGACAAAACTGTTGAAGTGAACAACGATTGGGAAAGCGACCTTGAAACTGCGATCAATTCGGATAATGTGGTGCTTTTTACCACCGTGCTGACCACCGATCGCAAAGACAAATTGCAGTGGGTAGGACCGGTAATGATTTGCGCCACAGGCTTTTTGGGCCTGGAGTCAGGCAATCTCTCCGTCAGCGGCATCAACGAAGCGATGGAGCTTCCGTCGGTTGCTGTCGTAACCGGTTATTCAACAACCGAAACCTTAGAAAATCTGGGATTTGGCAACCTGGTATATTTCAACACCATGAATGAAGCCATTGCTGCGCTTTTTGACGGAACGGTAAGCACGTTGTTCGATCTCACCCAACCGGTACGCTCCATAGCTGCTGCCGATGGTTTTGATGTTAACTTGCTTGAAGATGTTTTTAATTATTCGACTGTGCAGGGTTATCTTGCGTTTTCAAACGGAGTTCCGGCACATCAAGTAGAATTATGGCAGGACAAACTCGATCAGCTTAAAAACCAGGGATTTGTTCAGAATATTTACAATCATTATCTCCCGTCACAGATAGCACCCGGAATTATTACCATTTACACCGAGGAAAATCCACCGCAAAATTACAGAGATGAAAACGGCAGTTTGACCGGAAGTTCTGTAGAAATTGCACAGGCCATCATGCAGGTTACAGGAAAAGAAGAACTTATTACGCTGACAACATGGACTGATGCTTACGAACAGGTTTTACTAAATCCCAACTCGATGATATTCAGCATCATTAAAAATGATGAACGGGAACCTCTGTTTGAGTGGATTGGACCAGTTTGCAAGAAAAACTATTGCTTTGTTGTTAAAAGTGACAGCCAGATTGATTTAAATGTGATTGATGATGCCAAATTGCTGGACGTTGTTGGTGTTCCGGAAGGATGGGCTGCCGAAGATCAACTTATTGAGCAGGGATTTACAAATTTACAAACCTGGTCAACACCCGAAAACGTTTTTACAGCCCTGATGAACGGTTTGGCCGATGCGGTTGTACTCAATGATATTGCAATCAGTTATCTGGCTCAAGAATGTGGTTACGATCCTGAAAATGTGAGAAATGAGCTGGTATTTTCGCCAGGACAAACTTATTTTGCATTCTGCAAAAGTACAAAATCAGCCTATGTTGATGAATGGCTTCAGGCATACAACACCATCATGAACAACGGAACCTTTGCAGGAATCTGGAATTCATGGTATCCAGATATAATATGGTAGAATTGAACGTTTTAGGTAGAATGTGTTAATGTTCTGGATGAATTGTGCAGAGAATTCCTTCCCTTCATTAAAATCGTTCAGGATTTCAAATATTTTTGCCGGTAAATATCCGCAGGTATGACCTGGTTTGAAATCGTTTTACTGGTTGTTTCAGGAGTTTTTGTGGGGTTTATCAACACCCTGGCGGGTGGAGGGACCATCATTTCGCTGTCGCTGTTTATGTTTCTGGGCGTTCCGGCCAATGTGGCCAACGGAACCAACCGGATTGCCGTTATCCTGCAAAACCTGACTTCTGTCGCTGAGTTTGGGCGCAGGAAAGTTCTTGATTTTAAAAAAGGAACCATACTGGCGATTCCAACTGTCATTGGCGCCGTTGCAGGAGCGCAGATCGCTTCGGAAATCAACGGCGAAATCTTCGAAAAAGCCCTGGCCGTTGTCATGATCGTGATGGTGTATTTCATTGTGGTAAAACCCTCGAAATGGCTGAAAGGGCAGCAGCACCTGATCGAAAAGAAGGTGACATGGCTTCAGATGCTGATCTTTTTCCTGATTGGTATTTACGGTGGATTTGTGCAGGTGGGCGTGGGGTATTTTCTTCTGGCAGGAATCGTTCTGGGAGCCGGTTACGACCTGCTCAAAGCCAACGCCATCAAGGTGTGGATTGTACTGCTTTATACGGTCATGGCACTTGTTGTATTCATCCTGAATGGGCAGGTGCGCTGGGATTACGGGCTTGTTCATGCCATCGGCAACATCATCGGCGCTTATGTTGCATCACGTTTTGCCGTAAGCTGGGGCGCCAATTTTGTGCGGTGGGTGATGATCGTAATCATCGCCGCAACGGTGCTGCATCTGTTTGGAATTGTGGATTACCGGGCGATGATCAGGATGATTTAGAGATTACCTCACCTTGATATTCGTAATTATTTCATCAATCGTGAGCAGGGTCGAAATCCCTGTAAGGGATGACGACCCTTAAATTGGTTTAGGTTTTACTTTTCGTCGATATTCGATAATATTTCATCAATCGTCTCGTCAAGCAACTGGTTGAACAATTCCGGATTTTCCATCATCAGGAAATGGCCGTGCCCTTTCATGATCTTCACCTTGAAACTTTTCACGTATTTCAGGTTGTCCTCAACATTGGTAGGGTAAAGATCGGAACTGACAGCATAAAAGGGCAGATCAATGGTTTTGAGGATCGCCTCGAGTCGGGTGCTGTAATCAAACATATTTTCGAATGCCGACATGGCAATTTCCTTCGGTGCTGAAGCCATATCATCCGAAATTTGCTTTACCAAAGCAGAGTCGGCTCCCGCCGGAAACATGCCTTTGACCATCGCTTTAACGCTGTTGGGAAAATCAGTGTAAAACGGCGTTGTGAATTGCGCCATCATTTCCCGGGTAAAAACGGTATCCACCAACTGCTCGTAGGTGTCGATGCCTACCAGCGCCAACACTTTCCCCGGCAGTTTGGTGGCAGCATCAATAATAACATAACCCCCCATCGAATGACCGATCAGGATTACCTGGTCAAGGTTGAGGTCGTTCACCACCGCCGCCACATCATCGCCAAACGACTCTATGGTGAAATTTTCTCTGTTGGCTCCCGATTGCCCATGCCCGGCGTAATCCATTGTAACTACCGTAAACTTTTCAGCACACTCAGGCGCCTGGAATTTCCAATACGTTTTATCGCACGACCAGCCATGCACAAACACCAATGCCGGCAAACCTTTGCCGTAAACAGAATAGCTG
>CALFEP010000114.1 GCA_937950125.1 uncultured Bacteroidota bacterium
CAGTATGGCTGCGAAGCTGCCTTTACCTGGAGCGCCCACCCGCATCACCCGCTAAAAGTGATGTTCCACGACCAGAGCGACTTCCTGCCCGGAACATGGGCATGGGATTTTGGTGATGGCGAAACCTCCAGCTTTAAACATCCGCAACACACCTATGCTGCTGCCGGCGAATACACGGTTACTTTAACCATCAACGGCGCCGACTCAACCTGCGTTGACACCTATTCCGAAACTGTTGTTGTGGAAGGAAATGGCGGCGGTCAAATACCCTGTGAGGCAAAATTCATTTGGCACGAATCACACCACACACCTTACAAGGTTTATTTCCAGGATAAATCGGAATTCCAGCCAGGCACATGGTATTGGGAATTTGGCGATGGCGAAACATCCACTGACAAGAACCCCCAGCATATTTTTGCAACCGGCGGCGAATACACGGTTACACTTACCATTAATGGCGCTGACTCAACATGTTTTGATACGTACAGCGAAGTGATTGTTCTTGAAACCGTTGTTTATGGCTGTGAGGCCAACTTTAGCTGGCACGAATCACACCACACTCCGCTGAAGGTTTACTTCCACGACGAAAGTGATTTCCTCCCCGGAACGTGGGCATGGGATTTTGGTGATGGAGCTACCTCAACCGACAGGCACCCGGTACATCAGTTTACAGCCGGTGGGGAATACACCGTAACCCTCACCATCAATGGCGCCGACTCAACATGCGTTGATACCTACAGCGAAATCATTGTACTGGATACAGTCGTTTTTGGTTGCGAGGCTGCTTTTGAATATCATGCTGCATGGCACAATCCCATGGACATTCATTTTGAAGATAAAAGCGATTTTCTGCCTGGAACATGGTATTGGGAATTTGGCGATGGTGAAACGTCATCACAAAAGAATCCACATCATACCTACGCTGCCGGTGGCGAGTTTACTGTGACACTTTCAGTTGTAAGCGCTGACTCAACCTGCGTTGACAGCTACAGCGAGGTGTTGATTATTGAAGACCTTACCATGAACTGCGAAGCCAACTTCTGGTGGCATCACAATTGCCAGAATCAGAATCCATTAGAAATAAAATTTCATGATAATTCATACACCTTCAGCCCAATTGCTGAGTTTGCATGGGATTTTGGTGATGGCGCCACCTCAGGTGAAGAAGACCCGGTTCATGTTTACGGCGACTTTGGCCTTTACACTGTTACGCTGGGTATTGTTACCGAAAGCGGTTGCGAAAGCAGCAAAACGCTGGATGTTTGGGTACACGATCCGGCAATAAACTGCATGGCGAATTTCGTCCCGTTCATCGACTCAATCAACCCCTTACAGGTATTCTTCCAGGATTTGTCGTTGGGTGATGTTGACACATGGCTCTACGATTTTGGCGACGGAACAACCAGCAACGAACAAAATCCGGTTCATATTTATCCGGAAGCCGCTGTTTACACCGCAACCCTTACTATCGAAGCCGGCGATTGCACCAGCAGCTTCTATTATGAGATCGATCTCATCAATGGCCAGGTAGTGGTAAGCCCGGGACCAACCACCGGCATCAACGAAAACAGCACTGTTGAGGTCAGCCTTTGGCCAAATCCAGCACAGGATGTACTTTACATCAATACAAATGCCGCTGTTGATGTAACCATTACAAACCTTGCCGGACAGGTGTTGATCACAACCAACCAAAAAACCATTGATGTTTCCGGCCTGACGGGTGGTGTTTATTTTGCTGTAATTAATGCGAATGGACAGATTGTCAACAGAAAATTCATAAAGTAGTAGTTTGGTTTTAGTTTTTTAGTAAGTGATAAATGGCTGCTTTTCGACCAAAGCAGCCATTTTTTTTCAGCTCACCGGGAATTCAAACCTCCTTACTCATTGTTATTTTTCAGTCAATTACAAGAAGTGATTCGCAGTTTATTTTGTCGCAATTATGAGATTTCTCCATCGTTTTTCTAAGTAACACATTACCATATAAAGTTGATTTTCAATATATTGGGTATACCTCCCTTATTTCGACTAAGCTCAATACAAGTTGGTCGGAATGATCGTTACAAAATGAAGATATTGGATGGGGGAAAAGGGGGCGCAATGCGCCCCCTTTTCCCCCATCTCCCAGAAAAAACCAACGGTCATTTCGAACATTAAAATCAGCGAAGCATGATTTTATTGTAAGGAATCCCCTTGTAAAAACATTTTGATTTTCAATTTCTTTTTAGGATTAGAGTTTCAGATGACAAGTCCTTTATTGGGGCCCCATAAAACCAATTTTGTTATTTCGACCGCCAAAGAAGGCTTTGCACAGTTTTGTCGGAAGACCTTGTAACCGGCTACTTTGCCTCCTCAAATTTCCGCAAAAGCAAATCGGCAGGTCTTCGCAAAAGCAAATCAGCAGGAATAGCAAAATGTCTATCGTTTTTACAATAAAAAACCCCCGTATCGGCCTGATACAGGGGCTTATCAATCAATTATGAGAGGAAAGATGTTCTGAAAAAGTTGATGGGGTTATCTTATGCTGAAAACACCAACAACATCATTATTACCTAAAACCAAAACAAAAATCTAATCTTCGTACTCTTTCAAAATGTCTTTAACACCATCGGGGGACACACGGCCATAGGTTTTTTCGCCAACCATAACAACCGGGGCAAGACCACAGGCGCCCACACAGCGCAGGCAGGTCAGCGAAAACTTCCCGTCGGGGGTCGATTGCCCTACACCGATGCCCAATTCCTTTTTAAATTCTTCTAATACCTTTTCGGCGCCCCGAACATAACAGGCAGTTCCGGTACAAATGGAAACCGGGTTGCGGCCTTTGGGAATCATGGTGAAAAATGAATAGAACGTGACAACACCATAAACCTTTGCAACGGAAACATTTAATTCGGAGGCCACAACTTCCTGAACTTCGGCAGGCAAATATCCAAAAACGCCCTGAACCTTGTGCAACACGTTTATCAGTTCGCCAGCCTGATTGTTGAATGACCCACAGATTTCTTTTATCTGTTCAACATCCTTATCCTTAAGCTTAATTTTTATTGATGACATATCTTTTAACGCTGCTTTTTGTTGATACTTTATTTTTCAAAGACACAAATTACAAAAATCAATCCCGCACGTGCGGAACAAATAAATTGCAAAATTCAAATCATTAAAATCCAAATCATTATTAGGTAGCTTTTTTCCTGTTTGGTTTTTGAAAATTTCAAAATTGGTCATTATTTGTCCCTTTGGTAAGCGTTCGATTGAGCGTTCGACTCAACTCACGTAGAAGTCCCAGGGCATCGCTTTTGTTATTTGATAACTAAACTAATACCTTGTTAATCAATGAAAACTTCTTTTTTTCTGTCGAAATAGTGTGTATGCAGAAGTTCATGGGATTTATGGCTAAGCGGTTTCCCAAGAAATTCCTCATATAACCTGATGATATCCGGGTTCTCGTGCGATTTTCTTAATGTTTTACCGGCATCTTCATTGTAAATGGCTTTCTGGCGTGCCTGCAAAATTGAAGTATCGCCATGGATGTAGGGTTGTCCGCCACCTCCGATGCAACCTCCGGGGCAAGCCATGATTTCGATGGCATGGAAATGACTTTTTCCTTCCTTGATTTCGTTCAGTAGTTTACGGGCATTGCCTAATCCGTGTGCGATTCCGATATTGATGGGCAATCCATCGAAATCGATGGTGGCAGAACGCATTCCTTCAAGTCCGCGTAATTCTTCAAAATCCAACTTTGGAAGTGGTTTTCCGGTGTGCAACTCATAAGCAGTTCTCACCGCAGCTTCGATAACACCGCCGGTTGTTCCGAATATTACCGCAGCACCTGACGATTCACCCATTGGGCTGTCGAATCCTGAATCGGGCAGCGCCATGAAATCAATGTTGGCTCTTTTTATCAGGCTGGCCAATTCACGGGTTGAGACGGAGTAGTCAACATCGGGATTGCCATCAACTTTAAACTCGTCGCGCGAACATTCGTATTTCTTCGCAACACAAGGCATGATGGATACCACGACAAGTTTTTTCCGATCGACATTTATTTTCTGTGCAAAATAAGTTTTTGCAATGGCGCCAAACATTTGCTGTGGCGAACGGGCTGTTGATGGGATTTCCTTCATTTCAGGAAACTGATGTTCAAAAAACTTCACCCATGCCGGGCAGCAGGATGTAAGGATGGGCAGTTTGACGGTTTTATCGCCGTTGAGGTACGTTGTAAGCCTATCTAACAGTTCGGTACCCTCCTCCATGATGGTGAGGTCGGCAGCAAAATCGGTATCGAAAATGTAATCGAAGCCCAGTTCACGAAGGGCAGAGGCCATTTTACCTGTGACCAATGTTCCGGGTTTCATTCCAAATTCTTCGCCAAGGGCAGCACGCACTGCCGGCGCTGTTTGCACTATCACTACTTTTTCAGGATCGGCCAGGTCGTTGATAAGCTGGTTTGTATGATCCACCTCGGTGAGCGCGCCGGTGGGACATACGTTTACGCATTGTCCGCAATAGGTGCACACCGAATGATCGAGGTTCATTTCGAATGCAGGTGCCACCACTGCCTGAAAACCCCTGTTTATGGCTGACAGAACACCAACCGTCTGCACTTCGTTGCACATAACCTCGCAGCGGCGGCACATAATACATTTATCCACATCGCGGATGATTGAAGGCGAAGTGTCTTTGCGGTAGGTTGACTGCTCACCCTGGAAAGGAATTTCGCGGATTCCGAGTTTATGCGCCAGGTCCTGCAGTTCGCAGTTTCCTGATTTAGCACATACAAGACAATCGAACGGGTGATCCGATAAAATGAGTTGTACGACTGTTTTCCGGGCATTCAACACCCTGATGGAGTGTGTATTAACTACCATCCCCTCGGTACAGTCGGTTGCACAGGCAGGCGCAAGGTTGCGGCGTCCTTCAACTTCCACCACACATACCCGGCATCCGCCCGGTTTGTTTTCGATGTTAAATCCACCGAGATTCAGGTAACACAAAGTAGGGATTTTTATACCTATTTTGTCGGCAGCCTGCAAAATGGTGGTTCCTTTTTCGACTTCAACAGGCTTTTTATCTATTATTAATTTTATCATGTCCATGTTCGTTCAAAAGTTTGGTTACACAATTTCGATAGCATTAAACTTACATTTTTCCAGACAGGTGCCGCACTTGATACATGCCGACTGGTCGATGTAGTGAACCTGTTTGCGTTCACCTGTAATACAGTTTACCGGACAGTTGCGGGCGCAGGCGGTACAGCCGACACAATTTTCGGGAATAACCACGTAACGCATCAGCGATTTACAAACCCCGGCAGGGCATTTCTTATCCTCAACATGGGCAAGGTATTCATCCCAAAAGTTATCCATGGTCGAAAGGACAGGATTTGGGGACGTCTGTCCCAATCCGCATAAGGATGTATCCTTGATGACATTGCTGAGCAATCTTAGCTTTTGCAATGTTTCCATGGTTGCTTCGCCCCTGGTAACTGTTTCAAGCATTTCATACAACCTTTTGTTGCCAATGCGGCATGGGCTGCATTTTCCACATGATTCTTCCACGGTAAAATCGAGGTAAAACTTGGCTACCGAAACCATACAGTCGTCTTCATCCATCACAATCATACCACCGGAACCCATCATGGAACCTGCTGCAATCAGCGTATCATATTCGATGGGCGTATCCAGGTGTTTTTCGGTAAGGCATCCGCCCGACGGGCCTCCCGTCTGAACTGCCTTAAATTTCTTACCATCCTTTATTCCACCGCCTATCTCGAAAATAACCTCGCGCAGGGTTGTTCCCATCGGCACTTCAATCAAACCCACATTGTTGATTTTTCCGGCAAGGGCAAACACTTTGGTTCCTTTGGAGCGTTCGGTTCCAATGCTGGCAAACCATTCGGCGCCTTTATTTATGATGGGTGGGATGTTGGCAAAGGTTTCCACATTGTTCACATTGGTAGGCTTGCCAAGATAACCTTCGACGGATGGGAAGGGGGGTTTGAAAGTTGGCTCACCCCGGCTTCCTTCCATGGAGTGAATGAGGGCTGTTTCTTCGCCACAAACGAAAGCACCTGCCCCATATCTTAGCTCAACATCAAAATCAAAACCAGTTTCCAGGATATTATTACCCAACAGGCCATAGTTTCTTGCCTGGTCAATGGCAATTTTCAACCGTTTGATAGCCAGCGGGTATTCGGCACGTATGTAGATCAAGCCTTTGGTTGCGCCAATCGAATGACCGCAAATGGCCATCGCCTCCAACACAGCATGAGGGTCGCCTTCGAGGATGGATCGGTCCATAAAGGCGCCGGGGTCACCTTCGTCGGCATTGCAAACAACATATTTCTGGTCGGCAACGCTTTTGCTGGTAATTTCCCATTTCAATCCTGTTGGAAAACCTCCGCCTCCCCGACCGCGTAGTCCCGACTTTTTAATGATTTCGATGGTTTGCGCCGGCGATAATTCGGTAAGTACTTTTCCAAGCGCCTGATAACCGTCACGGGCAATATATTCATCAATATTTTCAGGATTGATGAATCCACAATTTCTCAGGGCAATTCTGATTTGTTTGCGGTAAAACCCCATGTGCCTGCTGTCGGCAACATGTTCTTTTTTGGCTGGGTCGGAGTAGAGCAAGCGTTCTACTTTGCGTCCCTTCAAAACGTGTTCTTCAACAATTTCCTTCGCATCGGAGGGTTTCACCTGAACATAAAAGGTATTGTCGGGATGAATTTTAACAATGGGTCCTTTTTCACAAAAACCAAAACATCCGGTTGTAACTACCTTGGCTTCGTTTTCGAGGCCATGCACTTTGAGTTCCCGTTCCAGATTTGTTTGAATGGCTTCGCTCTCTGAAGCCCGGCAACCCGTGCCGCCGCACACCAGCAGGTGCATTTTTAATTGTTGTGCCATAAATCTTCAGCGTTTATTCGTCAATGGATTCGTAATTTACCGGAATGATGCCTTCGACAAGTTCACCGTTTTTAATGTACTTTTCGATGATTTCATCCGCTTTTTTGGTGTTGACATAGCCAAATACAATTGGGTCTTCACCCGGGCGTTTCACCTCAATGGTGGGTTCGGCATAGCAGTAGCCCATGTCACCGGTTTGTGTCACCACGGCATCAATACCGCGTTTATCAAGCTCCTCAATCAGGTAGTCCATCACCTGCTTTGCTCCGGATGCGATGCCGCTGGTAGCCATTCCAGCTTTAATCTGCACATACTTCTCCGGATTGTCACTTCTTTCTCTGAGGTTTAGTTTCTTTTGCAACTCGTCTTTTCTTGCTCTCAGATCGGCCAATGATTTGATTTTTTCCATTGTAATTAATATTAATTAATTGATTTTTAATAATTTGACAACATCATTTGTGAATCAATTAACATCGGCAAAAGTAGTGTTGATTTTCTGAAAAACAAATTTTTTTGTGAAAAAAATAACAGTGTTACAAAAATAACAATGATAAAGCCCTAAATATCATAACAAACTAATATTGTGACACTTATCAGATGCTTCCATCAGCTAAAAAATAGGCAATGTATGAAAATGTAAATTTGGGAAACATTAATGAACTCATTTTAAAAACTATGATTTACCACCAGGGCACAAAAACCTGTCTGCCTGCCTTCTTACCGCTGATAAGCAGGCCAATAGGCAGGAACAAGAACTCAAGAAGTGTTAATTTGCTGGATTCCATTAATTTGCACACTTAGTGGTTTTAGTATGACTTCGCCAAACTCAGAACAGGTATGTTGGCAAAATCAAAAATTTGACTTTTTTGGAATGAACGCAATAATTGAAATCATGGCTAACCTGAAGCTGCTTGTCTTTATTGATCCTGAACAGGAAATGCTGTGAGAACAAAGGGTTTTGGTTGCAGAGAGGCCTTTTTTACAGAAACATT
>CALFEP010000115.1 GCA_937950125.1 uncultured Bacteroidota bacterium
CGGTGGTTGAGCCTGTCGAAACCACCACCAATATAAAAAACCACACTCTAATTCTATGAAAAAGTACTTTATTATTCTGGGCGTCTTGCAGGTGATTACTGCCATTGGCGCCATTCCCGCAGGAATTGGGTATTTGATTGATACCACCGGGGCTGCAATGGGCGTCACAGTTGAAATGTTAGCCAATTCTCCGCTCACCAGTTTCCTGATACCAGGTTTGTTCCTGGTTTTGGTTCATGGATTGGGAAACATCGTGCTCGCCATTGTCAATTTCAGGAAAATGCCTGTTGCAGGCATTTCAAGCCTGGGAATGGGTATCGTATTATGTATGTGGATCATCATCCAGGTTTATTGGATTGGTTTGGGCAGTTTCTTGCAACCCCTCTTCCTTGCAGTGGGGCTTGCCGAAATTGTACTCGGAACCCTCATCTGGAAAGCCAAACCTTAAAACCAGGCACATTTACCAAGCTTTTTTTTCGAAAATATCTGCATAAAAAAAAACCTACTTCATTCAACAGGTATCATCACCAGGGTTTCGAGGTCTTCTTTTTTGACGGTGTGCGGGTCGTTCAGGTAAAACTCGATGGATTCGGGCAAGGCTTTCAGCCCCTTTGCTGTCAGCCATTTGTACATTTCGGCGTAGGTATTGCCCACTTTGTGGTATGGACCGAAGTGGGTAGCCTTCACATAGCGCTGCGACGGGTAAAGTCCCGTTTGCATCACACCCTGGCTTTCCATTTTCACGGAAGTGGGCATCCCAACCATAAAATGCCATTTTTTGGTGAACATGGCCATGAAGTTGGCAAATTTGCTCATGTTCATCTGCACTTTCCAGTTGATGTCTAAGTAGCGGGAATAGGGAGGTTCCGCACACTTTACATTGTTCGCCTTCATGTATTCGGTAATCATGGTCAGGTCGCGTCCCATCACCTGCGGCATTTTCATCATCGAAACGTTTTCCTCAATTTCGATCACATTTCCAATTTCTCTGGTGATAATTTCAATTTGTTTTTCCATTGTGAACTATATTTTACAAAGCAAATTTAGGCCACCTAAATTCATCTGATACAATTTCAGGAAAAAATTATTTTTGAAAAAATATTGATTATGAAAAGAACAATTACAAAGTTCCTTTATTTTTATTCACTGTTCTGTTATTTACATCTTTACGGACAAAATCTTTCATACACACAGGTCACCAACGGCCTTACAACCCCCGAATTTGAAGGAGGCCGCAGCGATTGCAGGATTAACGATATAAATATGGATGGCCACCCCGACATTGTTACCATGGGTGATCACGGAAACCCTGGCATTGGGAGCAACCAGCATGGAATTATTGTGTGGTTTGGCGACGGAGAGGGCAACTTTCAGAATTTCATGACAGGGAATCTTGGCTATGGCGGCATTGCAGTGGGTGATGTAAATAATGATGGAATGAAAGACATCGGCTACGGAATTCATCACAACTATTCATCAACCGATCTGGGTGACCAGCTTCTGGAAGTAGTCCTGGGCGATGGAACCGGCATGAACTGGACGCCCTGGGACGATGGCCTTGCCGAAGAAGGCCAGGATTGGGGCATGTTTGGAACCGATTTTGGCGATGTTGACAACGACGGCGATCTGGATGTGGTAAGCATTTCGTTTGGTTCGGGCGATGGCCTGCACGTTTACCTGAATCAGGGCGACGGAACCTGGGTGCACAGTTTTGGCTACCTGAACGGAAACTCAGATATGCTGGTTGAGTTTGGCGATTTTAACAATGACGGCTTCCTCGATTTCATCGCGGGTCATGAGTCGGGAACAGCATTTTTTGGTGATGGAACCGGCAATTTTCAGAACAACGACACCGGGCTTCCGGTTTTGGGGTCTTTTGATACAAGAACCGGGATTTCCGCCGGCGATGTTAACAATGATGGGGCTAAAGATATTGCATTTACGGTCTATTCAGGTGGTCTGAAGGTGTATTACTGGGACAATAACGAACTGACCTGGATTGATTTATCAGGAAACCTCCCCACCAACGGAAATTATGATTTTTCGCAGATTACCGATATGAACTGTGATGGTTTTGCCGATCTGGTGGCCATTGCCAATCAAAATATTTCCATCTGGCTCGGAAACGGGCTTGGAAGCTGGTCGTTGGATACTCAGTTTTCGCTGGGTGGTAATGCCGGGCCTCAATACCTGCGAACCGGCGGAGATATTGATCACAACGGATTTCCTGACATCGCACTGTTGGCCGAAATGGGTTCCTGGCCAAGCTATCAGAACGAGTTTTTCTGTTACAAGGAAACCTCACCAGCCGACAGTCTCTGGATCAGGCCTGTTTTCCCGAAAGGAGGAGAAGTGTTTTATCCCGGTTCGGTTCAGTTTATCGATTGGGTTTCCGAAGTTCCACAAGGAATGAACACTACAGTAAAAATCGAAATTTCGGCCTTTGGGCCGGAAGGACCCTGGTGGCTTTTGGCTGAAAGTATTCCCAACAACGGCAAACATCAGCTTGCAATGCCTGATTTGGGCTCAGATCAGGTTTACCTGAAATTAACGGTAACCGAAGAATCGGGAGAAAATTCATCCTCGTCAATAACAGAATATCCTTTTACCCTTTTGGGTGAACCAACGAACATTAACATCGACAGCCTGACCGAAAATTACATTTCAGTTTACCCTAACCCTGGCTCCGACCTTATTTTTCTTTCGGATACACGTGGGATAAAACAGTTTACCTTAACCGATATTTCAGGGAAATGTGTTTTAAATATTGTTGGCGGTTTTGAAAGTATCTCAACAAGACATCTTGATGCGGGAGTTTATCATTTTCAGGTTGTTTTCAACAATTTTTACAAGCAGAATGGTAAATGGATAAAACATGTAAACCAATAGCCAAACGACTTTGCAAAATTTAGCCTATTCCCCTCAAAGGCAGGCTGATAAATTTATCAGTTACAATGTTTTGTTTATCAAAAATTAATTTTCTACTTTTGCCGCCCAATTTTTGGGAGGAACATACTGTGGATTATCTGAAGCAATTTGTCATCCCATTCAGAGGGTTAGGTGTTGGAAATCATAGTTTTGAATTCAGGATTGACGAAAAGTTCTTTGAAGCGATTGAATATTCCGAGCTGAAAAACGGGAATGTAAATCTGAAGCTGGAATTGACAAAAGAGGAGCGGATGCTTGTTTTTGAATTCCATTTTGAAGGCACTGTTGAGGTAACCTGCGACCGGTGCCTTGATGATTTTGATTTTCCGGTAAACGGAAATGAGCAGCTTATTGTAAAATTTGGTGAAGACTGGGAAGAAGAATCTGACGCAATTGTAATTATTCCCGAATCTGAGCACCAATTTGATTTGAGCCAGTACATTTACGAGTACATCAACCTGCTTTTGCCCATGCAACGTATTCATCCTGATAACGATAAAGGGAAAAGCACCTGCAATGCAGAAATGTTGGCCAGGCTTGGAAGCACCAGTGAAAAAAAAGAAGACCACGACCCAAGATGGGATGTTTTATTGAAATTAAAAGACGAGAACAAGAATTAGTAATTAACATAAAATAACTGAAAAATGCCACATCCAAAGCATAAAATCTCGAAAACCAGAAGAGATAAAAGAAGAACACACGACAAGGCTGTTGCCCCTACATTGGCCACCTGTCCTACAACTGGTACCGTTCATGTTTATCACAGAGCATACTGGGTAGAAGGTGATTTGTACTACAAAGGCAAAATGGTAATGCAAAAATCGAAATCGTAACCGAAGTACGATTTCAAGCAATAACAAGACCTTCACTGGCTGATGAAAATCGGACTGGATGTAATGGGCGGCGATTATGCTCCTGATGCTACCATAGAAGGGGCGGTTTTAGCCAAACCATATCTTACCAACGGCGATCAGATAGTTTTAATCGGCGATGGATCGGTTATCCACACTAAGTTGGCTAATCTTGGAGAAAATCCTGAAAAGTATCAGATCATTCATACCAGCCAGGTTATTGGAATGGCTGAAAAGCCATTGAAAGCCATTTCAACAAAAACAGATTCAAGCATATCTGTAGGATTCAGGCTATTAAAAAACCGGAAAATACATGCCTTTTCAAGCGCGGGAAATTCAGGAGCTGCACTTGTTGGCGCCATGTACAGCGTTGGAAGTATTCCCGGCGTAATCCGCCCGACAACCATTGCACATATTCCGCAGGAGAAAGGTGGTGATTCCATCATCCTTGACATCGGAACCAATCCCGATTCAAAGCCCGATGTGCTTTACCAGTTTGCCTTGCTGGGCTCCATTTATGCTCAAAACATCCTCGGTATAAAACAACCGCGGATTGGATTGTTGAACATTGGGGAGGAAGAGGGCAAAGGAAATCTTCAGTGCCAGTCGGCTTACCAGTTGATGAAAGACTCGAAGGATTTTAATTTTTCGGGAAATATTGAAGGCCGCGATCTTTTTAAATCAAAAGTGGATGTCATTGTGTGCGACGGTTTTACAGGCAACATTGTCCTGAAACAAATTGAAGCCATGTATCGCATGATGCAGAAACGAAACCTGCTTGATGACTATTTTTCGAGGTTCAACTACGAAAATTATGGCGGCAGCCCCATATTGGGAGTGAATGGAGCAGCAGTAATCGGCCACGGAATCTCAAATGCCGTTGCCATCAAGAATTTGATTTTGCTTTCAAAAAACATTTACGAAGTAAAACTTGCAACGAAAATAAAAAGAGCGCTGCATAAATACACCCATTAGCATTTATTACCAAAGAGATATGAACAAAATCAGGGCAGCAATTACAGGTATTCACGCTTTTGTACCGGATTACATCCTCACCAACGAAGAACTTTCCGGCATGGTTGAAACCTCCGATGAGTGGATCATGACCCGGACCGGAATCAAAACCCGTCACATTTTGAAAGGCGTTGGCAAAGGAACTTCCGATATGGGTGCTGAAGCCGTTAAAGGATTGTTAGCAAAAACCAACACACACCCCGACGAGATCGACCTGCTGATTTGTGCGACAGTAACCCCCGATATGCAATTTCCGGCAACGGCAAATATTATTGCCGACAAAGTTGGAATTAAAAACGCTTTCCATTTCGACATCAACGCAGCCTGCTCAGGGCAAATTTACGCCTTCACCACTGCTTCGATGTACATCGAATCGGGTATGTGCAAAAAGGTAATAGTGGTAGGGGCTGATAAAATGTCTTCCATCATCGACTATACCGACCGCACCACCTGTGTGATATTTGGAGATGCTGCCGGTGCGTTGCTTTTCGAGCCAACCACAGAAGATGTGGGAGTGATCGACTCGATACATCAATCGGACGGCGTTGGCAGGATTCATCTCCACCAAAAAGCCGGAGGATCGGTAAAACCAGCCTCGCATGCCACCGTAGATGCCCGCGAACATTATGTTTACCAGGAAGGTCAACCTGTCTTTAAATATGCCGTTTCAAAAATGGCAGACGTGTCGGTGGAAATGATGAAAAAACACAACATCCAGCCCGAAGACCTGGCCTGGCTGGTTCCTCACCAGGCCAACATGCGTATTATCGAAGCCACCGCCCGCCGCATGGGTATCGAAAAAGATCAGGTAATGATTAACATCGAACGTTACGGAAATACTACCTCTGCCACTATACCGCTCTGCCTTTGGGAATGGGAAAATCAATTGAAAAAAGGAGATAAAATTATCCTTTCGGCTTTCGGCGGCGGATTTACCTGGGGCGCCATTTATTTGAGATGGGCGTATGATGGAACAAATCACAATGATCAAGAAACAAAACTCAAATAAATTCCAATTGTCAAAAGACAAAACTCAAATAAATTACAGTTAACGAAAACCGAAAATCCATCAAGCGATTTTCGGTTTTTTGTTTGGTGTTTTCATACTTTCGTATTTGGTTCCGCCGAGGCGGAAATTGATATTTGCAGATTGTATTTTATTATTTCATAAAAAGGTATGGTCGAAATAAAAACCTTTACAAACGCTGATGCTGCGCTGTACAACCTGGCTCTTGAAATCAGGCAGCGGGTTTTTGTTGACGAACAACAAGTTCCGCCCGGTTTGGAAGTTGAAAACGAAGAAACATCCACCTTTTATCTTCTTTTTCAGGATGGTTTGCCCGTGGCAACCGGCCGCTGGCGTGAAACCGGGAAGGGAATAAAACTGGAAAGGTTTGCCGTTTTGCCGGAATATCGAAATAAAAACCTCGGAACCGCATTGCTTGAGAAGGTTTTGGCCGATCTGGCTGATTCCGGAAAAACCATTTACCTGCATGCTCAGCTCCGGGCAGTGCCCTTTTACAAAAGAGAAGGTTTTGTGAGCGTTGGTGATATGTTTGAAGAAGCAGGAATTCAACATTTTACAATGATCAGGATTACCGATAAAGTTAAATTAATTTAAAAATCCTGCAATTCCAGCCAAATCTGATCGAAGCAGCTGAAACCGGATTTGAAAATTATTCTACATTTGATCTCGTTACCATAATTCGGATAAACTATTGTATCTCAAATTACTACTTATTGACTTGTTCAAGAAAATCAGGCTGACCATTTTTCTCCTGGCCATTTTTTCAGGGGCAGTATTCTGTCAAAATCCCGATTCGTTGCTAGCTGCCATCAACACCGGGACCATCGATTCGATAAAAGCCAAAAACCTTATCGACCTGGCAAAACTGCTGAGTGATGATTACCCTGACTCGTCATTCATTTATTTACAGCAGGCCGAAATGCTGATTCCACCTGACCAATTTAACCATCAAAAAATTCGGATTTTATTTTTAAAGGCGCAGCTTTTCAATAACATAGCCCAATATCCCGAAGCTTTGAAAAATTTATTTGAGGCAAAAAAAATGTTGGAAACACAAACCAGGCCTCAACATGACACGATCATTGCAGGATATTATGTCAAGGTCATCAGCGATATAGGGATATTATTCTATTCAACCGGGAAATTTGATGATGCCAAGATTTACCTCCAGCAAGGACTTGACTATTTGAATCGAATTGGCGCCGACCCTTCGATGGATTTTTTCAGAAACAACCTCCTGAGATTTAATGTAAATTTTGGCGCAGTTTACACCAGGGAGCGAGATTTTAACATGGCTGAGATTTATTTTACCAAAGCGCTGCAATATCTGGGTGACAAGGATTTTCACTCAACAGCAACGCTGCTCAACAATTTATCAATCATTGCACGCGAAAAGGGTGAACTTGATAAGGCTTTTGATCTTATTAACCAGGCGCGCAGAATTTGGGAAAAACATGATAATAAAAGAGGCCTTGTTCAGAGTTTAAACAACCTGGGAAATTGCTATTTCGACAAAAATGACATTGATAACGCCTACCTCTCTTACAAAAAAGCATTCGAAATCAGCAGTGAAAACGGATTTGGAGCCTCTGCCATCATTTCGTTAGAACAACTTGCGGCCATCCATGCACAAAAGGGCGAATACAAAATGGCCCACGAAACTTACAAAAAGTTCAAAACCTGGAGCGACAGCCTGTTGAACCTTGAAAAAATCAGGCTCATTACCCAGCTTGAATTGCAGGACAAGTTTGAAAAACGTCTGTTGGAATCGCGCATGGAAAAGGAAAAAAATGAAGCCGAACAAAAAAAGAGAGAACTGATTTATTCGCTAATCATCATCCTGGCTTCCATGGGTTTGGTTATCCTGGTATTGTTGTTTTTTTTGCAAAAAAACAAAACAGGAAGGCTCCGGCTTGAAGCAGAAAAATCGAAACTGGAGCAAAAAAGTCTCGAACTCGAAAAACACAAACTTGAAGAAGAGCTCGAATTTAAAAACAAAGAACTGGCTACCAACGTAATGTACATGGTTCGAAAAAATGAGCTCATCAATAATGTTTCAGAAAAACTCATCAGATCGAAACTTGCATTTAAAAAGGAAAACCAGAGCATTATCGAGGAAATCATCAGGGATTTGCAATCGACCACCGAAGATGATGTGTGGACAGAATTTGAAATCAGGTTTCAGCAGGTTCACAACGATTTTTACAATAAGCTGAACGAAAAAGTGCCGAACCTTACCGCCAACGAGAAGAAACTTTGTGCTTTTCTCAGGCTCAACATGTCAACCAAAGAAATATCGGCTATTACTTACCAATCTGTCAACAGCATCACAGTTGCCCGTTCGCGCCTGCGCAAAAAGATTGGCCTTGAAACTGACGAAAGCCTGATTTCTTTCCTCGAAAGCATTTAATAAAGGTTTCTGAATAATCGTATTTATTTGATATCAAAGTTGTTGATGAATAAAATTATAAATTCAATTACAGGTTTTTTCCCTTTTAACGTAAAATTATTTGCGTAAAAATACCGGTGCGCAGCACCATTATTTCAGCCCCAGAATGGCGAAATCTTTGTAGCGGTTTAACAATGGTAGTTGTTTCTATCAGGTGCGGAGCACCGAAATATTCCCGATCATTACAATCTGCTTTTTTTCAGCAGATTTAATTAAAAATCCTAACCATTTTTCGGACAAGGTATTATGAAAGAGTTTAGGGTGTTTTTCCAAAACCTGCTAAATTAAGTGTTACCACAGTTCTGGAGTTCTGAATTTCTTTAGCCTGAAAGGCTGAAAATTTATATTATTCAGCTTGTTGCACCCTTTCAGGGTGCTTTTTTGCAACGAATCACCCCCTTCTATGTTGATGCAGGCTTTCGGCTTGTTTTACCTTTGGAATCTTGAATTCGATTCATGAAAAAGTATAGCGGTTAAAGCGTATTGATTTTTTCGTCAAATTAACAAATTCGAAAGCGTAAATCTGTAATGGCAAATTTCGCTGATAAATAACAGGTTACATGTAGTTGTATGGGAAATGTAACCAGGCAGTGCATCATTTGTTTGGCCAAATTCCAATATGGTAAATTCAATGTAAGCCCGAAAATTTGCATCACCACCTTAGGCTGGTTTTCCTTTGTCTTTTCAAAGTTTAAAACAATGAAGACGAAAAAGGAATTTCAAAAAGCCAATCCAACGATTCCTGCTGTTGAGGCGGAAGAAGAATCCAACGAGCGCACAGCCGGGCTGAGCCTGGAGGATTTAATTGAAAAAAAGAAATTGGAAAACGAAGCATACAAAAAGATACTCAAATCACTCAGTATTAACAAAAACAAAAGTAAATTATGAAAAAGGTGTATTTGTTTTTAGTTTTGATTTTCGGGCTTGGTATTGGCCTCAGTACCTTTGCCCAAAACACCCCGTATGGTGAAAGGCAAAAAGCCAGCCATCACACGCTCAACACGCGGTTCGGGGATATTATCTACGACCAGTCGTC
>CALFEP010000116.1 GCA_937950125.1 uncultured Bacteroidota bacterium
AAAGGATCGATAACCGAAAGACTGACCTCGCCTGAAACTCCCGAAAGGGCAAATAATCCATGGGAAGGATTTGGATTGATGCCCAATGTTTCGACAATATGGTCATCGGTAACCGTGGATGCAGTTTTTATGGAGGTTATTGCCGATAAGCCGTTTGTTTCAAACAAACCTGAATTGTTAAATTGTTTATCCCACGTTACTTCAATGTCAACGGTTTGTCCTGTTTTCTGATTCCAGGTTTTAAAATGGATGGGCTCATTTTCCACAAAACCATCGCAAACGAGTGTTGTCCGATCATCCCCGAAAAGGGTAATAGCACGATTTTGCAAAATGGTTGTAATCCGGCCGGCTCCCGCACACAGCCCGCATTCCGTGAAAGCACCTATCCAGTCGCCTGCCTGTAATTCTTTCAATCCATCTTTTGCAAGAGCGATAAGATGGGTTTGAGGCGTTCTTAAAAGCGTATTCCAGGGGTTTTCAGGTTCGTTTCCAGGTTGGAAACCAGGGTCAAATCCCGAACTTTTAGCATACGCCAGGACGCCGGGCTGGGTTGTGTAAACAAAATAGGCTTTACCGGTGACCAGATTGACCAAGGTGTTGATGTTGAATGCCGGCCACAGGATTTCGGTGTTTGCAACCCCTTTGGCAACCTGGAATCCGGGCATATTTCCAAGTGTTGATGCTGCTTCCGCATCCATAAATACCGGGATCAGATTCCAGCCGGCATTCAGGTAGAGGGTCTTGTTAGCGATTTCATTTCCAAAGAACAGCATCGTGGCATCGTCGTTGAGTTTCATCACATAACCCGAGTTTCTGTTCCAATCGCCGAACGTGTTCAAATTCTGCCCAGGCCAGTAAACACCGCTGAAATTGTAAATAATTTCAAGATCTTCTGCAACCGGCTGCATGATGGTTTCCACTTTAGGGTTAACAAGTTCAAGGCAGGACGAAATCCCGCTCCAACCTGCTGTGGCATCCACAACCTGCGTGTTCAGAGGCCTGAGCGATATATCGTCGTAAAATACAGCGACATTGCTTAACGTTCCCGAAAACAGGTCAACAGCTGCAAGGCTCAGTTCACCGCCACCTGTCACCCCCTCTGTCCAACTTTTTGTTACCAAACGATTTCCATCATAATAAACAGACTGGCTGTTATTCTCAAAATCGATAATTACCACGATTTTTATCCACAGATTCTTTTTCAATACCGTGGTGGCGCCATCAAAATCGCTCTTTACCTGGTTCAGATCAGTGTCAAATCCCAGTTGCAGCGACCAGTTGAGGTTTTCGCCCTGACAATCGTACTGATTGAGCAAGATGAGATACGTTTTCCCACCGGAAGCATTTACCGGTATGTATTGCCAGGCTGAAAATTCCCAAATCCCTGAATTACAACCGTTGAACTGATGAATAAGATCATCACCGTTCATGTTTTCATTTCCAAGAATTTGTAATGACTTTTCACCGGAATAGCTGTATTCATTGTTGACAATGGCTGAGGGTGAAGAAGAATATCCTCCCCACATTTCCCAACCTCCCTGTCCAACAATGTCGGTGTTTGTATCATAATTTTCAAAACCATCCTGCCATTCAGTAAATTCTCCGGCAATTTCCACCACGTAATCTTCCACCTCACCATCGGGTAAAAATCCTTCAAAACTGCTGATAGTAAATGTACTGAAGCGGAATCTCGAAAATGTAATTCCAGGATTTGCGTCCGATGGAACCACGAACGAAAGGTTGTTAGCACCAGATGTAAGGATTGCATTGCTGAAAATTGTTTCGCCACCATCTGCCCAGTCGCCATCGTGGTTGAAGTCGATCCATCCGGAAAGCTTTCCTCCTGCCGATGCTGTAATTTCGAGACAAGTAAAATGACCGGGAATGATGGCCGAAGTAAATTTCACCCCATCTTCATCGTCATTCCCTGAATTGTCGTCGCCATTGGCCTCGATTTCAGGTAATCCATCGGTTTCCGGATCCACTCTACTGCCAAGGAAAAAGCCGGGTTTGATCAGATGGCAAGCTCCATTGTGAGCAATCAACGTTGGATAACCAGGGTCTGGGGAATCGCCGAAATCGATTTGCGGGGCAGGATTGTTTGAGATCATCACCTCATCAATAATTCCCAGAAAATTCATGTATCCACCCCAGCCACTTAACCGTTTTCCGATGCCCAGGGCTGCTGTTGTTGAAGCCGGGGCATGTGTCCACGACACTGACGATTGCAATTTTCCATCCACATACAACTTCATCGAGGACCCGTTCCATGAGGCAAAAACATGATGCCACTGGTTGTCTCGTAAATCAGTTGTCCCGAAAATATCCCCGTTTCCGGCGCTTCCGGCATAAATACTCAACCTGAGTTTCCCACCATTCAGATACATCGCAAACCCTTTACTTCCGGTAGAATAATACGTGTATTTATCCACAATGGCGTAATAATTGGCTGTTCCGGAAGCTTTTATCCATGCCTGCACAGAAAATGGCCCGGTGATATCGAGACTGGCAGAGTGAGGAACCGAAACATAACTGCTGCTGCCATTAAAACTCAATGCACTGCCATAAATTCCCGGAGCCCTGGCGGTGTAAAAAGCAGTTCCGTTGTTGTGATTTAAGGTCGCATCATAAACGACAGTCCCCTGGTTTTCATCGAAATGCCAGATTGCATAATTTGTGCAGGCTTGTGATATAATAACCACCTGGTAATCTTCCACTTCACCATTGTTGGCAAACCCATCATAGCTCAGGCCTCCCGAACTATTAAAACGGAACCTGCAGTACGTGGTATCGAGTGCTGCAGTTGCCGGCACATTGATTGAAAATGAGTTATATCCTGCCACAAGTGGTTGATTGGTAAAAATCTGCTCAGAAGCATCGTTCCAATCGCCGTCAGCATTCCAGTCGCACCAGGCATTCAGGTAGCCTCCCGTTGAAGCGGTTACGATGGTTGTAACACCCGTGCCGGGAATAAAGTCACCCTGGAAGATCACACCATCATCGTCGTCGTTTCCATCCTCATCATCACCAACCGCCAGGGCGCCAGGCTGCCCGTCGTCGTCGGCATCAACCGAATTTCCCAGGAAAACATTGGCATCGATAAGGTGCTTTGCCCCGTTACCGGATAAAAGAACCGGATAACCCAGATCAGGGCAATCGCCAAAATCAAAACCCGGTGGAAGAAAGGTCTGATCGAAGAAGTAAGCACCCATGTCGGTAATTGTTCCGTCAGGATCAGCAGGAGAAGCCGGATTTCCAGCATCAATACACGGAGATTTTGCCGTTAAAACGGGATAATTTGGCCAGGTTAACTGATAATCAAAATATGCTGGATTTTCAAAAAGCGGGTCTAGGTTTATATTTCCGGCGCCCGGCCAGAAGCCTTTTACGTCAGAATAAGTGGAGGTGAAAGAACCGCCTGATTTTAAACCAATTTCCTGAGGCAAATTGTCCCAGAGAACTGAATTTTTTACTGTCGGATTGGTGCCATTTCCATTGCTGAAAATAGCTCCGCCTGAACCGGTTGTTGCATCATTTCCCGAAAGGGTGACTTTTTCGAGAAAAGGAACAGACCCTCCCGAGCAATACAACCCACCTCCAAGAGGCGGATTGTTTTGACAGGAAACAATGTTTCCATAAACGGGGGTTTTGTATAAGGTTGGATTGCTGATTACATCGCAGGTGATGCCGCCTCCCATGCTGAACATACGTCCGGATGACGAATTGTGATGAACCCTGGATTCGGAAATGTAAGGATTGGAACCGTTGTACATGTACATCCCGCCACCGCTGGCAATTTCGTAGCTGAAAGCCGTATTGAACCTTACCAGCACACCAAAAAGCCCCGGATTGGACTGGTTGAAATATATTCCGCCACCAAAGGCATATTCACCGCTGGTTTGGTTACCATCTACCACCACATTGTTCAGGCGCGGACCTGCCGAGGAGTTGTAATAAATCCCTCCGCCAATCGTCGCCGAATTTTCAGTAACCAGCAGCCCGTACAATGTAAAGCCGGGATCGGTGTACCCGTTGAAAAAGATCCCTCCGCCCTGTGCAGCTGAGTTGTTGGCAATGATGATGTTGGAAAGCATTGGGTACGAGGCGCCGCTAAAATAAAGACCTCCACCGTTTGAACTGCAGTGATTGCCTTCAATTCCCACATCCAAAAATGAAGGAGTGGCAAAATTTCCCAGGTAAATACCTCCTCCTGCCGCTGATGCTATATTTTCGGTGATATTGCTTTGTTGCATACTGAAATTTCCGTAATTGCTGCAAAAAACACCACCACCGGCCGAATATGCCGTATTCCCGTGAATAAGCGACATAGTGAAAGCCGGAAACGGAGTTCCTTCCGTAAAAATTCCACCACCTGAGGTGGCTTCATTACCCACCAGTGTGTCTGCTGATGCCGTCAACCCTGAATTAAAGCAGTAAATTCCGCCACCGGATTCTGAGGCGCTGTTTTGCTCAATCCTGCTATTGCTGAGGAGAACATTGGAAATATCACAGTATAATCCGCCGCCATGTTTCAGGGCAACATTTTGTTTGATGAGGCAATGACTGATTTTGACCGGTGAGTTGTAGCAATAAACACCGCCACCGCACGAATCCTGCACGCTTTCGGTGCCATCAGCCCTGCCATATTCGATTTTACACCAGGATAAAACCGGGTTGGACGAATTTACAAAACGCAGACCATGCCATCCCTGCGAGGTATTTTTTGCTGTAAAAACTATAGAATCCGTTGAAGTTCCCTGGGCTGACAATTGCCCGTTAACCACGAACTTGTGATGTCCCAGAAACAGAACCTCGACTCCCGGATTAACGGTAAGAGAACTGTCGGAATGAACCGTGATGTCCCCGCCAATAACATAAGGGCTGCCGTCAGTTGTCCAGGTTCCGCTCACAAAGCCGCCTTTGATGTAGGTACCCGGCAAAATGTTGATGAAATCGGTTTTTTCGCGGGTATCGGTTGAATCGTTCACATCGGTAACGGTTAGTTTTACTGTGTAAGCCCCAACGCTGGTGTAAGTGTGCGACGGGTCTTGCACAGTGCTGCTGGTCAAATCTCCGAAATCCCAGTTCCACGTTTCGAGAGGGCTGGAGCCGGCAGCGGATTCATCGGTAAAATCAACAGTAAATGGTTTGTACCATTCGGTGGTGTCGGCCGAAAAGTCTGCAACAGGCGGGGCTGCAACTGCCGTGATGTAATTTGTACGGGTCAGTGTATCAGTAATTTCATTTTCATCTTTTACAATCAGCGAAACTGTGTAGGCGCCGCCGCTTGTGAAGGTATGAGTCGGATTCTGCAATGTGTCAGTTTTCATATCTCCAAAATCCCAGTACCATTTATTTATTATTCCCGAACCTTTTTGCGATAAATCAGAAAATGAGATGGTCAAAGGAAAATAGCCATACGTTGTGTCAGCTTCAAAATTGGCTGTAGGTGGAAAAATAATGGCCGGAGACTGGTGATAATAAAAAGCACCCATGTCGGCGGTGGAACCGTCGGGATCGTGTGGAGAATATGGATCGCCTGCATCGAGGCAGGGTGAAGATGCAGTTAAATACCAGGCTGAATCACCGGTTGTGGCGTAAAATTGCGGGTCGAGGTTGAAGTTACCCGTTCCTGTGTAACCACCCTCAATGTCGGAATAGCTCACTGTTGGTGTACCGCCATTCACAGCTTTAATGATTTCGTTGGGTGAATCATCCCATAAAATGCAGTTTTTCAGGTCAGGGGGAGAATAGTTGTAAACATACATACCTCCACCGGTGGAATCGGCATCGTTGTAACTGAACGTCACATTGGTAAAGTCCGGACCTGCGTAATTGCACGCAACGCCACCGCCATATTTTCCGGCATCATTTCCGGTGATTGTGCTGTGAGTTGCTTTTGGCCACGCCCTGTTGTAACAAAACATACCGCCACCCCAACCCAAGGCTTCGTTGTTCCGAATGGTCACGCTGTCGAAAACCGGTTCAGGCCAGTCGTTAATGTAGCCTTCGAGGTGTATTCCGCCGCCATCCTGGCCGGAGAAGTTATCCTCAATCATAACCTTTTTTACATTGGGGCTCGATTTGAGGTAACACATCAGCCCGCCACCTTTTTGTGTAACCGAATTTTCGGAAATTTCGACGTCATAAATTGTCGGACATGAACCGCTGTAACAGTAAATTCCACCTGCAATGGCTGCCGAATTTTGCCTGATCACCGAATGTTTTAGGGTTATGTCAGAATTGCCGAGATAAATACCTCCGCCCGCACTTGCCTGGTTATGCGCCATCAGACAATGTTCAACGGAAATTCCTGAGGAATTCTGACAAAAAATTGCCCCACCATCCCCGTTGTGGGTGTAGATCTGGTATTCGGCTTTGCCGTAGTCAAGTCTGCAGTATTTCAGCTTTGAAGCAAACTGTCCGGAAACATCTGTATCATAAAACCGCAGTCCATGCCAGCCGGTGGTTTTGTTTTCAGGGCTGAAAATGATGCTGTCGTCCTTTGTTCCTTCTGCCAATAATCGGCCATAAATGTTGATGTGATAATGCCCTTTAAACAGAACAAATACACCTTCCCCGATGGTCAGGGTCACATCTTCTTCAACAGTAATGTTGCCGACAACCTTAATGGTATCGTTCGACCAGGTTCTGTCTGCCGTAATGAATCCCGATTCGCCCGCCCCAACTGTAATGATTTTATCTTTTGGAATATAGTTGTGTTTGGTAGCAGTGAGCCTGAGATTTTCGTTTAAGACAACAATTGTATCTAATTCTACAACCACAACTCCCTTATTGTCAGTGAAACCCTTTCCCAGGATTCTTTTTTTATCTTCAGAATACACCGAAACCAGGAAATTTCCAGGTTCGCCGGCAGCAACGGTAACCGAAACTTTATCTGTTCCAGCCACCACGGCATCACTAACATCAACAGATGAAATGACTGTGGGCTCATCTGTCCACATTTCCATGCCCGGATCACCAAAACAGTGGTACATTTCCATTTCATTGCGGTACCTCTGTATGGTGTTGGCATCGGTGGAATTGCCGTAACGTGAGGTAAGATAACTTTTGCCATAGTTCAGAATATCACCCAGTTTGTAAACAGTCAGTGAATCATAAGTGCCACCGTTCGTCTCAATAAAATCAGGGAAAACAGCATCCATCAAACCCCAAAGCAGGTAATTGTTCAGAACAGACGAACTTACCCGGGAGGCCGCAAACATCCCGCAACTGCCACCCATTGAATGTCTTATCCAGTGTTCGGCAAAACATTCGTCATTATTACCGGTATTGCAGACATTGTCATCGGTTTCATTGTCAAACCAACCGGTCTGGCAGTTGATAGACCAGACAATGGGTCGTTTTTCACCATTCAAAAGGGCATCCACATCACCGGAGCGAAATTTCGGATGATCCCAGCCATTGCGGCTTCCATGGTCGCGGTGGATCAGCAGAAATCGTCCATCGTTGACCTTTGCCTTTATGTCATTTTTGTTCCCATTCCATAAAAACACAGGTCTTTTCAGCGAATTTGGAATCTCTCCTTTCAGCGTGTCGTCCCCCATTTTATAAGAGGAATTATCGGACCAGTATTTTGGCCAGGTGGAGTTGGTGGTGTAAATCCTGTTGACAACCCGGAAAGGGGAGTGGGTTTCGAAGTAGTATTTGACGTCTTCAGCCGTTTTTGCAAACCGGCGGTCGGCAATGCTGTCGTTGTTATCGTCCTGAAAGTAGGATGCTGCAACAGCTGTGTAATAGTACCAATCGGTTGACGGGGGCGATTTTTCGTACCGGATAATCCGGTTTACCAGGCTGTCAGCCTGTGCCGGCGTGTCAACCGATAAGCGACCATAACTGAAATCAGGAACATAATCGGAACCGGTTGTTGACTGATATTCGTTGTCGGCATAAAAAAGGTCTGTTCCAACACGTCCCTGATTTGGGCGGTCAGCAATATCGTAATGATTGTTCACATGCCAGCAAGGGATAAACTCAGCATCTCCCACAAACAAAAGATAATACGGCACAGGGTCCCATGTGGCAACCACCTCGTTGATGTAATCTTTGATAACAAAAGGATCGGTGGTGGTGGTGTCCCATATTGTGGTGCTAATCCCTTTGCGGTTTTTCCAAAGAGCCAGGGTTTCTGCCGCATCCACAAAATCGGGATGGGTGATAATAAGCATCTCACAGCCTTTTTTGACTCCTTTTCCTCCGGTATCAACATGCACCTTCCTGGTTTTTACGATCTGATCACCGTTCAGCGCCAGCCGTTTCATCATCTGATCACTTACCTCAGAGCAAAAATTAACGGGAATAGGCGTAGTTACGCCTGTAAACTGAACTGTTATCTCGAGATCAGGATAAACGGTGAGGACTTTTTTCACCGGATTATACTGGTAAGGATAAATCCAAAGGATGGTACAGGGCTGACCCCGGTTGTATTTTACAGGATCGGCAATGGCAAAAGTCCCTGGAAAGTCGGCATCTTTGCCATAAATAGCTTCGTTTCGGGTGACCTGAGGATTTTGTAAAACAGTAACGTCGTTATCATACTGTTGAACCGGCGCAAGGATGATGTTGGTGAAAATCAGGGGTTCACCCTTTTCCACGGACAAAACCATTTCTTTGCCGTTGGGGATTAAAATCCAGTTTCCGAAAACCGGAAGTTGCGGCGAACCAACATCTGTTTCCCCCGAAAGGGGTGCATCGATCACTTTGTAAACGTTGGCATCTGCGAGTTTTTGCTCCAGAAACCTTACCGGCGGAATGGTGATTTTTACTTTTAGCTCATTTTCTGATGAAGAAACAACGTCCACATCTGCCCTTAAATAGCCTGAAAAGGCGAGGATAAAAAATGCAAGTAAATGCACTTTCAACTGTGTGGATTTGTGAGCTGGTTCATGTGTTTTCATTTTTTTTTAAGTTTTAGTTTTTGTTTATCGTTTCGTGTTTTAAATTCATTTTCAGGATTTTGCAATCTGTGTACCAAATAATCTGATGTATTTGTAATCTCTTTACAGACTCTGATAATTAATTGATATCCAATAGGATAAAACGCAAAATCCGCTTTGGGTGATTTTTTCGTTCAAAAGAGGGAGGAATAGTCAGGAAAAAGCAGGCCATATTATCTCCAAAATTCACCCGGTTGGGTAAAAAACAGAAACCCCCGGCGATCCACTCCTGAAAGCAACTTTCAGTTTGCCGGGGATTTCTGGTAAAAGACCTGTTTTCAACTGTAAGTTTCGTTGGGTTGACAGGTCTGTATTATCCATAGGATTATTTGATAATCAGTTTTTCAAAGAACAT
>CALFEP010000117.1 GCA_937950125.1 uncultured Bacteroidota bacterium
AATCCATCGACACAGAGTTTACACAATGGCGGGTGTTTTTTGGTGTAAAGCCCTCACCCAAAAAAACATGACCAAGATGCCCGCCACAGTTGTTGCAAACAATTTCAGTGCGGCGACCATCAGCATCGGGGAGCCTTTTAACAGCACCCTTAATTTCATCATCAAAACTTGGCCATCCGCAATCTGATACAAATTTGTGTTCAGACTGGTACAATGCGGCGCCACACTGCCGGCAGACATATGTTCCTTTTTCGTAAAAATCGTAAAATTTTCCGGTAAAAGCCCTTTCGGTTCCTTTCTTAAGTATCACCCTTTCTTCTTCGGGCGTAAGTTTATTGTATTCCATCGTTTCTTGTGCATTTAATTGATAATAAACAACTAATAAAAAAAATAATACCAGATGAGTTTTTAGTTTTGATTTCATGGCAAATAAAGTTTTGCAATTAAACCATTTCAACCTCGAAAATGTTTAACCAATTATCATTTACAATTCAAAGTGTTTCAAAATCATAGGTTTATTTTATCGTATGCTTTTCCCATATTTTTTCATTACGCCATAAAAAAGGCAAAAACCTGTTCTTGATTTTAGGTGGAATTTTTCTACATTTACACACTTTTTAGAATTGAGGAAAGATGGATAAAGAATTAAGGTCACCGGATTCGGAATTTCTGGAAATGGTTCTTGAGGCTGACCGGCCAGCATGTTCGCAGTACGTTTCCCATATTCTGGAACAGAAAAATACTGTTGCTGACATTTACGAATCGTTGTTTATGCCAACTCTTTACGAGGTTGGAACCCTGTGGGAAAAAAACCAGATTTCAGTTTCTGATGAACATTTGGCCACTTCTGTCATCGAATCGCTGATGAATGAGCTCTATCCAAACATTATTTCTGATAAAAGAACCAACAGAAAAGCGGTGGTTGCGTGCACCGAAAATGAGCTTCATCAGATTGGTGTTAAAATGGTTGCCGATATTTTTGAACTAAATGGATGGGACACATATTTTCTGGGTTCAAATGTGCCCACCAACGAGCTTGTAAAATTTATTGAACGTGTGCATCCCGATCTGCTTGCACTTTCGGTGAGTATTTACTTCAATATTCCGGTTCTCGAGAAAATGATCATCAGCATCTCGGATGTCTTTCCAAACCTTGAGATTTTAGTAGGAGGACAAGCCTTTAAACATGGAGGTTACAATGTTTTTAGCAAGTATGAAAAGGTGCATTATCTTCCTGATTTGAAAAATGTTGATAATTTTATTAATAAATATCCATACCATGAATAGAGATGAACTTTTGAAAACCGCTGCTGATCTGAGGCAGGTAACAAAACCTGTTGCTGTTGAATATGCCAACAAATCCGGGACAATTGTTTCGCAAATGAACCTGGTCATGCTCGAACGCAACGACATAAAAGAACTGGTTGGTGAGCAAAACCTTGACATGATGAAAGATAACCATGCTAACCATGCACGTTTTATTTCGTCGATACTTGCACATTTCAATGCTGAGGTTCTTGTTGAAACAGTTCTTTGGGTTTTCAGGGCATACAGATCGCGTGGATTTAGCACAACCTACTGGTCTGCTTTGCTTAATACCTGGGTTGAAGTAATGAAAAAGGAATTATCAGATGAAGCATTCACACAGGTTTACCCTTATTACTACTGGATGCTTGTAAATATTCCGGTATTTGTTAAGATGACCGATGACCGGATTTTGCCTGTTAATAATTGATTTGTTTGGTACAAAAAACTTGCGTGTAAACCAATTGGCAAATGAAGTCAATTTTAGATACGAAACTTGCAGGATGGGCTGATGAAATTTCGTCAGAAATTTTTCAATTTGAATCGGTTTGCATTGCTCTCCTAAACGAAAACGGGGATGAAATTTATAAAAACGAAGCTTTTCGCCTGCTTGTAAACGAAAATCTATCTCAAAATCTGATTAACCCCAATTTTTCAGATTTGTTGGCGATGTCAGCTACGCCACTGTGTTTTCAGGGTTTGCTCACCGTCGGAAATGTTGAAACCAATCAGGTTACAATTGAGTCGAAAATCTGGCACAGGGATGGAGAAATATTGATTGTCGGACATCTCAACTGGGTTGAAATGATTGGTCAATTCAACAAAATGTCGCGCCTAAACCAGGAAATCAGCAACCTGCAGCGTCAGTTGATCAAGGAAAAAACTATGCTCGACAAAGCGCTCAAAGCTTTGAAGGAAACACAAACCCAGCTGATCCATTCCGAAAAAATGAATGCCATGGGGCAACTTGTCGCAGGTGTTGCACACGAAATCAACAATCCGGTTTCGTTTGTAAGTGGCAATTTGTATCATCTGCAATCAGCATTTAACGATCTGAAAAATACAATTTTACAGCTACGGCAGGTAATTTATATCACCGAAAACAACGGGTCGATTGCGATGGCTGACGAAATTATTAAGCAGTTTGACATCAATTATCTGCTTGACGATATGGAAGATTTGTTTAAAGGTTCAAAAGAAGGGGTTTCGAGAATTAAAAAAATCGTTGACAACCTGAGGACTTTTTCAAGACTCGATGAGGCGGGACACATGACCATTGATTTGATTGCCAACATTGTGAGCACCCTGGCGATAATAGAACCGGAGTTTAAAAAGCGGGGGATAAATTTTACCATGAATGCTCCTGAAAAGCTGATGCTTGAATGTTTCCCGTCAGAATTGAACCAGGTTATTCTAAACCTACTGATCAACAGCACCCAGGCCATTGAAGATAATGGGGAAATCAGCCTTAAAATCAGCGAGGATAATGATTATGTAACCATTGAGTTGTCGGATAATGGCTGTGGAATAAGTGATGAAATAAAAGACAAAGTTTTTAATCCTTTTTTTACGACCAAACCCGTCGGATCAGGAACCGGACTTGGGCTGAGCATCGCCTACAAAATAATAACCGATTTACACAGAGGTAGTATTGATTTTAAAAGTGAAATGAAAAAAGGAACCACATTTTTAATCAAACTTCCAAAACATGGAATTATTAATGACTAATGATATTCAGGAAAATTCTCCGCCAAAAAACCTGTTGCTGGTCGATGATGAAATAGAAATCACCAGAACCCTGCAGCGGTTTTTCAGGAAAAACTACACTGTTTATGTAGCCGGTGGCGCCAACAAGGCCTTTAATATTGTGAATAGCAACAACATAAACGTGATAATTTCGGATCAGCGGATGCCCGGAATGACCGGTGTTGAATTCCTGGCGAACATCAGGAAGGAATATCCGGACATCATTCGTTTGCTGCTTACAGGATACACTGATATCAACTCAGTAATTTCGGCCATCAACGAAGGTAATATTTATCGTTACATAACAAAACCCTGGAATTACGATGAACTGAATGCTGTTGTCGGTGCTGCTTTCGAAAAACACTACCTCATCAGAAAAAACAAAATTCTGATGGATTACCTACGGAATACGAATCAGATACTCGAAAACAAGGTTGAAGAAAGGACAAAAGAGCTATCGGAAATGAACAGGCAACTGATTGAAATAAATAATGAAAAAAACAGGTTTTTGGGTATTGCCGCCCACGATTTGCGCAATCCAATTGGAACTGCTTTATCGTTCACCGACCTTTTACTTCAGGATTTCGATGCCATTAACAATAGTGATAAAAAACAGTATCTCCGCCTGATTTTGGGGCGCTGCGAGTTTTCGCTGAAGCTGCTCAACGAATTGCTCGATATTTCGAAAATTGAGGCAGGAAAAATTGAACTTGACCTTCAAATATATGATTACAAAGGTTTTATTTCTGAAGTTGTTCACCTTAATCAATCTCTTGCCAATCAGAAAAAAACAAAATTAACCATCGAATGGAAAGCCGGGAACATAGCCTTGAAATTTGATTGGGATAAAATAGAACAGGTGCTCAACAATTTAATAAACAATGCAGTAAAATACTCACCACCTGGTAAGGAAGTGGTAATAAAAGTTGAAAATGAGGGTGAATTTCTAAAAACCATTGTATGTGATCAGGGTCATGGAATACCCGAAGAAGAGGTAAGTTTGCTTTTCAGGCCATTTCAAAAGGCAAGCCCGAAGCCTACTGGTGGCGAATCCAGCACAGGGTTGGGATTAGCAATTGTTAAGAAAATTGTGGAAGTTCACAATGGCAAAGTAAGTGTCGAAAGCAAGGTAAATGTTGGTTCCAATTTTAGTTTCACACTGCCGCTGGTAGTCTGATCCAAACGCTCCTCACCCACTGTTTTTAGGCGCTTTGCGCTTTACCTTTCTCTGTAATCATCAAATAAAACGTCTGCTTTTCAATGATCCCATCGGCTACAAAAATTCCGATGAGGTCCTGAACTACCTTCTTCGTGCCATCAATCAACAGTCGAAACTCCTTCTCGTTGATTCCCCGGGGTTTTCCGGCCAGTTCTGTCAACAATTTTTTTCGTGCCTCATGCACAAGCGATGCATGCAATACATCCGACCCGTTGAAAAATACTTTATTTTGATTTGCCAGGAAATTCAGGAGCATTTTAAGCTGACTTTTCGGGATGTTGTGGTCTTTGGCAATGCCTTCGTATTCGGCAAGTGTTGATTTGTTCATTCCAGCATTTCTGATCGTTCTGTCCAACCAATCGAGGTTTTCCTGGGTCTTTTTATCCAGTTTCACTTCATGGTTGAAAAGGGCAAGCGATTTATCGACCCGTTTCAGCATTTTTTCTTCCAGCAATTCTTTGCAGAGAAGGTCGAGAAGTGCAAATTCGTGAGGGGTTGTCATTCCTGTTTTGCCTGCTAATTCCTTGATTTCGGACCCGTGGGCATCCAACGGATTCTTCTGATGCCAAAGCGAAATTTCGTTGAGTATTTTGCCAATAAGATTTTCTTTGTAATGCTGGTCGAAAAGGTACCGGTTACCCAAATGCAGATTCATCAGGATTTCCGGATCATTTTCATTTTCAATAAATTCAGCAATTTCACTTTCTGGAATTTCAAGCCGAGTAGCAACATCCTTTAGTAAAACCAGCCTTCCCTGTTTTTTCAATTCAAGTTTTAGTAAAGCAGACAGATTTGCCTGGTTGATTACGGCTTCTTCGAGGGCTTTAACATCCTGGACAACCTTTGATGTGCGTCGTTTATGATGCAGGGGTGTTGCATCCAGGATGATCCCGCCTCCCAAAGTCAGGTCGTTTGAAGAGGTGCGAAAAATGAACCGGTCTTTGTTCAGCAAAATCGACTTTTTTTCAAGATGAATCTGGGCAATTCCCTTTTCTCCGGGAAACAGGGAATCTTTGTCGAGTAAATGAATTCGTGCATTTGTGCTAAAGGTACCTGTATGAAAAATCACCTGGTTCCAGATTTCGAGTTTTACTTTGTGGTCGAACAACGTGACTGAAGCATCAATCAGGTCGGTTTCATCCAGCTGGTAATCCGAAAGCAACATACCACGGTCGAAATCATCCTGTTTTAGCCCCGAAATATTCAAAGCCGCCCGGTCACCTGCCTGAACCGACTCAACCTGTTTTCCGTGCCGCTCGATGGATTTAATTCTAACCTTTTCGCCCTGACCAGGAAACAGAAAAACATCCTGACCCGCCTTCACCTGTCCGTTGAGTACCGACCCCGTTACTACGATTCCCTGACCTTTTACATTAAAAATCCGGTCGATGTACATCCTGAAATGCTGTCCTGCTTTTTTTGGCGGAACACCAGGAACAAGTTTGTCGATTTCTTTTGTCAATTCAGCCATTCCCTGACCTGTAAATGCTGACACCGGAACAATGGGTGCATCTTTCAGGGTGGTTTTTTCGAGAAATTCCATCATTTCGAGCCTGGCAAATTCAATCATTTCATCGTCAACAAGATCGGTTTTTGTCAATGCAACAATCCCGCTGTTGACACCCAGCATTTGAATGATGTTGAGGTGCTCGCGGGTCTGAGGCATAATTCCACTGTCGGCAGCAATGACAAGGAGCACAAAATCAATTCCGTAAGCACCGGCGACCATCGTTTTAATAAAATCTTTGTGCCCCGGAACATCCACTACCCCGATTGAATTTCCGGCTGGAGTTTCAAGATGGGCAAATCCAAGATTGATGGTGATTCCTCGCTCTTTTTCTTCTTTGTGGGTGTCACAGTCGATGCCTGTCAAAGCCCTTATCAACGCTGTTTTACCATGGTCAACATGACCAGCCGTACCCATAATAACATGTTTATTCATGACAAACCTCCCTGTAAACTTCAGCGATTATGCCGGCTGCTTTTTCCAAATCCTCATCGGGAATGGTCAAAACATCAAAAACGATTTCACCCTTACGCAGAACACCCAGCACCGGGTAATGCTTTTGCAAGAGCAGATTAAAAATTTTGGCAGCCGTTTCGCCTCTGTTTTTTCTTGATTTTGAAAAAATTTCAAGCTTGATGGCATACGAAGGAATCCTTTGTCCGGGAAGCGAACCGCCACCCGGTTGCCCTTCACTTTTTACTACTTCTGTTTGTATTTGTTGTTTGATAAAATATTGCTGAAACCGATTGGCTTTTTTCTTAAGGCTTTCCTCATTTTCATTAAGCATCCTGAAAACAGGGCTTTTGGCAAAAAGTTTTTTCTCGTCAAGGTAGTTAAGACAAACCGACTCGAGCATGGCAAGTGTGGTTTTTCCCACCCGCAAAGCACGGGTAAGCGGTTCTTTTTTTAGCCTGGCAATCAATTCTTTCTTACCGGCAATAATTCCGGCCTGCGAACCACCCAGTAGTTTGTCGCCGGAAAATGTTACCAGGTCGATGCCGGTTGCAAGGGTGGTTTTTACATCAGGTTCTTTTTGCAGCATTTTGATAGAGGCCTTTCGCAACAGCCCTGAGCCCATATCGTAAACCACCATTTTTCCGGATTTTTTTGCAAGCTTCACCATTTCATCAAGTGAGGCCTCCTGAGTAAAACCGGTTATGGCGTAGTTGGAATGGTGTGCTTTGAGCAGGATGGAAGTCTTTTTGGTAATGGCATTTTCAAAATCTCCTATGCGGGTTTTGTTGGTTGTTCCAACCTCAACCATTTTACAATCAGATGCTTTCATGATCTCAGGCAAACGGAACGATCCACCGATCTCGATCAGTTCGCCCCGTGAGATAATCACTTCCTGGTTTTTCGCGAAGGTGCGCAAAACAAGAATCACTGCTGCGGCATTGTTATTCACAACCAATACATCCTCGGCGCCAGTAAGAAATCGGAGCAATCCGGTAACATGCACATAACGTGAACCACGGGAGGCTGTTTCGAGGTCGAATTCGAGGTTGTTGTAACTTCTCAGCACTTCCCGCACTTCATCAATCAATATTTCACCGAAAGGGGCACGTCCCAGATTTGTGTGAATGATCACACCTGTTGCATTAATCACAGGTTTCAGGCTTTTAGAGGTGATTTTCCTGATTTTGTCCGCTATTTGGTGCGCAAGTGCCATTTCATCGGGGATTCCCTTGTCAGGGTTTACTCTTAATTCATCCACTGCCTGGCGGGTAGAGTACACAACCAGCTCGTGCGAAAATTCTGCAGCCAATTGTTTCAGCACAGGTTGATTGATCAGGCTATCAACACCAGGAAGTTTTCGGAGTGGTGGGGAAGCGGATTCAGCGTTCATGAGTTTCAAAATTATCGAAATAAAAAAGCAGAGAGAGCAGGGATCGAACCTGCCACAGCCGGTTTTATCCGTCTGCTATTGGTTTTGAAGACCAACCGGAACACCAGTTCCTACCTCTCTGTTTGGCGCGATAAAGATAAAATGATTTTTTATTAAAACCACCAGCCGGAAAACAAAAAAGGGAAACTCTTTAAGGAATTTCCCTGGCTTCATTAAATTATGAAAATCAATTATTTACTAAATAAAAATCTACTTAATGTAAATCAGTGTACCCGATTGCAGCTGCTCATCCATTTGAATGGTATAAAAATAAAAACCTTTTTCAACGTGCATTCCATCGTCATTTGTGGCATCCCAGGTAATGGCATGTTCGCCGGCTGAAAGGTTTTCACCACCCAGATTCCTGACCATCTTTCCCATGGCATCATAAATCGCAACCTGAACAAAAGAATTTTCCGTCAAGGTAAAACTGATAGTTGTACTCGCATTGAATGGATTAGGATAACTGTTAACAGACGTCTGACTGTTGCCCGCCAACAAATCTGATATTCCGGTCACTATGCCAATTCCCAGGAAGTAGTTGATCATTTCGGCCATCAGGTAAGGTTTCAGGCTCAGGTTTTCCGAATTTACCAGGGCTGCGAAAACAATGGATGACGAAATTACCTTGTAAACATCGGTTTCGTAAAGGAACATGCGGTTGTAGCCATCATTACTTTTGTAAAGCACGGTTGAATTGTTGGGAAGAAGCCTGTCGATGCTGTAGTGGGCAGAATTTCCACCACCATAAAAATAGTGTACCGAATTCATCAGATCCTGGCTTTGGTTGAAAAGTGTGTCAACTTCGTAGGCAGAGCCGTCGTCTAATAATTTTATGCCGCACGAAATCAGGAGGTTTGTGGTTGAGTGGTCGTAACCAAGGTTAACACTTTCGATGTACAGATTACCGCCGTTGTTGAGGTAATTTATGAGTGTGGCCTGGTCTGTTACTGATACAGTACCAGGAGGGGTCTGACCTCAGTCGAGGCAATAACAGCCCATCGTCACTATCACAATGTCCCAGAACGACAGGTCTGCAGGAAGGTCATTTACCAGTGTATAGTCGATTCCCGCCAGGTTGAGTGCACTCTGAATTCCTGTGGAAGCATCTTCTTCCTGGCCGGTTTCAGGGTTTTGAATGTTTGGAATTCCATTGTCATTGTCCCAGAGCAGTACAGCATAATTTACTTCAGGTTCAATGCGCAGGAATGCTGGTTTCGAGCGGTTGTTTTGAGCCCATTGATCTGAGTTTGAAATGATGCGGGCATCAATGGTGGTATTGTGCACTTCACTGGTAAACCATTGCAGTTGCACTGAACCTGTTTGTCCGGGCAGCAAAGTCTGATTGTAGTAAGCTGTGGCTAATTCATCCATTGCTTTGGTGCTGAAAAGTTTCAATTCGAAACCACTTTCGGGCTGAGCGCCCAGGTTTTCAATTTCAACTGTCCAGGTTCCAGTTTGATTTGGATCGAGGTGGCCGGGGCCGGCAATTTCAACAACGCGCAAATCGTGATCGAATAATGAGGTCATGTTGATGGAGTAGATATACCAACCCCATATCGCCTGGGTTGTGGCACCGTAAGAGTGTAATTTCAAACGTACGGTTTCATTGCTGTAACTATCGAGGATTAGAGTAACCGGGGCGCCAAGATAACTTCCAAACAATCCATTTGAAAGTTGATGGCTCCACAAAACGTCGTCAAATCCATCTCCAACAACCGATATTTCGCATACCTCATTGGTTACGTAGGTATTATAGGTGTCCACAAAAACCATCAGGGTAAGATCGGCGCCATTCACAGGAATTTCGATTTCGGGGGACAAGGCCTCAAAATCGTAGTTGGTAACGATTGGATAATAAAACATGGACAATGCACCATCTGTCACGTCCCAATTGCCTGAAAATTCCCACCCATCGGGAACCCGGGTGAATGGCTCGTCCCAAACCACCGTTTGCGACCACCCTTGCAGGCGGAGCAGAATTGTGAGCAATAATAGAATTGTGAGTTTTTTCGTCATAGTTTTTATCGGTTTGTTCATAAATTTCCTGATAATTTGCTAATTAACAACCAAAACCAACGATTGTTCAGCAGAGGGCAAAGCTAAAACATAAAGTTTTTGAGGTGGAATAATTAACAAATATTTAAGATTTCAAATATTAAAAGCTATCAATTTGCGGAAGATCGTTTACCGGGGGAAGAACACAAATTAGCCCAAAAACAAAAAACCCATCGCTAAAACAGTGTTTAACAATGGGCTATTTTTCATTTTTGCGGTCTGGACGAGACTCGAACTCGCGACCTCCTGCGTGACAGGCAGGCATTCTAACCGACTGAACTACCAGACCAATATTTTTTAGAACTTTTGCCGGCGAC
>CALFEP010000118.1 GCA_937950125.1 uncultured Bacteroidota bacterium
GATTTTCAGGGCGATAATCCTGACTGGCTTGAGTTGTACAATATGGCCGACAGTGCGGTAAACCTTCAGGGATGGTTTTTGTCGGATGATCCTGAAGATTTGTTTAAGTGGCAATTTCCTTTAGTGATCATTCCATCAGATTATTACATGCTGGTATTTGCCTCTGATAAAGACACGATTTTTCCGAACGGAGAAATTCATATCAACTTCAAAATCAGCAACGGCGACGAATCTCTTTACCTTTCAAATGCTGATAGTATGCTGCTGGATGTTGCCCTGGCCACAGATTTACTTTCCGATTGGTCATTTGGTCGTTTTCCTGACGGGGATGAGGATTGGCTTTATTTCAACATTCCCACTCCTGGTGAAAGCAACGGGACACAACCATTTGTTGATTTTGCCGGTTCGCCCACCTTTTCTCAAAATGCCGGTTTTTCTCAAAATCCTTTTTTTCTTGAAATTCAACCGGCCACCGAAGGCGACACGATTTATTACACCCTTGATGGTTCTGAACCTACCTTAAATTCGATGATTTATTCAGGACCAATTCAGATGGTTAACCGCAGCTCTGATCCCAACAGGCTTAGCCTGATAAGAACAACACTTCCCGGGATAGGTTTCTATCATTGGGCAGCCCCTAATGGCATTGTCTATAAATTTAACGTTGTCAGAGCAAGGGTTTTTAAAACCGGAATGTATCCAAGTGAAATTGTTTCATCATCATTCATTGTTGACCCTGATATTTCTTCAAGGTACACATTTCCAATTATTTCGCTGATTTCTGATTCGCTGAATTTTTTCTGCGACACCATCGGTATTTACAAAGCCGGCTATGGTATCGATAGTTTAAACTGGCTTTCAGCACACTTTGCGCAGGAAGGTATGGCATGGGAAAGACCTGTACACATTGAATACTTTGAACCCGACGGAACCATGAGGTTGTCGCAGGATGGTGGTGTAAGGATACATGGTGGATATTCGACAACAGCCAACATTAAATCGCTGAGGCTATATGCCCGTGGACAATATGGAAAAAGCAAATTTGATTACAAACTTTTTCCAAAACTGGATCAGAACGAATTTGAGACATTTATTCTAAGGAATGCTGGGCAGGATTTCGCCTGGAGCTACTTTCGTGATCCTTTTATGCAAAGCCTGGTTGAGGACTGGAATTTCGATACGCAGGACAATTACCCGGTGGTGGTATTCCTGGATGGTGAGTATTGGGGTATTCATTGGTTGACCGAACGGTACGATAAATTCTACCTGAATAAAAACTATGGGGTTCCCGAGGATGGCATTGATTTTCTTGAACTTGCAAATGATGTCATTGAAGGTGATGCGGTTCACTATAACGCAATGGTCAACTACATCAAGACGCACGATATGAGTAATCAGGCTAATTATGAGTACGTTAAAACCCAAATGGATGTTGACAATTATTGCAGCTACATTTGTTCGAACATTTTTTTCTGTCAGTCGGACTGGCCTCAAAACAACATCAAATACTGGAGAAAGAGAACCGAAAGCTACCTTCCTGAAGCGCCTTATGGTCACGATGGAAGATGGCGATGGATGTTGTTTGACACGGACTATGGATTTGGAAGAGTACAACCGTACAGCTATAATAACCTGTACGCAATTCTGAGTTTGTCGTCAGGCTGGTCCCCGCTAATTATGCAATATCTCATTGGAAATCAACAAAAACCAGGAAACTTGGAATTCAGAAATATGTTTATCAACACGTTGGCCGACATGATGAACACCAACTTTAAAGTTGATCGCATGCTTGCTGCGATCGATGCGTACAAAACTATGTTGTTGCCTGAAATTCAGGATCATATCCAGCGATGGAATGGAATTGGTAATTCAAACATTTGGAACAATAATATTAATGTGATGAGGACTTTTGCTTCAAACCGGACTCAACTGCTGAGAGGTTTCATCGTCAATCAGTTTGCTGATGTAACCGGAAGTGCCACCGTGACATTAAACAGCGAGGTTGAAAAGGGTAAAATCAAAATAAATAAAGTCCTGATTGATCATAATACCCCCGGTAATGAGAATGCTGCAAACCCATACCCGTGGTCTGGAGTGTATTTTCAGGGCGCACCCATTACGCTCATTGCCATACCCGAACCGGGTTATTATTTTGTTGAATGGCCTGGAATTTCGACTGAAGATACCATTACTGTAAATTTATCAGGGGATGCTCTGTTTACTGCCATTTTTCAGAAAGCTGTACCTGATGCGGGCGACATTGTAATTAATGAAATCAACTATCACAGCCCTCTTTTTTTCGATTCTGGCGAATGGATTGAAATTTATAACAACAGCAATAACTCATTCAAAACCGATGGCTGGGCATTAAAAAATTCTGGCTTTGAAAACATCACATTCCCGGCAGATTTTAATATTGCCGCAAAAAGTTACCTGATCATTTGCAACGACCTTCCAAAATTTCAGGAAAAATACCCAGGGATAAGTTGTTTTGAAGCAAATTTCAATTTTGAAACCGGACAGTCTTATCAATCTGCTCTTCTAATATTAAATAGTGATTCGAGAATTGACTCAGTTAATATTAATACCTCAACTCAATGGCCAATTTCACCCAATGGTTATGGTCCATCACTGGAACTGAATCATCCGGAAAACGATAATCTTACTTTGGAAAACTGGCGGGCAAGCTACAAAATTGGTGGAACTCCCGGAATTGAGAACAGCAAGCCCGTGAATGCGTTGAAAATTAATGAATTTATGGCCAAAAATGCCACTACCATAACAGCTCCTGATGGCTCTTTCAGCGATTGGATTGAAATTTACAATACCTGCAGCCAACCCGTGGATATGGGAGGATTGTATTTTACCGACGATCCTGATGAGAGGAATAAATGGCAAATTCCTGTAAATCAACCAGAATTGACAACTGTCAGCCCGTTTGGTTTTGCCCTGCTTTGGGCTGATGAACAGACCGGACAAGGTCCTTTGCACCTTGATTTTAAGCTAGCGCAGGAAGGCGAATTTATTGGTATTTATGGCAGTGATTTGGTAAATGTAATTGATACCCTGGGTTTTGGTCCACAACAAGCTGACATTTGTATGGGTGTTTTGCCCGATGGCAGGCAAAACCAGCTTTTCTTTAACAACCCAACACCGGGTGCAGCCAATGGTTTGGTTCATTACATCGATATTCCTGCAGGATGGTCGGGTTTATCCTCTTACCTTAAACCTTATAATGGATCGTTGGAATCAATTTTTGCAGAGCGCATTGAAAGTTTGATCTTTCTTGGAAATTCTGAAGGATTTTTCTTTCCTGCTCAAAATACAAATACATTGGGAGAGTGGAACTCAACCAATGCATTCAACATTAAGGTTTCAGAGCCCATGAATCTTAAAATTTCTTCATTGCAGGAAAGTTACCGCGAAATTCAGATCGGGTCAGGTTGGTCAGTTGTTCCATGCCTAAGTTCATCACCGGTTTCGGTTGCTGACCTGTGGGAAGAATATGAAGACATGTTTTTAATCATCAAGGAAATTGCTGGGGTAAAAATGTTCTGGCCTGCCAACGGCATTGTAACCCTTGGTGAATTATTGCCAGGAAAAGCCTATTTGATTTTTGCCGTTGAGGAATTTGACCTGGAATTTCCCGATTAAAAATTTGGTCAAATGATGCATCTTTCGTGATCAATGGTTGCCCATGGCTCAATCCTCCCTTAATGGTTTAAAACCATTTCCCAGGACCTCGTTGGCTTCAATGACAGTAACAAAAGCTTTTGGATCAATTTGATGGATGTAGTCTTTTAAAATCTGATATTCGCGGCGGCTGACATTGGTGTAGATCATTTTTCGTTCTTTACCGCTGTAAAGTCCTTCACCTTTTATGATGGTGCCACCACGGTCGATATCATTGATTATTTTCAGGCGAATTTCTTCGTAATGATCAGAAATGATGAACATAGTCTGCTCATACGAAATTCCACGCATGGTTATGTCAATTACTTTTCCTGTAATGAAAATTACAATCCACGAATAGAGTGGAATTTTCCAGTCGCCAAAAGCAACAAGACCGAGAAGGACAATTACAGAATCGATGAGAATGAGTAGCTGACCAAGTTGCCAGCCCGTGTATTTGCTTATAATCATGGCAATGATGTCGGAACCGCCCGAAGTAGCGCGTGAACGGAATACCAGACCTAATCCAAAACCAATCATGACCCCGCCAAAAATCCCGGCCAGCAAAACCTGATCACCAATTTTGAGTGGATCGTCCTGTCCGACAAAATAAGTAAGTGTGTCCATGAATGTTGCAGTTAAAACAAATCCCAGTACTGTTTTTATGCCGAAACGCGGTCCAAGGATTTTAATGCCAACAATGGTAAGAGGAATATCCATACTTAAGCCTAACAAACCGATAGGGATGCCGTCGGGCCAAAACGAAAAAACCCCTTCAGTAAGGTAGTGAATTACAATGGCAACACCGTAAACCCCACCGGGAACAATTTTGTATGGATTGATGAAGAGTACAAATCCCGATGCCATGATGAATGTTCCCAGAACAATAAAACTATAAACCTTAAACCACTCTTTTGTGAAGAGTTTTTCCTTTGTGACGAATGACATAGTGTTGGATGATTTTTAAAAAAGGGGGCAAAGCTAATTTCTTTCCGGTGAACCAGCTTCCAATTGGCTGATAAGTAAGGATTTGTAATTGTCTTGACAGGGGTTTATTATTTGCTCCGGATGATGTAAATCATCGCATCCTTATTGCAGTCAAAGGCTGATTAGAGGCATAGTGGAAATCAGAATAAACGGTCGAAAAATGTCGGAACAATCGTTGAGTTCAGTCTAAAAAGGTAGTTAAACCCTGGATTCCTTAAAGAGGGTGTTTGCAACCTGTTGAATTTTAGTGTTTTTCCCTTTGGGGTCAGGGGTAAAAAACGCTAAAATCAGCACTTTGGAGCTTTTTAGACTGGTCTCATTGTAGTCTATTGTTTAACCTGAGCGGTGTCTTTTTTGTTCTCATCCCTTACGATAAGATACACGGTTTCATCATCTTTCTTCATGAGATATTTTTCGCGGGCCAGTTTTTCAAGGGTTTCAACGTTGGTGTTCAAATTGATGAGGTAAATGCTGTCGGTTTTGATCTTGTTTTTGTAATAATTTTCTTTTGCCTGGGCTTCCTTTAATTCTTTTGATAGCTTCCATTGCCTGTACCAGTTGTTGTGGTCGAAAAAGAGCATCCAGACAACAAATAAAACCAACACGGCAAGTAATCCTTTTCCGGGTAAAAATTTTAATTTTTTGCTCATAATTGTGTGTATTTGGATTTGGGCAAAAGTACTTTACTTTTACCAACAATTGTCATATCTGACTGATAAAAAATTAAATACGTATGCATTGGTTTTATTATTAGTTTTGCTGCCTCTTGATTTGCCATTGAGAAACAATCATTTTTACAAACTATTCATTCATTAAAAAAAGGAGAAACAATGAATTTACTTAGCATTACTAAGAACAGCATGCTGACACTTTTAATTGTCAGTTTGTTTACTGCAATTAGCTCGTTTGCTCAGAAAACTACCTACACCGACTCCTGGGGAAAAGCTGGTTACACACTTCAGAATCAAAACCGGTCAGGGGTTCAAATCAATTATTCCATTACAGAATTCGAATTGACTGATGTGAACATCAAAGGAGAGCAATTAAAAAACATTGTACTTCCGGAAGCTTTTCTTCCAAATGATGAAGGTGCACCCGATTTACCCGGAACGAGCCGATTTATTGCCATCCCCGAAGGTTCAACCCCGGTGATGAAAATTGTGGATTATCGTACTGAGGTATTTAAAAATATTGATATGGCTCCAGCCATGCGCATTCCGCTCGAAACCGAAGATGGTATTGACTACAACAAGGATCTGGAGCTTTACTCGAAAAATGCTTTCTATCCTGCACAGCCAGTTCGGCTTTCCGAAGTTACCGAGGTACGCGGTGTCGATGCAGTAATCCTCGGCATTACGCCTTTTCAATACAACCCTGTGACCAAAGAACTGATCGTTTACAGGGATGTGATCGTTGAGGTTGAATTTGAAGGAGGTAACGGACATTTCGGCAACGACAGATTGCGCAGCCGCTGGTTCGATCCGATATTGCAGGATGTTTTCCTCAACCGTGAATCGTTGCCGGAAATCGATTACAATGCAAAAATCAGAAATGCCTTACAAAGCCGCGATGATGCTGGTTTTGAATATCTTATTGTTGTTCCTAACAACCCTGAGTTTTCGCAATGGGCCGATTCAGTTCAGAGGTTCAGACAGGAACAGGGAATTCTTACAGGCATAGTTACCCTGGATGAAATAGGAGGCAGTTCGACCACTATACTCGAAAATTATTTCAACAATGCCTACAATACATGGGACATTCCTCCGGTTGCAGTACTCTTGTTGGCCGACTATGGCACAAATGCAGCTAATTCCATTGTATCGCCCATCTGGAACAGCTATTGTGCTTCCGATAATATTTACGCAGATGTTGACAACAATAAAATGCCTGACATCATTTTTGCAAGAATTACAGCTAACAATAGTGCACAATTGCAGGTGATGGTAAGTAAATTTATTGATTATGAGCGCAATCCACCGACAAATCCCAGCTTCTACATGCATCCGATTACCGCTCTTGGCTGGCAGACCGAACGTTGGTTTCAGATTTGTTCAGAAACTGTTGGGGGATTCTGGAGATCACAGGGCAAAGAACCTGTACGCGTGAATGCAATTTACGACGGAAACCCAAATGTAGATCCATGGTCAACGGCCACAAATACTACCACGGTTGTCAATTATTTCGGACCTAATGGATTAAATTACATTCCAGCCTCACCATCAACTTTGGGAGGATGGTCAGGTGGTACTGCCACACAGGTAAATAATGCAATAAACAACGGCGCATTTATGCTTCAGCACCGCGATCATGGTTACGAACAAGGCTGGGGAGAACCAGCGTACTCGTCCACCAGCATCAATGCATTAAATAATACCGATCTTAGTTTTGTTTTTTCAATCAACTGCCTCACAGGAAAATACAATCTGGGAAGCGAATGTTTTACAGAGAAATTTCATCGTCATACCGCAGCCGGTCATAATTCAGGAGCTTTGGGATTGATTGCCGCTTCCGAAACTTCCTATTCTTTTGTAAACGATGCTTTTGTGTGGGGATTGTTCGACAACATGTGGCCTGAATTTATGCCTGCTTTTGGTTCACAGGTTGATGAAAGAGGATTACTGCCTGCATTTGGAAATGCAGCCGGAAAATATTTCCTCCAGCAAAGTTCGTGGCCTTACAATACCAGCAATAAAGAGGTGACCTACAACCTTTTCCACCATCATGGCGATGCGTTCCTTACGGTTTATTCGGAAGTTCCGCAGAATTTGACTGTTACACATAATGCAATTTTGTTTGCCGGTGAAAATACATTTACAGTGACTGCCGATCAGGGTTCGTTTATTGCGCTTACAGTAAATGGCCAGATTATTGGCACTGCCGAAGGTACCGGAGCACCGCTTACCATTGATATTGAGCCTCAGATGCCAACCAATTTTATGAAAGTTACTGTTACCAAGCAAAATTTTTACAGGTACCAATCAATGGTGGAAATCATTCCGATGGCCGGTCCTTATGTCGTTTATGACTCCTATACCATTGATGATACACAAGGTGGTAATGGTGATGGTTTGATGGATTGCGGTGAAAGCATCCTGGTTAACATGACCATGAAAAACGCAGGGATTGAAATTGCTGAGAATATCACCGTTACCATTACCTCAAATGATGAGTTTGTTACCATTGTCGATGGAGAAGCTTCTTTTGGAAATATTGATCCCAACTCCTCCGTCACACTTCAGGGTGCTTTTGCTATCAATGCATCACCCATCATTCCTGATATGCATGATGTAACTTTTGAAGTGTCAGCAAGCGATGGTACCGATTCATGGTCAAGCAGTTTCGTAATTACAGGGCATGCTCCTTTGCTCGAAATAAGCAATGTTACTATATCTGATCCAGGTGGAAACAACAATGGCATGCTTGATCCGGGTGAGACCGTTGATGTGTTGATTGATATGACAAATAGTGGTAGTAGTCTGGCACTTGCTCCCATGGCCTCATTTACTGCCAATAGTCCTTATGTGGTTGTAAACACTGGTATTCTCTATCCCGGCGATCTTCAACCAGGTGCAACAACACAGCTTGTGTATAATGTTTCTGTTATTCCAAGTGCGCCAATAGGAACTGTGGTTAATTTCCTTTTCCACTCACACAGTGGTTCTGTTGTACTGGAACAATTTGTTGGATTGAAAATTGGTTTGATCGTAGAAGACTTTGAAACCGGGGATTTCAGTAAATACGATTGGGAATTTTCAGGAAATGCCAATTGGACAATCACCAATTCAGCGCCACAACAGGGTACCTATTGTGCCAAATCCGGTGATATTAATGATAATCAAACTTCGACACTGATGGTGACCATGGAAGTAGTCAGTGATGATGAAATTTCATTCTTCCGAAAAGTATCCTCCGAAGCTTCCTACGATTTTCTATCGTTTTACATCGATGGGAATATGATGGATCAATGGTCGGGAACCGTTGCCTGGAGCCAGGTTAATTACCCGGTAACCGCAGGAAATCACACATTCAAATGGACGTTTTCAAAAGACGTTTCAATGAGCACCGGATCGGACTGCGGATGGATCGATTATATCCTTTTCCCGGCAGTATCTGACAATAATCCGGTCGCCTTTGCAGGTGTAGATGCCGAAATCTGTCAATTTTTGCCATTTGCACCCTCTGCATTTGCAAGCAATTACGAATCACTGCTATGGCAGACCTCTGGCACCGGAACCTTTAATGACAACACCATCCTCAATCCTGAGTATTATCCTGGAGATGAAGATTACACTGCTGGAAATGTGACCCTTACCCTGAATGCAACAGGCAATGGAAGCACAGTAAGTGATAACATGATTTTGAGTTTTGGTTTTACACCGGCACAAAGCGCTACTCCTGCGGGAGAAACCAATTTGTGTATTAATCCCGGAACAACCGACTATACAACCGAAGGAATTTCAGGAGCCACAGGTTACTTCTGGACGCTTACACCGGCAGAAGCTGGATTGATAACTTTTGATATGATGACTGCATCAATTGCCTGGGATCCTGAGTTTACAGGCATGGCACAAATCGCTGTGGCTGGTACAAATGATTGTGGAACCGGAATATTTTCAGATAACCTTGATGTCATAATCACATCTTTGCCTGGCGAGGCAACCATCCCAGTTGGTGAAACTGACATTTGTGAAGGTACCATGGTTTCAACCTACACAACCTCTGAAATCATAAATGCTGAATCTTATACGTGGCAACTTACGCCTTCTGAGGCCGGAACATTGGTTTCGAACATGACAAACGCTGAGATTACCTGGCAGGATGGTTGGTTTGGCAGTGCTGAAATACAAGTTACAGGTGTTAATTACTGTGGACAGGGCGAACCTTCCTCACCATTAACAATATCTCTTTTGCCATTGGCCACAGTTCCAGCTATGCCCACCGGAACAACTGAACTCTGTGAAGATAATACAAATACAACTTACCAAACCACTGGTTCGGCCAATGCTGATAGTTATGCATGGGAAATTATTCCAGCTGAAGCAGGTATGATAACCGCTACCGGTATGATGGCAGAAGTTGATTGGGCAGAAGGATACAGCGGAGTTGCCAATATTCATGTCAAGGCAGCTAATTTGTGTGGCGAAACCGCTTTCAGCGATGCACTTACCGTAAATATTGCCCCAAAACCGGCTGATGCTGCTGCAATTTCAGGTAGAACCAATGTTTGTATGGGCGTTACCGAAACCTACAACGTTGCCGAAATAGCCAACGCTACTTCCATTGAATGGGTTATTGAACCTGCTAATGCCGGAACCTTAACCAATAACGGCCTGGATTGCAGTGTTGCCTGGAACAATACCTTCACGGGTACAGCTACCCTTAGCGTGAAAGGCGTAAACGCATGTGGTGATGGAAACTGGTCAGAATTGTTCACTGCAACTGTTTTTGATTGTACCGGAATTGAAGAAAATACCAACTCAGGTCTCAATATCTTCCCCAATCCCAACAACGGTCTATTTACCATTGAGTTAAGTGGTGAGGATGTTGTTGATATCAATATTATTAATTCGATTGGCAAAACTGTTTTTTCAGAAACAGGAATTCAAATGAAGGATGTTCTCGTGAAACAGTTGAATACACAAAATCTGGCTGATGGGATTTATTATTTATCTATCCGTGGCAAGGTTACAAACATTACCGAAAAACTGGTAATTCGTAAATAGAATTTCTCTTTTTTGTACGAAAAAGGTTGCCCTTCCGGTTTGTAGGGCAACCTTTTTTTTTCAGCAGTGTGAGCCCGCATTGGCCAGAATAAAAAATTATCCGTCACTCCGACGACTTTGGGCAAGTTAATAGCAAGATTTAATTTAATCTGGTTTGTGAAATGAAATTGATAAAATGAATAAGCATCATCATGCCGC
>CALFEP010000119.1 GCA_937950125.1 uncultured Bacteroidota bacterium
ATTGCCATTGCCATCAAAGCGCTGGGCAAAAATGTCACTGTCCTCGTACCTGCTGTCAACCCATACAATTAAGGTTTCATCGTTGGCTGTTGTGGCAATCGCGGGGCATTCCTGGTCTTCGCTACCAAAATCATCGTTCACTTTTTGGTTTGTGAGCACAGGGGCTCCATCATCATCAAAATGCTGGAGAAAGATGTCTCCCCGGAATCCCAACCGGTGATCTTCCCACACTATGGTGAAGTTTCCTTGAAGATCGGATGTAATTCCAGAATAATATTGATAGGCATTCAGTGTATCATCGTTCACCATAAAACTTTCACCCAGGGCGGTTCCTTCGTTATTGTAGCGTCTGGCGTAAATATCGTTGTCGGTGGTACGGCTATCCTCCCAGCAGATGGTAAAATTTCCGGCTGAATCGGCGGCAATGTAGGAAGTTTGCTGGCCAGTGTTTGTGCTGTCATCATTCACCTGAAAGTTTTGCCCGATGGGGGCGCCGTCAGCCAAAAACCGCTGTGCAAAAATGTCGCGGTTGTTGTTTCGCTCATCAGTCCAGGTGATAATGAAATTTCCGTTCTGAACAAAAGTCATTTCAGGTAAAAACTGAAGGGCATAGCCTGTGTCTTCATTTACTTTTGTGTTGCTGCCAATGGTTGTTCCATCGCTGGTAAACCGCTGATAATAAATATCATAATTGCCATTTCGCATATCAGCCCAGGCTACGATAAAACTTCCTTCAGCATGACGGAGGCAACAGGGCCAGTATTGTGTGGCATCCGCAAGGTCATCGTTGACGATGAAGTTGGTACCTGTTTCAACTCCTGAATTTGTGTATAACTGAGCGTAAATGTCCCAGTTGCCATTTCGTTTGTCAGCCCAGGATATTACGAAATTGCCTGCGCTGTCAAAAGATGCAGTTGGGTTAACCTGCTCTTCGTTCCCTGCATCATCGTTCACCCTGAAATTTGATCCAACGGGTGTTCCATCAGATAAAAACTTTTGGGCGTAAATGTTGGCAGCTCCGTCACGGCCATCAACCCAGACGATGATAAAGTTCCCGGATGCATCAACCGCTACTTCCGGTCCATATTGCCAGGCAAGGGTACTGCCGTCGTTCACCATGAAATTACCTCCGACAGGCGTATTGCTGTCCTGGTAAATCTGGGCAAAAATATCATCTCCATTTCCCATACGGTTATCTTCCCAGGTAACAACAAATCTGCCTGCCCCATTTCCTGCAATGGACGGGGTTGATTGTTGAGAACCATCAGGACTTACGGTTTCGTTTACCCTGAAATCAATAATATTCTGGGCATTCAGCAAAAAGGGATACAATAAAACCGGGATCAAGAGAATGACTGAAAAGAACATTTTGTTTTTCATCGCTTATTCTCCTTTTCAGAAATGATGTGTAATATTAGTTAATGAGTTGATAAAAAGTATGTTAGTCGAATTATTTACACGAAACATTATTTCATTAAAAAGTAGAAAAATACGAAAACCATCATCATCCCAAACATAAGAGAAATACAACCTGAATCGCGGGTTTTCTTTTTTAATGACCGGCCTTGTTCAAGCCATTCGTCATCATCGTCGGAGTTGGTCATTTTCAATTAATTTCCGACAAAAATAGCACTTTAGGTTTTGAAAATCAATAGGCAATCTGTTTGTGTTTATTTTTTAAAACAAAAAAAAGTACCAGTAAATTTTCTGACAGGAACCATATTCGTTATTTGATCTGTTAACAAATCAGCAAGTTAATAAATTACGGTTTGATAATTCTAATTTAGATCGCATTAAAATTTAATATCAGCACTTTACGGGTATGAAAGTTATTCTACTTTTAGCCCTTCAAAAAAAATCTTTTAACATGCGAATTGAAAGACTTACCATTGAAAAAGATCTTGAAAAGCAGGATGACGTTGATTTAACGCTGATTGATGATCTGATTAAAAAATACAAAGACAAGAAAGGCAACATGATCCCATTGCTTCAGGGTACCCAGGCAGTTTTTGGATATCTTCCGGCACGTGCCTTCAAAAAAATTTCGGATGAAACCGGCCTCGAAATGAGCGATATGTACGGTGTAGCCACATTTTATGCACAGTTCCGCCTGAACCCTGTCGGGAAATACATTATTAAGGTATGCCACGGAACAGCCTGCCATGTTCAAAATTCCGACAAAATTACCGAGTCGCTCCAGGAAGCCCTGAAAGTTCCTGACGGAGGAACCACCAACGACCGGCTTTTCACCCTCGAATCGGTGGCATGCCTGGGCTGCTGTTCGCTGGCGCCCGTGATGGCCATTGGCGACGATACCTTTGGAAAACTCACCGGCTCCGAAGCTGTTGCCATCGTCAAAAACATCAGGATAAAGGAAATGGAAAATCATACAAATTAACCTGCTAATAACCAGCAGATTATTTTGGCGAAAGCATTATTCAGAAATATGGAAAAAACAAAAGTAATTGTAGGTTTGGGCAGTTGCGGAATTGCTGCAGGCGCCAATAAAACCTGGCTAAAAATCAAACAGCTGAAAGAAGTTGAACATCTTGATTTTGAGCTCAAAAAGACCAGTTGCATCGGGATGTGTTTCCGCGAACCGCTTGTTGAGATCATCGACGAAACAGGCTCGTACATCTATGGCAATATGGACGAAAAAAGGGTGGTTGAAGTGCTCGAAAAACATGTGATCAACCATGAACCCGTGAAAGATTACGTGGTCAAAACCGACCTGTTCGAAACCCGCGACAACAAGTTTTTTGACGAACAGGTGAAGATTGCCTTGCGCCATTGCGGGTATATCGATCCTGAATCCATCGCAGAGTACGAATCTCACCAGGGTTACGAAGCCTTAAAAAAAATTGCCGACGAAGAGATCAAACCCGATGATGTCATAAAAATGGTGCTCGATTCGGGCTTGCGCGGACGTGGCGGCGGAGGCTTTCCAACCGGGATGAAGTGGCGCTTTGCCCGGAACAGCGTTTCCAGCGAAAAATACATCATTTGCAATGCCGACGAAGGTGATCCCGGTGCATTTATGGATCGTTCGCTGCTTGAAGGCGATCCACATGCCGTGCTCGAAGGGATGATCATCGGGGCTTATGCCATTGGCGCAACCGGGGGCGTAATTTATTGCCGCGCCGAATATCCGCTCGCCATCAAACGCCTGAACATTGCCATCGAACAGGCGCGCGATCAGGGGTATCTGGGTGAGCATATATTAGGTATCGAAGGCTTTTGTTTTGATATTTATGTGAAAGAAGGCGCCGGAGCTTTTGTTTGCGGCGAAGAAACTGCCCTTATCGCTTCGGTGGAAGGCGAGCGCGGTATGCCGCGAAAAAGGCCCCCTTTCCCCGCTGTGTCGGGTTTATGGCGCAAACCCACCAACATCAACAATGTCGAAACATGGGCTAACATTCCCTGGATCATACTCAACGGCCCGGAAGCATACGCAAAATACGGAACCGAAAAAAGCAAGGGCACCAAAGTGTTTGCCCTGGCCGGAAAAATAAACCATTCAGGGCTGGTGGAAGTGCCCATGGGCATCACCATCCGCGATATTATTTTCAAACTGGGCGGAGGTATTCCCGGTGGAAAAAAATTCAAGGCTGTGCAGCTCGGAGGGCCATCGGGTGGATGTATCCCTGAATACCTGGCCGATACCATTGTGGATTACGATTCAGTAAATGCCACAGGCGCCATTATGGGCTCCGGCGGTATGGTGGTGATGGACGAAAGCACCTGCATGGTGGATGTGGCAAAGTTTTTCCTCAACTTTACACAGACCGAAAGCTGCGGAAAATGCACCTTCTGCCGCATCGGGACAAAAAGGATGTTGGAAATCCTTACCCGGATTACTGAAGGAAAAGGCGTCCCCGAAGACATAGAGAAACTTGAAGAATTAGCTTACCAGATCAAAGACAATTCGCTTTGCGGACTGGGACAAACTGCACCAAACCCGGTTCTTACCACCTTAAAATATTTCAGGGACGAATATACAGCCCATATTCTGGAAAAGAAATGCCCAGCCAAGGTTTGTAAAAACCTGCTCAAATACGAGATCATCCCTGACGCATGCACGGGTTGTATGGTTTGTGCCAAGAAATGCCCCGTAAACGCCATTTCGGGAGAGCGCAAAAAACCACATGTCATCGATCAGTTGGTTTGTATCAAATGCGGCGACTGCTATTCAAGATGTAAATTCGATGCTATCACAGTTTCCTGATAAAATCACAAACTTCAAAGCTTGTTAAAAAATGAACGAAAGTTTAAATATAGTACTCAACGGCAACATTGTAAAAGGTAATCCGGGTGAAACCATTCTGCAGTTGGCCAACCGGCACGGCTACCAAATTCCCACACTATGCAACGATCCACGGCTGGAGCCTTATTCATCGTGTTTTGTTTGTGTGGTGGAAGTAGAGGGACTTCGTGGCTTGCAGCCTTCCTGCTCAACAAAGATCACCGAAGGAATGAAAATCCAGACCGAAAACGAAAGGGTGTTCAAAGCCCGCAAAATGGCGCTTGATCTGTTGGTGAGCAACCATTATGCCGATTGTGTGGCGCCCTGTAAAGAAACCTGCCCGGCGGGTGTTGACGTTCAGGGTTACATTTCACTGATCGAAAAAGGCTTGTACAGCGAAGCAATTGGTTTGATAAAGGAGGTAAATCCGTTGCCAGCCATTTGCGGCCGGGTTTGTGTAAGACCCTGCGAAGCAGCCTGCAGACGCAACCTTTTGGGTGAAAATACGGGTGTGGGGATCGATTATCTGAAGCGGTTTGCTGCTGACAAGGATTTGGTTTCAGCAAAAAGATTTGTTCCAAAAGTTGCTCCATCAACAAGCAAGAAAATAGCCATTATTGGCGCTGGTCCCGGTGGTTTGTCGGCAGCTTATTTTCTGCAACAGAAAGGCCATCAGTGCGATATTTACGAAGCCAACCCGAAACCAGGCGGCTGGCTCAGGTACGGGATTCCTGAATACAGGCTTCCCAACGATGTTATCGACCAGGAAGTGAACGCTGTAACTGAATTGGGAACCAGGATTTTTTATAATCAGAAATTGGGTGAAAATCTCAGTTATGCCGAGCTCCGGAACAACTACGACGCCACCATTCTCACCATCGGCTCACAACGCGGAACCCTGATTGGTTGCGAGGGGGACGATGCCATGAACGTATTTTCAGGAATCGATTTTCTAAGGAACATGGAAGTTACAGGTCAACGTTACAATTTCAAAGGGAAAACCGTGGCCGTTGTTGGCGGTGGAAACACGGCAATGGATTGTTGCCGCACATCCATCAGGTGCCATGCCGACAAGGTTTATGTAATTTACCGCCGTACCGAAAAAGAAATGCCTGCCAACCCCATCGAAATTCACGAATCGAAACTTGAAAGCGTTGAATATTTGTTCCTGACAAATCCCACCAAAGTCAATAAAAATGAGGATGGTACCGTAAAATCAATCACTTGCCTCAGGATGGAATTGGGTGCTCCCGATGCTTCGGGAAGGCGCCGGCCAGTGCCTGTCGAAGGCTCTGATTTTGATATCCAGGTTGATTACATCCTCGCTGCCATCGGGCAAAAAACCCATGTCAACTTTTTGGACGATGTCAATCAAAATTCGACCAACGGCGAATTGAAAGAAAATCGCTGGGGCGACATCGATTGCGATAAAACCACCCTGCAAACAGGCATTCCTTCAATGTTTGCTGCCGGTGACGGGGTGTCGGGACCTGCCACAATCATTGAGGCTATTGCTCAGGCAAAAATTGCTGCAAACAGTTGCCACCAATACCTTTCGGGACGACCTGTAAAACCGTTGAAAAAAGATTTCATTAGCCGGAAAGACAACTTCAAACAGCAAACTCCGGATAACTACATTGGCCGTTACCAAAAACAGTTACGGCAGGAAATGCCTACCCTTGACCCGGATAACCGATTGAATTTTAACGAAGTTGAATTAGGCTATGCCGATGAAGAAATTTCAAATACCGAAACCCATCGCTGCCTTGAATGTGGTTGTACCGAATTTTTTACCTGCGACCTGAAAAAGCATTGCACCGATTATGGTGCTGAACAAAAGAAATTCGAAGGTGATTTCAGGGAATACCGGGTTGATTTTTCGCATCCTTACATCGAAATCGACAACAACAAATGTATCCTTTGTTCGCGCTGTGTAAGGATTTGCGGAGAGGTGGTCGGAGCCGGCGCCCTGGGCCTTGTCAACCGCGGTTTTGATACGTTTGTTGCTCCAGCCATGGGAAATTCACTGAAAGACACAACCTGCGAATCTTGCGGAATGTGCATTTCAGCCTGCCCAACGGGCGCCATCACCGAAAATGTGAGTTTCAAACCCGGCCCTGTAAAAATGGAAACCATCCGGGCTATCGACAATTATGGCTCCGAAGGTTTTGAAATCGAACTTCACCATCGTGGAGGCTTTTTTATGAAAGCCACCGGAAAGGTAAGTGAAATAAACCAGGACGGGAACATCAGCCGACAGGCTAAATTCGGGTATCATTACCTGAACGATGCAACGCGCATCACAAAACCCTTGCTGAAAAAAGACGGGAAATTTGAAGAAATCACCTTCGACCGGGCGTATCAGCTGATTGCTGAAAAAATCAAAGGCGTAAAGCCTGACGACAATGCATTTTTTGCCGGAGCGCGGCTTACAAACGAAGAAATCTACCTGATACAGAAACTGGCGCGTGCCGGCGCAAAAACCAACAACCTGAACTGCTTCCAATACATGGGACGAGGGATTGGTTATGGGTTCAATGCCACAGCCAATGTGCCATTCGACCAGATTAAAAATGCCAGCCGGATATACATTATGGGGTCAACGCTGAACACGGATCATCCATTGGTTAATCACCTCATTTTTAGCGCGAAAAACCGTTACGGCGTTCCGGTTGAGCTGGTTACCACCGATTTAGAGAGTTCGCTGGTTCACAAAGTGGATAAAGCCCATTTCATCAAATCGTATTATCATTTTGTTAAGGCCGTGAATTATTACCTGATTTCGAGTGAACTTCAAAATCAGATGTTTATCAACGATCGGAGCCTCGATTACGACGATTACAGGAAAAATCTCCTGGCCGAGGATTTTGATGAGCTTTTCGAAAAATCGGGCGTTTGCTGCATCGATGAACTGGTGCAGTTTGCAACCAGTTACAACAACCAGATGAACGCGGTTCTGGTATTTTCCGAAAAGGAAATTTCATCCAACCTAAGTTTTGAATTGTTCAACCTGGCCATCATCACCGGGAAGCTCGGAAAAACAGCCCAGGGAATTGTGGCACTGAAAGAAAAGAACAATTCACAGGGCGTGATCGATATGGGTGGCTGTCACAAGGTAGCGCCCGGTTTTCAGATGTATTCCGACCCATCGGTTATTAAAAAACTGGAAGACAAATGGGGTGTAAGCCTTCCTGAATACGGCGCCAGTTCTTACAAGCTTTTAATTGGGAACAAACTCAGGAACATTTTTATTTTTGGTGAAGACCCGTTGGGTTGTGCCATCAATAAACAGGAAGTTGAGAAATGGTTTACAACGGTTGATTTTCTGATGGTTCAGGATTATTTCCTAACGGAAACTGCCCGAAAAGCCGATCTTGTGTTGCCCGCATCCCTGCCTTTGGAAACCGGAGGGAGTTTTACCAATACGCAAAAACATATTCTGAACTTCGACAAACAAATCGAAAGTGTCATCGAAAAATCGTCACCACAACAATTGATCGATTTGATGGCTCAGTTTGGGTTAAACGGAATTTCGGACCTGGAAAGCGCTCTGTCGGAATTATTTACGCTGCTTCCTGAACCAGTTAACCCGGAAACAAGGAAATACACATTGCATTATACCGGTCACGACAATTTCAACAGGATGTTCAACCACGGTTGCGACATTGTGAACAAGCGGTTTGATGAGGAATTTGAAAAAGCTTTTTAGCATTGTTTTTAAGTTTTCATTAAGGCAATTCAACTCTTTGAATTGCCTTTTTTTTTGGTAAAACTCTTGAGCCAAACGTGGTTTGCATATCGAAAATATGACAGGAAGCAACAAACAAAGGTGTGTTTACATTGTTATAATAACAAATTAAGTTATCACCCAATTTAGAATTAAAAATCCATGGAGGAAAAAACCACGACAATTGAGATGTTTTACACGCTTACCTGTCCCAATTGCAGGACTTTTGAAAAGATGATAAAGGATATTTTACCTGATTTCGGTGAAAAATTCCACTTCAAAAAAACATTAGCAAGCAGCCCGGTTGGCTACCTGAAAACGTTGAAACTGGGGATACATTCAGTACCAACTGTTTTAATCGAAAATAAAATCGTTTTCAGGAGTGTCCCTGCACGTGAAGAACTTATCAAACAATTAAATCAATATTTTAACAATTAAATTATGGAAGAAAAGAAAAAACTCAGATGTCCGATGGGAGTTCCGGGAGGTATTTTAGCCTTGCTTATCGGATTGGCAGGAATCGTTTTTAATTTTTTTGAATTCAACTGGATTTCACTTGGAATGTCGATAGCGCTTTTCCTTTTGGGTGGACCTTTTGTGAGGGTAACAACGATGGTTCACTCGGCCAACGACCGACTGGATGAAATTGAGAAAAAACTTGCTGAGAGGAAATAAGTTTTTAGTTTATAAGCTAATACAACCAAAATCTTTTTGCTGATATGCCGGTATTAATTGTAGTACCGGCATTTTTATTTTACGGAAAGCTGACTGGTTTTTGCAAGAAAGTATGATTGGATTTTTACCTGCACAGCAATACCTGAAAACGTTTTCAGAAAGTTTCGGTGAGTCGAAATGTGATATTGAGAAATCATTCAAAGCGTTTTCACGAAAAACAAAATTACTTTTGACTCGTGAAAAACAACAGCGAAATAACGTACGGCTTTTTAGCATTTTTAAAAGGATTTCGAAAATTGAAGCCAATTATGGTTGCTGCGCTTATTGCCATTGCACTTTGTCCCGATTCGGCTTTATCAAAAAATCCAAAGCAAAGTTTTTATTCGCTTTTGTACCTTGAAGGCCGGGCGCATTATGGATTTCTGATTGCCCATCACCCCGAAATGTGGACGCTCACATCAGGTTATTTTCCATCTTACGAAATTTCGCTGGTGAAGCAGACCGTTGGCCGGACTTGTGGAAGTTACTACCGTAATTACCCAATGGCTGGTGTAAGTTATTGGTATTCTGAGTTAAGTAAATCTGACTACCTCGGGCAGGTTAACGCGGTGGTTCCGTTCATTGACCTGCCTCTGCTAAAAACCCAAAAATCAGTGCTTGATTTTAAAATTGGCCTGGGGGTCGGTCATCTCTCCAAAAAATTCCACAGGCTCGAAAATTACCAGAATCAAGCAATTGGCTCTTACTACAACGCCGCAGTCAATTTTCAGATAAGGCTCAGGTTGCAAATGACACAACGGACATTTTTCAATACCGGGATTTCGTTTTTACATCTTTCAAATGGTACTATAAAAACACCCAATTACGGCCTGAACATCCCTAATGCCTTTGCGGGATTTACCGTAAAACTGAATAAAAAGCCTGTAAATTACCAGGTTCCGGAAGTTTTGGTAAAAAACAAAGGAAAAATTAATTTCAGGCTGATGGGTTCGATGGGTACAAAGCAGGAAAATAAGCAATGGGATGATGATTACCTGGTTTATGTGGTTAATGCCATGATTTCGGGGTATTATAGCAATACAAACCGGATACTTTTGGGTATCGACGGAATTTATGATGAGTCGAGCCGGGCTTACAACGAATTGCAGGGCGATACGCTAAAAATGCTTTCGCAACTCACCAAATATGGTTTAAGTGTTGGCCATGAATGGGTTTTTTCAAAAATCGCCTTCAATTTTTGTATGGGCTACTACCTCTACAATCCCGATACATCGAATACGGAATTCTACGATAAAATGGGTTTCAATTTTTTTATCACCCGGAATGTTTTAATTGGTTTGATACTTGAAGCCCATTATGCAAAAGCTGATTTTTTAAGTGTCGGACTTGGAATAATTCTGTAGGAAATGATGGTAAAAAAACTGAATATCATATTGAAAATCATTTTGATACCATTAATGATTCCGCTGGTTTTTTATTCCTGCGAAGGCGACACTTTCAACGATTGCCTGAGCGGAAGAGGAAGCCCTGCCACCGAAAGAAGGGGACTTTATCCTTTCCGGAATGTGGATGTTTACGACAACATCAATCTTGAAATTGAACAAGGCGATAAATACGAGATTTACATCACCAGCGGAAGAAAACTGAACCGGATGATCGGCACTCAAATTGACAACAACACCTTAAAAATCAGCAACGAAAGCCCGTGTAATTTATTAAAGGACCCGTGGAAGCCGGTGAACGTCAGACTGATTGTGCCTGCGATTGATACACTTTTTGTACACAATCATGGCGAAATCACAACCATCGGGGCGTACACAGCACGCAAGTTTTCCATCATTGTTACAAACTGTCCGGCAAAAGTAAATGTCGAATTGAATACCAGCATTTTTAAACTTGAATACGGCGACGGGGCAGCCGACATTTCAATCAGAGGCTACAGCCGCGATGCCTACATCTACAACGGTGGCTTTGGAAAAGTAAATGCTTTGGAACTTTCAACAAAGTATCTGATAGTTGACAGTCACAGTTCAAACGATACATGGATTCGTGGTGGCGATTTGCTGCTGGATGCCAAAATAGAAAGCATCGGCAACGTTTATTACACCAACCGTTCCCAAAAAATCATCACCTACCTTTACAGCACTGGCAGACTGATTCATTTGGATTAGTATGCTTTTGCAAAAATTACCCGCTCTTTGCTGGGTTTACCTGTCAGGATGCATTTACCCTCTTCCTGTTGATTGTTTAAAGGAATGGCGCGGATGGTAGCCTTGGTTTCTTCCTTGATTTTTACTTCAGTTTCGGTTGTTCCGTCCCAGTGCGCCAGCACGAAACCACCTTTTTCCACCCTGTCTTTAAACTCGTCCCAGGTATTTACGACAAAAGTGTTGTTTTCGCGAAAAGCAAATGCTTTTTGGAACAGGTTGTTCTGGATTTGCTCGAGCAGATGCTCAATCTTGGTTTCGATATCAGTCATCTGGTAAACCTCTTTTTCGAGGGTATCACGACGGGCTACTTCAACGGTGTTGTTTTCGATATCGCGAGGTCCAATGGCCAGTCTTACAGGAACACCTTTAAATTCGTATTCGGCAAATTTCCAGCCGGGTTTCTGTGTGTCGCGGTCGTCATATTTTACTGAAATGCCTTTTGCTTCCAGTGCTTTTTTAATCATTTCAGCTTTTTCGCTGATGGCAGCCAACTGTTCCACCTTTTTGTAGATAGGTACAATAACTACCTGAATTGGAGCAAGTTTTGGAGGCAAAACCAGACCATTATCATCAGAATGCGCCATAATCAAAGCTCCCATCAACCGGGTAGAAACACCCCATGATGTTGCCCACACATATTCGAGCTGATTTTCACGGGAAAGGAATTTAACATCAAAAGCCTTAGCAAAGTTCTGTCCCAGAAAATGTGAAGTCCCGGCCTGAAGTGCTTTTCCATCCTGCATTAAAGCTTCAATACAGTAAGTGTCCACAGCACCGGCAAACCGCTCATTCGGCGATTTCAATCCTTTAATTACCGGAACGGCCATCCATTGTTCGGCAAAAGCAGCATAGATATTCAGGATTTTCATGGTTTCATCAACGGCTTCTTCCATCGTGGAATGTGCGGTGTGGCCTTCCTGCCAAAGGAATTCTGCAGTGCGCAGAAATAATCGGGTGCGCATTTCCCACCTTACCACATTGGCCCATTGATTAACCAGAATGGGCAGATCGCGGTACGATTGAATCCAGTTGCGGTAAGTGTCCCAGATAATGGTTTCCGAGGTGGGGCGAATGATCAATTCTTCTTCGAGTTTGGCTTCTTCATCAACGATAACACCCTTTCCGTCAGGCGAATTTTTCAACCTGTAATGGGTAACTACGGCACATTCTTTGGCAAAACCCTCAACATGACTGGCTTCCTTGCTGAAAAATGATTTCGGGATGAAAAGCGGAAAATACGCGTTGCTGTGACCAGTCTCCTTAAACATCTTATCGAGCTGAGCCTGCATCTTTTCCCAAATGGCGTAGCCGTAAGGTTTGATAACCATACAGCCACGAACAGCTGAATTTTCAGCCAAATCAGCTTTAATTACAAGGTCATTGTACCATTGTGCATAATTTTCTTCACGGGTCGCAAAATCTTTTGCCATGTCTTTTCCTTTGGTATAATTATTGGAAATATTTTTACAAAAATTTTTACGCGCAAAAGTAACAAAATAATAATCGAACAATAATTGTAATAACTAATAGAACCTGGGAGGTAAGTAAAATGAGAAATCTGATGTTAGCAATCGTGACAGTGTTGATGGTGTCTTCCTGTACATCAACTTATCAAACAGCATCGGTTTACGATGATGTATATTATTCACCCGGAACTTCAAATCAGGCTGAAGTTCAAAAAAGGTTGGATTATGGCGCCTCGGGAGTTTCATACGGAAGCAACACATCTGATGACAGGTTTGAGAATACCGTTCAACCGGAGGCAGAAGTCATCGGAAGTAGCAATATTGCTCAAACATCAGGTTATTATCAGGATACTTTAGCCCAACCGGAATCATCATCAAATGAGTATTATTACTCTGAAGATTCTGATGAATACTATGATTATGAATACGCTACCCGCATCAAAAGGTTTCACCAGGATTGTGGTGATTTTGGATATTACGCCCCGGTTTACACCAATACCTACTGGGGAGGTTACTACCCGGGATTTTCGATGGGATTTGGATGGGGTTGGCCATCGAGTTATTTTTCATTAAGTTACAATTACGGATGGGGTTATCCCTATTACGGATATTATGATCCATGGTACTCGTGGTACGATCCATGGTACTATCCGTATTATGGTTATGGCAGTAGTTATTGGATGGGTTACAATCATGGATATTACAATGGCTACTGGAATGGATATTATGCAGGTGGCTATTATCCTGAAGGTGGTGGTTATGGATACGGTTACCATTATGGGCCGAGAGGAACCAGGGGTAGCGGTTTGATTGGAAGTACAGGTGAACGCGAATCGAGAATAACCAATAATGTAAGTGTGGAAAAAACAGCACCCGCCGCATCCCGCGAAACCAGGGTGGAACCCGGATCGCAGTTTGGAAGCGGACTTTCAAATCAAACCAATAATTCCGCTAACAGCGAAAAGGTGAACCGCCAGGCTGAAGTACAAAAAAATACGGCAACTGTTGTTGCTACACAAGAATCACGCGAGGTAAGGGCCGAAAAAATTGCAAAACCTTCTTCGGTTGTTCCTTCGGAAAACAACAGTAAAAATGAAGCCGTTTTAAGGGAAACCCGCAGCAACACAGTTACTGAAAGCACCAAACTATCAAAACCAGTTGTAAATAACCAACCTGCTGGTGTTGCCCAGGACAGAAATACCAGAAACACCTCGACAATTCAACAGCAAAAAGTTGCAAAGCCAGCATCATCAACAGCCGAAGGCAACACAGGTGTGGTTTCGCGTGATAAAAAATATGCAAAACCTGCTTCAAATACGTTGGAAAAACAGGCACCTGCAAAAAACTACAGTTCACCGGTTTATAATAAACCACGTTCGAGCAACGAATACACCGTTCCAGGATCAAGAACTATCAGGAACACAAACCAGGGAACTACTACAGTCGAGAGAAGTGCTCCCGCGCCAGCACAGCAGAACACGATTCGTACATCTACTCCATCAAAATCAAACAACAGCTTTTCGAATCAATCAAAAGGAAGTATCAACAACAGCTCTTCAAGGCCAGTACGATCATATTCTTCACCATCATCCACCACTACACCGCAACGGAGTTATAGCGCTCCGGCACGATCATCGGGCAGCGGTGGAAGTTATTCTTCACCTTCATCGGGTGGAAGCAGCAGGTCATCGGGCAGCAGCAGTGGTGGTTCTTCATCAGGCAGCAGTAGTGGTGGCAGAAGAGGCCGTTAGGGAGATTTTCATCAGTTTGTTTAACTTTAAAATCAGGATAAAATGAAAAGATTCATTTTAACAGCAATTGTATTATCAATGATCTTGGTAAACGTTACGGCTCAGAACGAAGGTGACGCTTTGCGTTATTCATATCTGAAACAGGTTGGAACGGCGCGTTTTACTGCCTTAAGTGGAGCATTTGGGGCGTTGGGAGCCGATTTTTCGACCCTGAGCAGCAATCCGGCTGGTATTGCCCTATACAAACGGTCTGAACTTACCTTGTCCCCAGATGTCTATTTTGGAAGTTCCTCAAGTTCATACCTTGGAAAAACGATGGAGGATGGCCGGAATAATTTTGCGGTTGGAAACGCCGGATTGATCCTTACCATGAAACCGGTTGACCGCCTCGACCGCAGTGAATTTAAAAACTTTCAGTTTGGATTTGGAGTCAACAGAATGGCTGATTTTAACAACCGTTACATCTATGAAGGCGTGAATTCGGAGAATTCATTGCTCGATGCTTATCTTGATTATTCAGGTAATAAAAATCCAGAAACATTGAATTCCTTTGATACCCGGTTGGCCTTCGATACCTATTTAATTGACACCATTCCAGGCCAAGCACAGCCAACTTACGTAAATGCTTACAGTTACCTTGGGGGATTTTCATCAGCCTTGCAGCGTAAATCAACAGAATCGTGGGGATCGGTAAACGAAATGGTTTTCTCGGGTGGCGCCAACCTTAGCGACCGGTTTTATTTCGGTCTTACGTTTGGATTTCCGTTTGTAAGATATTACCAAAGAACAACCTACACCGAATATAATCAAAATACTGAAAAAGACCTCGACCATTTTTCGACTTTCGAAAGCCTCGAAACGCATGGTTCAGGTTTTAATCTCAAAATAGGTACTATTGTGAGGGCTACCGACTGGTTGCGCATTGGTATTGCCTATCATACACCCACCTGGTACAACGATCTCAACGACCGTTACTATACAAGAATGAATTCTTATTTCATGACTTATGTAAACGGTGAGAATTCTTATTATTCCACTTCACCCGATGGCGAGTTTAATTATGATATTAAAACCCCCTATCGACTTATTGCAAGTGCCGCTGTAATCATTGGAAAAATTGGACTGATAAGCGCAGATTACGAATATCTTGATTATTCAAACGCCCGGCTGAGCCCAACAACAGACTTTATTGAACCAAATGATGTAATAAAACGAAATTTTAAAGGATCTCAAAACCTCAGGGTTGGAACGGAATGGAACGCAGGGCCTGTGCAGTTCCGCGGTGGTTATTCTTATTATGGGAGTCCGTTTGAAAGTGGCGTTAACGATGGTCAGCTTAGCTCATATTCGGGCGGGATAGGTTTTAGGGAAAAGGATTTTTTTGTTGATGCAGCACTAAGCTATTCCAAAGCGACACTCGATGATTACATGTACGGAACGGATAATATTAAAGTAAATGCCGCAGAAATTACGCGGGAAGCGTACAATTTTCTTATCACCTTTGGTTACAGATTCGATTGATCTGATTTCAGTCAGAAAAAAAGGCTGCCACTTTCGGAGTGACAGCCTTTTTTTGTTGTGGCTATTATTCATTAAATTTCCTGCCGAACAATGGTGGAAATGTCGTCGTCAACCAGAATACGTCCGCAGTATTCGCAAACAATAATTTTCTTGTGCATCCTGATGTCTAACTGGTGCTGAGGTGGAATTTTGTTGAAACAACCACCACAGGCGTCTCTTTCAATTTGAACCACAGCAAGGCCGTTACGTGCATTCTGGCGGATACGGTGGTAGGCTGTCAACAACCTTTCCTCAATCATACCATGAAATTCCTGCGACTTACGTACCAGCGAACTTTCTTCTTTTTGAGTTTCCTCAACAATGTCTTTCAACTCCGATTTTTTTATCCTTAAATCCGATTCACGCTCCTTCAACAGTGTTTTCGATTCTTTTATCTGCTCGGTTTTGGCTTCAAGGGCAGCGGTGAATTCTTTTATCCGTTTTTCAGAAAGTTGAATCTCGAGATTCTGAAATTCGATTTCCTTGCTCAGCGAATCGTACTCACGGTTATTGCGAACATTCGATTGCTGCTCTTCGTATCTTTTAATCAGAATATTGCTTTCTTTTATGGCATGTTTCTTTTCAGCAATCTGCCTTTCGAAAACCTTCACTTCATCATCAAATTTGTCGATTCGGGTTTGCAAGCCAGCTATCTCATCTTCAAGGTCCTGCACTTCCAGCGGAAGCTCACCTCTGATGATCCTGATTTTATCAACCTGAGAATCTATCTGTTGTAATGAATACAATGCAATTAATTTTTTTTCAATGGATACCTCGATGGTTTCTGACTGATCGTCGATGCCTGATGGGTTTGCCATGTTTTTTTCTTCAATATTTCCTTTTGAACTTTCCATAATAATAATACCCTGATTTTAATTAATTTAGTTTTTAAAGATAAAAAACCGGGTTCGTTTTTACTTTCGAAATCTGAACGGCAAAAGTAGAAATATTTTTCTTCAGAAGGTTCATTAATAATTCTTTGGTGAATTGTTCACTCTCGAAATGACCAACGTCGGCAATAATAATTTTGTCGTCAGCCTCAAAAAAGTCGTGATACTTAACATCACCGGTTATAAAAACATCAGCCCCAGCCTTAATGGCATCGTTCAGCAAAAAAATGCCGCTTCCTCCACAAACAGCAATTTTCTTTACTTTTTCACTCACGATTTTGGTGTGACGGATGCAACCGGTTTCAAACATTTCCTTCAGCTTTTGCAAAAATTCCACACTATCGGTTTCATTTTCCAACTCCCCAATCATTCCCGCACCCACTGCATTAAATTCATTTTCAAGTGAATAAATATCATATGCCACTTCTTCGTAAGGATGCGCTTTTTGCATGGCGATAATAATATTACGTTCGCTGTAAACCGGGTAAATTGCTTCGATACGTACCTCGTTCTCAAAATGGAGTTGTCCAACTTTTCCTACAAACGGATCGGCGCCCTGCATCGCTCTGAAAGTTCCCTGCCCCGCGAGGTTAAAACTACAACTGTCATAATTGCCGATGTGTCCGGCGCCAGCCTGAAAAACAGCTTCACGCACCTGCCTGGCATGGCTTTCGGGGCAAAAAACAGCTAATTTTCTCAATATCTGCGTTTTGACCGATAATATCCGCGTGTTTTGCAATCCAAGTTTATGGCTGATCATGGCATTAACGCCCTCCCTGATGTTGTCGAGATTGGTGTGGGCTGCGTAAACAGCAATGTTGTTTTGCAGGCATTTTTTAACAATACGTTCAACAGGATTTTTACTGTTAATTTTTTTTAATCCTTTAAAAATGAGCGGATGATGTGAAACAATCAAATCGCATCCTGATTTAATGGCTTCGTTTACAACTTCTTCGGTTACGTCGATGGTTATCAGGGCTTTTTTAACTTCCAAATCAGGTTCTCCAATCAACAGCCCTGAATTGTCATACGATTCCTGAAGCGAAAGTGGGGCAAAGTCCTCGATAATTGTGCATATTTCCTTTAATTTCATTGGCTTTCAAAATTTTTAAATAAAAACGAAATTTCCTTAAAATCGTATTCTGACAACACATTATCGGTTTCCATCATGAGTTTACCAAAGGGCGAAACCCCTCTTATGATACCTTCAAACAATTGATTCTCTTTTCGGTACCAGGCTTTTCGGTTGAGATTTAAAAGATTTTCCAAATATTCATGGTGGATGAAATCAAATTCGTTGTATTTAATTTTCTCATACAAAATTTCTAAAAAATTCATCAACGCTCTTATAACTTCATCAATTTCATAAAGTTGTCCGCTTAACTGTTTTAACGAAACAGGATTTGGCAGTTCAGCCGGAAATGTATCTTCGTTTACATTCAGGCCAACCCCAACAATCGTGTGTCCTATTACATTACCGGCAATGGTGTTTTTTGTTAATATTCCGGCAATTTTTTTGTAATCCACATAAATATCGTTGGGCCATTTAATAACAACTTTTTGACTGGGAATCAAACTTTTAACGCAGTAAAGTACAGCCAGCGAAATTACCTTGTTCAGCTCAAATTGTCTTGAAGGTGATAGGTTTTCGGGATAAAGAATTATGCTTGCCAACAAGTTTTTACCTGCCTCGCTGTGCCAGGAATTGTTTCCTGCGCCGCGTCCATTTTCCTGAAATCCGGCCAGAACTACCGATCCTTCGCAAGGCTTTTCATGGAGAAGTAGTTCTTCAGCAAACTGGTTAGTAGAGCTGATCGTCTCAAACCTGCTGATAATTCTGCCAAAACATCTTGTTTTCATATGAACAATGTGATTTATTCCCTGGTTTATTTTGTTGTGCTGGCTGTAAAATCAGCAGAGGCATCATTTTTGATCAACCTTTTGCTGTTTTTTGAAGCACCCGCGTTTTAAATCCGTTACATAAAAATTGGTGATCAAAAATAGTTACTTTTGCCAAAAGTTTGATTTAAATTAAATGATTGATAATAAGCAAAAAAGAGAGAAAATTGAAACAATAGAACATGTACTTGAAGGTATTCGCGAAAAAAAAGGTTACCAGATTGTACAAATTGATTTGAGCAGGATTAACAATTCTATCTGCGATTATTTTGTAATTTGTCATGGAAATTCGCGCACACAGGTAGAGGCAATTGCTGATTCGGTTGAAAATACCGTTTTGAAAAATGCCGGTGTCCGCCCCTGGCACAAAGAGGGCTGGCAAAATGCAGAATGGATTTTGCTGGATTATGTAGATGTGGTTGTGCACGTTTTTGATGTGAAAAGTCGAAGTTTTTATAACCTGGAAGGATTGTGGGCGGATGCACCAACAATTAAATTTGATCAATAAAGAAAAAATATTTTTAAAAGACAAAATGGCCGAAGAAAATAAAAGCATTAATCAGGAAAATCAGGAAAATCAGGAAAAGGAACAAAAAAAGGACCCTTTCAGAGGATTTATTAATCCGAATAAAAAAGGCGGATCGAAAGGAAAGTTTAATTTCTACTGGATTTACATTGTAATTGCCAGCGTTTTTATTGCTGCATATTTTTACAAAGGTGAAAACGTAGTGAAAGAAACCACCTGGGGTGAACTTAAGGAAATGTTAGCCGAGGAGGATGTTGAAAAAATTGTTTTAATAAACCGCGAATTTGCTGAGATATTCATAAAAGCCGACAGGCTCAACAAACAGCGTTATCAGGACCTGAGCAAAGAACCTAACAGCGAATTTTTTGGCAAAACCCCACAATACCGCTACACCATAGGCTCGGTTGAATCATTCGAAAAAGATGTTGAAAAGGTTCAGGTTGATAAGCCCAACCCGGTTTACATTCAAAATCAGGTGCGGCGAAACTGGACTGGAGAAATTCTTAGCTGGGTATTGCCTCTGTTGTTATTGATTGGATTATGGGTGTTTCTGATGCGCATGATGAGCCGGGGCGGGGCTGGTGGCGGCCAGCTTTTTAATATAGGCAAATCCAAGGCAACCCTTTTTGACAAGGATACGCATGTGAAAATTACTTTTAAGGATGTTGCTGGATTGGAGGAGGCCAAGGTTGAAATTATGGAAATTGTTGATTTCCTGAAAAATCCGAATAAATACACCGATTTGGGAGGAAAGATTCCAAAGGGAGCCTTGCTTGTTGGACCTCCGGGAACCGGTAAAACGTTGCTGGCCAAGTCGGTGGCTGGTGAAGCCAATGTTCCGTTTTTCTCGATTTCGGGTTCCGATTTTGTCGAAATGTTTGTAGGTGTAGGGGCATCAAGAGTACGCGATCTTTTCAGGCAGGCAAAAGACAAAGCTCCCTGCATCATCTTCATCGACGAAATAGATGCCATTGGCAGGGCACGCGGACGTAATGCCATAACCGGCGCCAACGACGAACGCGAAAACACCCTGAATCAGTTGCTTACCGAAATGGATGGATTTGGTACCAACGCCGGCGTTATCATTCTTGCTGCAACCAACCGCGCTGATATTCTCGACCGTGCACTTTTACGTGCCGGACGTTTCGATCGTCAGATTCATGTTGAGCTTCCCGACCTCGAAGAACGAAAAGCCATTTTTCAGGTACACCTGAAACCTATTAAATACAACGAAACCGTTGACGTTGAGTTTCTTGCAAAACAAACACCGGGATTTTCGGGCGCCGATATTGCCAATGTTTGCAACGAGGCTGCGTTGATAAGTGCCCGTAAAGAGAAAAAAATTGTTGAGCGTCAGGATTTTATGGATGCAATCGACAGGATTATCGGAGGATTGGAGAAGCGTAATAAAATCATTTCGATGGACGAAAAGCGTACCATAGCCTACCACGAAGCAGGCCATGCCGCCGTTAGCTGGCTGCTCGAACATGCCTCGCCGCTGGTTAAAGTAACCATTGTTCCCCGTGGTAAAGCGCTTGGCGCCGCCTGGTACCTCCCCGAAGAAAGACAAATAACTACCCACCAGCAATTGTTTGATGAAATGACGGCTGCCCTGGGAGGAAGGGCTTCGGAAGAAACAAACTTTGGAACGGTTTCAACCGGTGCTCTCAACGATCTTGAAAAAGTTACAAAACAGGCCTACGCTATGGTTACCTATTTTGGCCTGAATAAGCGAATTGGAAACATAAGTTTTTACGATTCAACAGGTCAACAGGAATATTCGCTCACAAAACCCTACAGCGAAAAAACTGCTCAGGTTATTGACGAAGAAGTACATGAACTTGTTGAGTCAGCTTACAAAAGAGCGCTTGATTTGCTAAGCCGCAACAAGGAAAAAGTTGATCAACTTGCACAGGTATTGCTCGAAAAAGAAGTTATTTTCCGCGAAGACCTTGAAAATATTTTCGGAAAACGTACTTTTAAACGCGATCTGGAACTTGAAATTCAACAGGAAGAAGAAAGAAAAAAGCTAAAGGAAAAACAAATTAAATTGCTGGAAGATTCTCAATCAGAAACTGAAAAAACTGAGAAAAAAGTATTGGCATTTAGTAAATGAAACACCCCACTTGAATAGTTTTTATAATTTTAGGGCAAAATATTATTTTAGGATAATAAAAAGCCGCAAAACATCAACCAACTTCACAACAACGAAATGGACGAATCGACAACACGGGAAAAGATTTTTAAACATATCAGAAATGCCCTGATCGAAAAATCAGACAATCCTTTTCCAAATGTCGAATTTGAGTCCAGCGTTTATCAACCGATGAAGGAAATGGCAGAAGTTACTTTTGCTCAGGAATTTACAAAGGTAGGTGGTAAATTTGTTTATTGCGAAGACGAATCCGATCTGGCCGGAAAACTTAAATACATCTTAAAAGATTTTGAAATCAACACAGTATTTTACCTCGAAAAAGAGCTGATTCCTCTTTTTAATGAGTACGAAATAGAGGTAGAAACTAACCCGGCTTTCATCGAAAAAATGGTTGTTGGCATAACACATTGCGAGTTTCTGGTTGCACGGTTGGGTAGCATCGTAGTTTCTTCACGCAATTTTTCCGGACGCCGAATGCATGTTTTCCCCGACTTTCATATTGTTATTGCCTACACCTCACAAATGGTTGATGATTTGAAGGATGCACTCAGGCAAATCAAGACAAGGTACAGTGACGGTTTGCCATCTGCCATTTCTGTAATTACTGGTCCGAGCAGGACTGCAGATATCGAGAAAACGCTTGTAATGGGTGTTCACGGGCCTCGGCAGTTGTATGTGTTGCTGGTGGACGACAACCAATAATAAAACAAACAAAAATTATCATGGACGAAAATTGGGTACTACTTAAAACAACAGGCGATGAATTTTCCGCCGAAGTTATTAGAGGAATGCTGGAAGAAAACCAGATTGAAACCATTGTGATGAACAAGCGGGATTCGGAATTTTTGCTGGGTGATGTCGAATTGTATGTCCAGAAGACCGATTTCGAAAAAGCACAGCAACTTTTAGCGGAACATAAGGAAAGTGAATAACCTGATCGTACGCACTGTTACAGGTTTTTTCTTCGTTGCATCCATTATCGGGTCAATCCTTTTAGGCCATGGATGGTTTTCAGCATTGTTTTTTGTGATAACCCTTGCCACACTTGTCGAATTCTTTCGTTTGATTAAGCAACGGTCAGGGGTTGAGGTACAGTTAATTACCGGTACCATTGCCGGTGTGTTGATCTATTTGCTTGCTTCATTGGCAGCAATGCAAATCATAGCGCTCAAGTATCTTGTCATATCATTGGTGTTGCCTTTAATCCTGTTTTTATACGAACTTTTCAGAAAAAAGGAAACCCCCTTCCTTAATGTTTCTGTTACTATTGTTGGGATTATTTACATCGCGATTCCGTTTTCAGCATTAAATTTTATACTTAACCCCGGACTTGTCGCAGAAGAATACCATCCGGCCAACCTGATTGTTTTTTTTGTCATCCTCTGGACCTACGACACTTTTGCTTATCTGACAGGAATGATGTTGGGGCGTCATCGGTTACTTGAACGGGTATCGCCAAAAAAATCGTGGGAGGGTGCTGCCGGCGGCTTTTTATTTGGATTGTTGGCAGCCTGGATTGTGGCGCTAATCATGCATCGGATTGATTTTGCCATTCTTGCAGGCGAGGCATTGATTATCATGTTTTTTGGTACTTTTGGCGACCTGGTCGAGTCGTTGCTCAAAAGAAGCCTGAATGTAAAAGATTCCGGTAACATTCTGCCGGGGCATGGAGGTATGTTAGACCGTTTTGATGCAGTTTTGTTTGCTGCACCGGCAGTGTTGATTTATTATTTATTAATTTGATATACAAAGCTTTATAATGCGAATTCACAAGGAAGGGTTTAAAATCATTTTCATTGTTTTTGTTGTGCTGTTGCTTTCACTCGTTTTTATTAACTATTATAATCCAAGCCAAACACTGGTTCATTATTTTCTTTATGTATCGTCATTTTTCTTTTTCGTTTTCATTGTCAGGTTTTTCCGAAATCCTTACCGCGAGTTAATGATGGACGAAAAAGTAATTTTTTCACCAGCTGATGGAAAAGTAGTGGTCATCGAAGAAACATTTGAAAGTGAGTATTTTAAAGATAATCGTTTGCAGGTTTCCATTTTCATGTCGCCAGTAAATGTACATAAAAACTGGTATCCTATCAGTGGAATAGTCGAGTTTTACAAACACCATTCAGGAAGATTCCTTGTGGCCTGGCACCCAAAATCCTCTGATCTTAACGAAAGAACCACGGTTGTGATACGAAAAGACGATGGAACCAAAATTCTTGTACGCCAGATTGCAGGGGCCGTTGCCCAAAGGATAAGCTGTTATGCCAAAACTGCCAAAACTGTCACTCAAGGCCACGAGTTAGGCTTTATCAAATTTGGCTCCCGTGTCGATCTTTTCCTTCCTCTAAGCACAAAAATCCTCGTAACCAAAGGACAAAAAGTAACAGGAAATTTTACCATTATTGGTGAGTTCGCTTCCTGACAGGAATCAGCATCACGAATGATGCGCGGTTTATTTTTAACCGGGTAAAAATACACTGCGCTTACCAGGCATTACCCAACACCCACAATTCGTATTCTTTCCTGACTTCTGACGCTTTGGGAATTTTTAAAAATTGTTTGTTTTAACCGACTGAATATGTGATTTTTAAAAACTAAA
>CALFEP010000120.1 GCA_937950125.1 uncultured Bacteroidota bacterium
TTCCGGCGCAGCTTTTTTACAACCCCATTCCCAGACTTACCATTTCAGCAATATCATAATTCTTCATGGTTTCTTCGCGGTTTTTGTATTTGATACCGTCCGTCATCATCACCATGCAGAACGGGCAGGCGGTGGCAACAATGTCGGCTTCCACGTCAATGGCGTCTTCAATTCGTTCGATAAATACTTCCTTGTTCCCCTTTTCGGCTTCCTTAAACATCTGACCACCGCCGGCACCACAACACAGTGCAAAACTCTTGCTGCGTTTCATTTCGGTGATGTTGCATCCTGCACCGGCAAGAACCTGGCGCGGGGCCTCATATTCTCCGTTTGCCCTTCCAAGGTAACAAGGGTCGTGGAAGGTGACTTTTTTGCCTTTAAATGCAGCCTCAGCCAGTTTGATTTTACCTTCGGCCATCAGTTTTTGTAGGAATTGCGAATGGTGCATCACCTCAAAATTGCCTCCATAATCGGGATATTCGTTTTTAAATGTATTGTAATCGTGTGGGCAGCAGGTGATGATTTTATTTACTTCATACATCTTAAATATCTCCAGAATCTGGAGTGTCTGCATCTGGTACAGCATTTCGTTTCCTGCGCGGCGGGCTGAATCGGCAGTGTCGATTTCCTCTTCTCCCAACACGGCATAATCAACACCAACATGGTTGAGGATTTTTACAAACTCGCGGCTTACCTTTTTGTAGCGGTCATCGTACGCGCCGGAGGAGCCAATCCAAACCAGGTATTCCGGCTTTTTGCCCTGAGCAAACAAATCAGCCATTACCTGAACTTCCAGTCCGGCTTCAACAGCCCATTTCATGCGGTCCTGAGGTGGATACTGCCACGGAGCGCCGTTGTTTTCGATGTTGGTAAACATGGCGTTTAGTTCTCCAGGGGCTGCAGATTCTTCCATAAACAGGTAACGGCGCATATCAACAATAAGTGATGGATGATTGATGTTGATCGGGCATTCCTGGGCACAGGCGTTGCAGGTGGTGCACGCCCAGAGTTCTTCTTCAGTTATGTAGTCTCTGATGAGTGATTTGTTATCTGAAAAATCCTTTCCTTTTGTCACGAGTTCCGGGCCTTTTTCCTTCATCCGGGCACGGGTGTCCATCATGATTTTGCGGGGCGAAAGCATTTTCCCTGTAATGTTGGCCGGGCAAACGGAGGTACATCTGCCGCACTCGGTGCACGAAAGCGAATCCAGGTAGTTTTTCCAGGTAACATCTTCAATGTCTTTCACACCAAAACGCTCAATGGGTGCGTCGGCAGGAGGGGTTGAATAAGCGGCGTTTGGGTCCATCATCAGCTTTACCTCACGGGTAACACTTTCCATATTTGCCAGCTTTCCAAGCGGTTCAAGCCGGCTGAGGAAAACATTGGGAACCGACATAAACACATGAAAATGTTTGGAATAAGGCAGTGCATTGGCAAAAACAAAAATGGTTACAATGTGCGACCACCAGAAAAACTCAAGCCAAAATCGGGCTGAAGCAATATTTACTGTATGAACATTAAAAAACTGTCCAACCAGAAATTTACTCACCGGATAATGTCCCTGCGCATGATCTGGATTGAGCAGATAGTAATACATGTTCATCCCCGTAAGGGTAACCATCAGAAAAAGAATGGCCAACAAGGCCAGGTTGGCATCTGTTTTAGAGATTTTTTTCATCTCAATGCCTTTGAAACGGCTGATGTGGAGCACGAGGCGTCGAACCAGGAAGGCAAGTATGGAAACGCCCACCAGGATGGCGAAAACATCCCCCAAAATCATCATCAACCTGTAAAACCAACCCATGAAGGCAAACGATTTTTCGACGCCAAGAACGCCGTCAAATACCATTTCGAGGCTGCCAAAACCCACCACACAAAATCCCCAGAAAACAAGCGCATGCGCAAATCCAACCAGCGGGAACCTGAAAATTTTGGTTTGCCCGATGGCCACTTTCAGCATCAGGTTGACGCGTTTGCCAATGTCGCCAATAGGAAAAGGTTTTGTTAATTTAAAATAGGCGGCAATTTTTGAAACTGTGTAGAAAAACACGCCCAGCGTAAGGGCAAGAAGGATGATAAAAACAACTTGCTTTGTCATGAGTACACGGTTTAAATGTTAACGTGTACAATATTAGCACCTAATTCTTAATAAGGTCAAATTTTGCGAAAAAAATGATTACTTTTACAATCGTCAATACAATTACATGAATGTGGTTGCAGTTACCAACAAAATTTCAAATAAACTAAACAATATGCAGGCAGTAAGGCAAATAGTAGATGTAAAGGATAACATCCTTGAGATTTTACTTCCGGATGATTTCAAGGCTGAAAAAGTGGAGGTAATTATTCTGCGGCTGGAAACACAAACAAGCAAAAAAGAAGTGGCAAATTTTCGAGGTAGCTTAAACCTGACAGATGCTCAGTATGCCGATTTTCAAGAAAATGTCACAAAATCACGAGAAGAATGGTAAAAGAATACCTGATCGACACTAACACGGTGATTGATTATCTGGATGATAAGCTACCAGAGAAAACCAACCAACTTATTGACAGTAATGTCTCAAAGATTTCAGTGATTACAAGAATGGAACTATTATCCTGGCCCGGAGCCAGTGAATCTCAAACCAGTGTTTTGTCCGGTTTTATTAAATCCTCCGAAGTTTTTGGTTTAGAGGAACCGATAATTGTGAAAACAATCAATATCAGGAAAAATTATAAAACAAAACTCCCTGATGCCATTATCGCAGCTACTGCCCTTGTAAACAATCTTACCCTGATCACCCGAAACATCAAAGATTTTGAAAAGATTGAAGAATTGGAAGTTTTGAATCCTTACATGGTCAACTAACTGCGGGGGTGTGCAAGGGATTCAGTAAATCAAAAAAAGAGTGGTGTGATTACAAATGCGGATTTTTCACAAATCCGATATTCAAATCAATCAGGTTTGATTCGGTGTCAACGTGCAGCCTTTTGCCACGTACGATCTGGAAGCGGCTCGACATAAAACCAAAACCACCTTCGATGTTGGTGTATTCGGGGCGCTCGGTAACCAGACTTGACGAGGGTTCGTTCACTTTCAGGTAGGCGTCGTATTCCGGGCCTGCTGCCGAAACATAGAAAAAGATGCTGTCGGCAAGGCGTTCACCTTCAAAATTCTGATCCAGTTTTGTAAGAATGGTCGAATAAAAACCGTTGCTACTCACCGAAACAGGCTGCATTTCACCTTCTCCGGTCAGGTTTTCTCCAAACTTTATGGTTTGTGGCCATTCCATGTATTTTAGGATGGTATCGGAAGTGCCCAAAGGAATTTCCCAATATTTGAAAATAATCAGCGGTTCATAACGGATGGCGTTTTTGGCATATTTCCATTTAAAATTAATAAATTGGTCGTAAACGAAATTGATTTTGCCACCGGCAGGTGGGGCTTCAATGCTGAAATCCTGAACCAGGTTGGTGGTGCCACGGATTTCCTTCCCCGATTTTGTATTTTTAATGTAAAGTTTGTACTGGTACCCGGGATTGAGTTGCCCTGTGCCTTTGTAAACAACCATGTACGGGTTGTACCAGAAACCGGTATCTTTATTTGAAATAGTGGCTGTGTCAAAAGGAATGGTTTGTTTTAGTGTGCCATTTTCGTAACCTTCAAGCACAACCTGCAATTGGTTTTGATAGTAAGACGAATCGGCAATTTTGGCAACTTCCAGCACATTTCCACCCAAAAATGCTTTATTAATCCTGAAATAGTGAACATTATCGCCTTTATCCAGCAGACCGTAAACAATGGTAATTTCTTCCCAGGTTGAATTTATGTCAACGTCAGTCTCGCAGGAGGGCATGAAAAGCAAAGGCAGTGAAGCAAGTAGCGCGAGTAATATTTTTCTCATCTTTGTTAAAAGTTGTAGTTTTGCAAAATAAACAGAAGCCAAACGGCAATATTGGCCATTTATTTTGAACGTTTATTACAATTGTTGCCTTTCGGGAAAGAAGAATAACTCAACATTTTAAGCATTTTATGAAAAGAAAAGAAGCCAATGTTTACCAAAAAATAACAACCCATGTTTTGCAGGAAATGAAGCTGAAAGGCGAAAAAATCGCTATGCTTACGGCGTATGATTTCTCGATGGCCGGGTTGTTGGACAGCGCTGGTATTGATGTAATTCTGGTGGGCGATTCGGCTTCAAATGTGATGGCCGGTTACACCACAACCTTGCCCATCACCCTCGACCAGATGATTTATCATGCTTCCTCGGTGATGCGGGCTGTTTCGCGGGCATTGGTGGTGGTTGATCTCCCTTTTGGAACCTATCAGGGAAATTCAAAAGAAGCGTTGCATTCGGCTATCCGGATCATGAAAGAGTCAGGGGCGAATGCCATAAAAATGGAAGGTGGACGTGAAATTACAGAATCCATCGACAGGATTCTTTCGGCTGGAATACCCGTAATGGGGCATCTCGGATTGACCCCGCAATCGATCCACAAATTCGGCACCTACGTGGTGAGAGCCACCGAAGATGCTGAGGCTCAAAAACTCATCGAAGATGCCCACCTGATCGAAGAAGCCGGGTGTTTCGCCATTGTACTGGAAAAAATTCCTGCCAAATTAGCCGGCCAGGTTACCAGCGAAACAAGAATTCCGACCATTGGAATTGGCGCCGGCGCCGATGTGGATGGCCAGGTGCTGGTTCTTCACGACATGCTGGGTATTACCCAGAAATTCTCACCCCGATTCCTTCGCCGGTATCACAACCTGAGCGAGGAAATTCAGGGTTCTGTTCAGGCTTACATCACCGATGTGAAAAGCCGCGATTTTCCTAACGAAAGAGAACAATACTAATACAATCACTCATAGCTTTTTAACTGTATTTCTAATTACACCCAATAAATGCGTAATCAGGTTCTTTTTGAAGATAATCACCTCATTATAGTCAACAAAATAGCCGGTGATATTGTACAGGCTGATGTTTACGACGATAAAACCCTCAGGGATGAGGTGAAAGACTACATCAAAGAAAAATACGACAAACCCGGAAATGTCTATCTGGGCGTCGTTCACAGGATCGACAGACCGGTTACCGGCGCCGTTATTTTTGCCCGTACCAGCAAAGCCCTTGCCCGGCTCAACGATATGTTCAGGAAACGCAATCTGCAAAAGATTTACTGGGCTGTGGTTGACCAACAACCGCCAAAAGACGAAGATTACCTGGTGAACTACCTGCGCAAGGATATTACCAAAAACAAGTCGTTCATTACCAGCGAAACAAATCCCGATGCTGTCAGAGCCGAGCTCAGCTATAAATTGATGGCCGCCAGCGACCGCTATTTCCTGCTTCAGGTCGAGCTTTTCACTGGCCGCCATCACCAGATCAGAACCCAACTGGCCTCCATCGGCTGCCGCATCAAAGGCGACCTGAAATATGGATTCCCGCGCTCCAACCCCGACGCTTCCATTCATCTTCATGCGCGGAGCCTTAAATTCATGCACCCGGTTTCAAAAGAGGAAGTAACCATTGTTGCCCCGACACCCGACGAACCGCTCTGGAATTTTTTCCAGGGACTTATGTCAAAAAAGCCTTTGTAACCAAGCCTGCTCCTGATGAAGAAAACCCTTGTTGCGTGTGTTTTGTTGCTGATTTTCAGCCAGCAGGCTTCTTCACAATATTATAGTTCGGGGCAGGACCCGACATCCATTAAATGGAAACAAATCAACACGGCGGGTTTTAAAGTCATTTTTCCGGAAGGATACGAAAAAACAGCCAATTACGTGGCCAACGTGCTGGAGTATGCGCGAATGCTTGACTCAACTTCACTAAAGGCAAACCCCAAAAAAGTGCCGGTGGTACTTCACAACCGGTCCACCATTTCCAACGCACAATCGCTGTGGGCGCCCCGCCGCATGGACTTTTACACCGTTCCGCCGCAGGACACTTACGGCCAGGAATGGTTTCAGCAACTGGCACTCCACGAATACCGGCACCAGATTCAACTTACCAAACTCAACCAGGGACTCACAAAACTGTTGACATATCTGTTTGGCCAACAAGTGACTGCTGCCGTTTTTGGCTTGTACGTCCCGCTCTGGTTTGTCGAAGGTGATGCGGTAGCCGCCGAAACCGGCCTAAGCCAGACCGGACGCGGAAGAACACCCTCCTTCACAATGCCGGTTAGAGCACAGGTTTTGGATAAGAAAATTTACTCGTATGACAAAGCTGTTTTCGGGTCGTACAAAGATTTTATCCCCAACCGGTACGAACTGGGTTATCAATTGGTTTCGCAGGGAAGAAAAACTTTTGGAACCGGACTTTGGAACCACACCATCGACAATGTTGGCAAAAATCCCTGGATGGTCGTTCCCTTTTCGCAGGGAATTAAAAAAGTAACAGGGATGAACAAAACCGGTTTCTACAATTTCTCGATGAACCAGCTGAAGGCTGGTTGGGAACAGCAAAATGCAGAAAATGAATATTATGACATCCTTAACAAAATTATTCCTGAAAAGAAATTTTTTACCAATTACCTCCGCCCTCATTTTACTGAAAACAGCACCATCGTTGCCGAAAAACGCGCTCTCAACGACCTTGCCCGCTTTGTGGAAATGGATGAACATGGCAACGAAACCACCCTTTTCACACCAGGGTTTTATGATGCGGGTAGCCTCACCTACGCCAATGAAATGCTTGCCTGGACTGAACACAAGTACGATCTGCGCTGGCAAAACCAGGATTTTTCGGTCATTAAAACCTATGATTTACAAACCAAAGCAGTAAAAATCCTGAATAGAAGGTCGCGCTGGTTTGCCCCCGATTTGTCACCGGATGCTTCAAAAACTGTGGCTGTTGAGGTTTCTGAAAACCAGGAATTCAGGATGGTAATTCTGGAAACAGCCACGGGAAATATTTTAAAGCAAATAGCCCTTCCGGGAAATGGGTTTATCACCTGGCCTGCATGGTCGGAAGACGGAAAAAGCATTGTTTTTGTTGCTGTTGGCGATAAAGGAAAATGCCTGGCCCTTGCCAGACCTGAAACCGGGAAAGTTGAATTATTAACTGATTTTACTTTTACAGAAATTTCAAAACCGGTGATGTTTCAAAACCAGGTTTACTTTGTCGGGGCCTGGTCGGGGGTGGATAATCTCTTTTGCCTTGATTTGAAAACCCGGGATATTTCGATGGTTTCCGGAGTGAAATACGGCACCACCGATCCACAAATTTCGTCGGAAGGAAAAACACTTCTCTTTTCAAATTATACCGCTGATGGTTTTATTATCAGCCAGTTAAGCCTTGCGGAAAAAACCAATATTCCGTTAAGCCTGGTCAGCGACAACAGCGATAAATTGTTTCAAACGTTGGCCCAACAGGAAGGAAAAACCTTGGAACCCGGAAAGATTTCGGCTGCCCGGCACGAAATCCGCAATTATTCAAAGCTTTCTCACCTTTTTAATTTTCACAGTTGGGGACCGGTTTCGGTGGACGCCGGCAACACCGAGATCAATCCCGGGGTTTCGATGATGTCTCAAAATGTGCTGAGCACGGCATTTACCACGCTTGGCTACAAATGGGACATGAACGAGGAGACGGGAAAATATTACCTGAATTTCAGCTACGAGGGCTGGTACCCGGTGCTCGATTTTCAGGCGGATTATGGAAAAAGAGAATCTTATACTTTCGATACGGCTGAGAACCGGGTTGATTTTTCGTGGATGGAAACCAATTTTTCATCCAACGTGAGAATTCCTTTCAACCTGACTTCAGGCAAATATTCACGCACGCTTCAACACTCAATCGGGCTAAATTACACTCAGTTGGACATGGACCCGGAAGCCCCGGTGAGGTTTAAAAGAAGCAACTATAAAACCATCAATCAACGACTTTACTATTACAGCCTCATGAAAACCGTTGACCGCGACATGTATCCAAAATGGGGACAAATTGTTGATTTGATGCTGCGAACAGCACCTTTTGAAGGCGACACCCTCGGTTCGATGTTTGGCGCTCAGACGCGCCTGTTTTTCCCGGGATTGTTCCGTCACCACAGCCTGAATTTTTACCTGGGTTACCAAAAGCGGCTCGATAATTCCACCTATTACGGAAATATGATTTCCTATCCCCGCGGCTACACCGGTCAATATTCTGATGAACTTGCCAGTTTTGCCGTGAATTACAAGTTTCCGGTGCTTTACCCCGATTTCAGTTTGTCATCACTTTTTTACCTGAAACGCCTCAAAGCCAACCTGTTTTTCGATCATGCCGAAGGATTGCACAAGGGCTTCAGCACCATTTACAACTCCACCGGCATCGACCTGGTTGCCGACGTGCACGTGCTGCGGTTTGTGGCGCCGCTCGAGCTTGGCTGCCGGTTGGTTTACCTTCCCAAAGAACAAAGTTTTACTTCTCAATTCCTTTTTTCGGTCAACTTTTCCTCCTTTTAACCTGTAAATAACTACTTTAGCCCACGTTTTTAAAATATCTGAAACATGAATTTTTTGGTAAAAATCATCCTTTCGTCATTTTCGGTCATATTTGCTGACTGGCTTTTACGGGGAATTTCTGTGAAAGATTACGTCACATCTCTGCTGGTCGCATTTGTCTTAGCCATCCTGAATATGGTACTTAAACCTATCCTTGTGGTTCTCACCATCCCGATCACGTTTTTTACACTGGGGTTGTTTTTACTGGTCATCAATGCGCTGATGGTTTTATTGGCTGGCGAAATCGTACCCGGTTTTCAAATCGCTGGGTTCTGGTGGGCGCTGGCTTTCAGCCTGATCGTTTCAATAGTCAATTCATTGATAAACAGTTCAAATAATCGTCACCCTCAACACAACTGATTATGAAAACCAAACTTCTTGAAAACCTTGCAGAAGTTCTTGAAATTGCCGACCGGTGCCAGGCCTGTTATGTGGCCATGACCGGCGAAGACGGTAAACCCTACATTGTTCCCATGAATTTCGGGCTTTTTGAGGGTAACATTTACCTTCATTCGTCACAAAACGGCAAGAAAATTACTGCTTTGCGCAAAAATCCTGACGTTTGTGTCTCGTTCAGCACCGACCATGCCCTTCGCTGGCAAAACGAAAATGTGGCCTGCAGTTGGGGAATGCGCTACCGCAGTGTGTTAGCCCACGGCAAAGTGGAGTTCATCGAAGATTTCGACAAAAAACAGGAAGCCCTCAACATCATCATGCGCAAATATGCCGGCCGCGATTTCACCTTCGGCGTTCCATCCGTCAACGAAGTATGCACCTGGCGCGTGGTGGTGGAAAAGTGGGAGGGGAAGGTTTACGGGTATTGATTTTTGGCCACAAAACCTGTACTGAGCCTGCCGAAGTAGCACAAAAACACGAAAAATGCTGATGGAAAGGCGATGCTATCGCTCCCGGCGATGTTAGCGCTAAATAACGCCAGACAAATTCACCCAATTTCGAATGTTTAATGTTGAACCCGAAACAAAAGATATTTTTCTCACTCATACCTCAGCGCTTCAACCGGCTTACCCGATGCAGCGCGGACAGTCTGATAGCTGACAGTAACCAGGGCAATGGCCAGTGAAACGATTCCGGCAAGGACAAAAAACCACCAGGAAAGTCCTGTGCGGTAAGCAAAATTGTTGAGCCAGTTATCAAAAAAGTACCATGCCACGGGCCAGGCAATCAGGTTGGCTAACAAAACCCATTTCGTAAAGTTCCTGGAGAAGAGGAGAGAAATGGAAATGGTGCTGGCGCCAAACGCCTTCCTGACCCCGATCTCTTTTGTTTTTTGTTGTAGCAGAAATGATGCAAGCCCTAATAATCCAAGGCATGCGATGAAGACAGCCAGAAATGAAAAAGCCAAAAACAGCTTGCGGGTTTGCATTTCGTTGATATAAAGGTTGTCGTAGTCCTTTTCAAAAAAGGAATATTTGAAAGGAACAGCCGGCGAATATTCATCCCAGATACTTTCGATGCCGGAAAGCATTTCGCGATAATCACCAGGGCTGACCCGTACTGCCACCGAACCGGGCTGCAATCCGAAAGGTCCGTCAATATTCACAATGCCCATCGGCATCACTTTCTGGTGTTTCGATTCATAGCAAAGATCCTTCACCACACCCGTTATGTGGAACACTTTTGGAGGGTCGCTCCAGGTGTTCAGCTTTTTCCCGATTGGGTCATCATAACCCAGCAGTTTCAATGCAGATTCGTTGATAATAATCCCTGTGGAATCTGTTCCAAACTCTTTTGAGAAATACCGTCCCTTGATAATCTCAAATTTCAGCACTTTATCCAGGTCTTCATCACCAGCGGTAAGGTTCAGCGTATAGCCCCCCTCAAAATCTTCAGCACCAAAACCAAGATTGGGGAAATGTTCTCCGGGCATATTCCAAACGGCAGAAACCTCTTCAACAAACGGCAGGGCTTTAAGATCTGATTTTAATGATTCGATTTTCCCGGAAATTACCGACGCGTTGTCAATAGTAATAATCCTTTCCTTGTCGAAGCCAAGACCTGAATTTTGAAGCAGTTCAAGTTGTTTGTAAATTACAAAAGTGCCAATGATGAGTATCACAGAAGTGGCAAACTGGAAAGTAACCAGGACATTCCTGAGCCAGGGGGTGCTGCTGCTTTTTACCAGTTGTTTTTTCAGCGCAAAAACGGGTTTAAATGAAGAGAGAACCATAGCCGGGTAAATTCCAGACAGCAGCCCGACGATCAACCCGAAAAGCAGTAAAACAGGGATGGTAAAAACGTTGGTCAGATAGGGCATCGAAAGGCGTATGCCTTCCCATTGTCTCAAAAAGTGTGTGGTAAGTTCCACAAAAAAAAGAGCAACGGCCAGGGAAATGTAACTTGTGAGCAACGATTCGCCCATAAATTGCCAGAAAAGATCCTGTCTTCCGGCGCCCACAGTCTTGCGTAAACCCACCTCACGTGCACGAGCCGCTGACTTTGCCGTGGAAAGGTTGATAAAATTAAAGCAGGCAATGAGTAAAATAAAAACCGAAACAACCAGGAAAATAAAGACGTACTCCTTACGCCCATTAGGCTCAAATTCACCCCTGAGTTCAGAATTCAGGTGAATGGAAGTAAGCGGTTGCAGGTAAAGTTCCCATTTGTTGCCCTTTTGGGTTGCCTTTGAATAATTACCATTAAAAAGATACTTGTCAGTGAAATCAGGAAGCCGGGCTGCCACCTGTTGCGGATCAGTGTTCGGCTTTAACAGGAAATAGGTTCGGAAATTATTGGCGAACCATTGAGGGTTGTTGTAAAAACCATCGAAACTGATCAACGAGAGGGCAATGTTAAAATGAAAATGGGAATTTTCGGGAATATCCTTCACCACGGCGATAACTTTAAAGCTCATCGTGTCGCGCCGTATAATCTGATTAACAGGGTTCTCGGCGCCAAAATATTTCACTGCGGCACTTTCGGTAAGAACTGCTGTAAACGGTTGGTTAAGCAGTTTTCCTGTTTCCCCCTTCACCACGGGAATGGTAAACATTTCGAAAAATGTTGAATCAGTGATAAAAATATTGTCTTCAAGAAAAACATTTTCACCCGCCTTAAGCAATTCATCATCAAAAGTAGCAATCCGGGTTACCTTGTCAATTTCAGGGAATTCATTGTACAGCATGCCGGCCATCACAGCAGGGGTGTAAGTCTGATAAATGGCGGTATTTCCAGCCAGGGCATCAACAGCAATCCGGTAAATTCTGCCGGCATTAACATTGAATTTGTCATAAGAAAGCTCGTTGATCACATACAAAAAACCGGTAATACTCACAGTTAGGCCAATGGAAAGACCCAGGATGTTGATCAGGCTGTAACCCTTGTTTCTCGAAAAAAAACGTAAAGAGGAAATGAGATAATTTTTAAACATAGCCAATGTTTTTTTGATAAGATTATGACATGGAAAAAAGGGAAATGTTACATGTATTCCGGATAATTTTCCTCTATTAAACGTGTAGTAAGCCAGAAACGATCAATAAACCCGCAATTCTACCGCTCTACCTTATGATCAGGTTTATTAAAAAATATCCGGTTTGTCCGCTAAGAAAAACTGTTAAGACGGTTTTAGAAAAACCCTTTCATTATGACAAATACCCATTGTTGTTTTACGGATTTGATCGAAAAGATACTATAATCAATACCGGATCGACCAGCACATTATCCGAATGTACACCGACCGCCCATTACATTTGAACCGCAAAGTTTATCGTTTATCGCGAATTCCTAATTTCAACACAT
>CALFEP010000121.1 GCA_937950125.1 uncultured Bacteroidota bacterium
TTGGCAGCGGATTGCTTATTTTAACTGCTTTGGGAGTGGCTTATGGTGGCAAAAAGGCGTGGGATTTCAGGAAAAACAGAAAATCAATTCCTGATTAATCAACTGTTCATCAGCCATTGTTTGAGCTATAAGTGCGTCTGATAATGTAACTCGAAATACGATTGGAGGGACTCCCTCCCGGATAAACTGATTTGTGTCACTGATTGCCTTGCTTCGCATAATTTTTAACGAAAAACGAGGGCAGAACGCCTGTATGCCGCTTAAAAGCAGCAATAAACACTGTACTGCTTGCAAAACCACTTTCACGGGCAAGAGATTCCTGTGTGTGCGTTAAGGTGTATCCGTTTGCGATCAGCATTATGGCATGCTTGATCCGGTATTGATTCACCAGATTGGGAAAGGTTGTGTTCAGCTGACTGTTGATGGCCTTGGAAAGATAAGTCCGGTTGGTTTCGATCCTCCTGGCCGTTTCCTGTATGCTAAGTTGTGGATCCAGATAAATCTTTTCATCGTTCAGCAGCCTGGTCAACTTCGTAATGATATTAATAAATTCATGCTGTTCTTTTTGATTCATGGCATCACCACCTGCCGAATTTTCCGTTGCTTCCTGCACAGAAACGGCAATGGTGTTTTCCATCGATTTCCTGACAAGCAGCAGTTTCGAGCGGTAAAGCTTACGGTAAAGTATTAAAATAACGAGCGTAATTACCAACAGAAATACCGAACCGGTCAGTAATCTCCAAAACCTCTTTTTGGCCTGCATGAGTGAATTCATGGCAATTTCATGATTCTGATTGGCCAAAATGATCATCGACCTGCTTTGATTTCCCTGTGCCTGTATCGAATCGGTCATCTGATAATAGTTCCTGGCAAATTTCAACGATAACTTAGCCTCGCCCAATGCAGCGTAGATTTCCGAGAGCAACCTGTAAACCTCAGGAACGAACCTGTAATGATGATATTTCGCCGAATCAGAAGGTTTGAGCAACATTGCGTGCTTCAATGCTTCTTCATTTTCCCCCTTTTGTTGCAGCAACATGGCTTTCAGATGATGATATTCCTGCAGCACATCCTCCTGAATATCCTTCCTGTCGAATGCCTCTGCAATTTGTATCTCCCGCTCGGCTTCTTCAGGTTGGTCAAGCCAAAACATGGTTTCTGCCAGCTTAAGGTGGTTGTAGGCCAGAATGTTGCTTTTGTAGTCTTTTTCAAGGTATCTTCCGGCTGTGTCTATGGCTTGCCTGAACCAGGTTGACGCCAACAGGGGGTCTCCGGTTTTTAATGCCACTGAGCCAAGGTTACCCATAATAACATATGGCCTCCAATTATCCCAGTCAGCACACTGCTGGTAATGATTTAAAATTTCATCGTAAATAGCATTAGCCTGACTGTACAAGCCAGCACTGTAGTAAACATCTGCCAACATGTTGATGATGTTAAGTCTATTTTCTGTTCCAATGTCAGTATCATAAAAATCGCGAAGACGCAAAATGTAGGTCATCGCCGAATCGTATTGGAACTGCGAAATGAAATAATGACTCTTGCGCTCTTCCACAAACCACTGCATGTCTTTCCAGTTGTTTTTTGTGGCCAGAGCAAATGCCTGGTCAAAAAATTCGGGATGCAGGGTGTCTGCAAAAACTGCTTTCAGGCAAAGTGCATAAATGTGACCTTTATCCTTTCTTTTCCTTGTGAGCTCATAAAGTTTTTCTGTAAAAATGTTCCGCGCCAGGTAATCTGCCTGCGGTAGCATTTCATAGATTTCGATCACTGCCTGGGTAAATGCTTCTCCCTGCAATGATTCTAATTCCCTGATTTTATCTTCTAAAGGGGGTGTTTCGCCCCTAAGAAGGCAGGCAAGGAAGGTAAAAACAAGTAAAAACAAAATTTTCGATGGCTTTTTGATGAGCATAGTTATTCTTTCAGGCGGGCAAATTTATTAAGATTTACCAATCTTAAAATATCTCATCCCCCCTAAAGCCCCATCACAGGAATTTTTATCTGAAATTTGACGTAAGCAAAATTTTATTTTGTAACATCTGCCTTCTTCAAATGTAAGTGGCTGTGATTGAAACCTTGAGAACAATTTAAATAAGCACAAATAACTAAAAATGATCATTTTATGAAAAAAGTTGGATTGACCTTTTTGATCGTTTTCCAAATTGGGCTGTTGAGCGCCCAGAACAACTGCCTTGAATTTTCGGGAGCAGATGATTATGTAACCATTGGCTCCAATTTTGGATTGGGCGCTACCACAAAATCGGTTGAGTGCTGGGTTTATCTGTCTTCAACCAGTGAGAAGGGCACTTTTGTGGGTATTGGAAATGAAGGAAACGGCTCAGGTATTGGTGTGGGCAGCGCCAATTTTGACAACCCGGGTAATGAATTGATATTTATTAACGATGTAGTCAGTTGGCATCCAACCGAGGTAAATATCGGCACCGGATGGCATCATGTAGCCTATACCATAGGATCAGCCGGTGAAACCAGCATTTATCTGGATGGAAAATCAGTGCTTTCATTTACAGAAACAGCCAATGCTCCCTCGAACACCAGCTTTATTGGCGCCACCAGCAGCCTCTCTCGCAAGCTTTCCTATGGCAAAATTGATGAAGTGCGCTTTTGGAACGATGTACGCACGCAGGATGAGATCCGCCAGAATATGTATGTTGAACTGAACGGAGCGGAGGACAACCTGGTTGCCTATTACAAATTGAACGAGGGCACGGGCACAACAGTGGACAACGCTCAGGGAAATGCCTCGTACGATGGCACCCTAACTAATGGAGGTTGGCAGACTTCGTCTGCTCTGTTTGGCCCCAAAAATTGCTTGAACTTTAACGCTACCAATGATTATGCAGTTGTGAATAATATTACCGCAAATATCTTAAGCAATACATTGACAATAGAATTTTGGGTGATGTTCAATAGTCTGACTGATCAGCAAAATATTGCAATTCTGTCAGCTTATTACGTAACTTCAGACAAAATAGTACCTTATAAAAATAGTTCAAACCAATTGATTTTATATTTGGCTGATTACATCAACAACGATTTTCAAATCTCACAAGTTGAAACATCATTCACAGTAAATCAGGGTGTATGGTACCATGTGGCTTGTGTTTATTCACAAAACAAAGCTTATGTCTTCATTAATGGGAGTCTGGAGGGTCAAAATGAGAATACTGTTGATTTTGCCATGCCTGCAAATGAAGTTCTCAGGCTAACAATGGGGTCTGATGTTATCGGAAGCTATAATGCAGATGTCAGGTTAGATGAAGTACGTATTTGGAACGATGTTCGCACTGCATCCGAAATCCGTGAAAACATGATGAAAAATCTGACTGGCAATGAAGAAGGACTGGTAGCCTATTACAATTTTGATAATTCGGGCGGTACAACTTTACAGGATTTCTCAGGTAATGATTATGATGGAACGCTGATGAACATGGCAAACGATGACTGGGTCGGATCATCTGCATTCAACACCTGGTTGAACACTACGAACAATAGCTGGCGTACCACAACAAACTGGAGCCTCGGGTCATATCCCACGACCGGACATAACGCGGGAGTTTATAACTACGGTGGATCGTCGGTACAACCATACTTTGACGGGAATATCGAGTGCAGGAACCTGGTTATCGGAGCCAATTCTGACATTACCTTTTCCAATCCCCTCGATGTGGATGAAAATTTTCTGGTAAATTCCGGTTTTGATATTCCGGATAATTGTGGCATGCTCGTTGGCAAGGTAATCATCACTTCAGGAAAAACTCTGACGGTAAGGCCAGGAGGAATGATCGACATATATAATGGAATTGTTAATGATGGGACATTTTCTATTGAAAGCAACTCAACGGCAACAGGATCTGTTATTGTCGATGGCTCATATTCTGGATCAGGAAATTATATAACTCAGCGTTACATAGCTCAATGGACAGATGTAAATCATGGCTGGCATTTTCTTTCATCTCCGGTATCGGATCAAGCCATACAGCCTGGATTTGTACCCAATCCACCTTCGGTAAATGAGGACTTTTACAGTTGGGATGAACCCACAGATAACTGGATAAACAGCAAAACAGCCAATTACAGTTGGAACAGTAGTTTTGAAAGCACCTTTACTGTGGGCAAGGGATATCTTGTGGCCTACGGGTCGAATCAGACGAAGGTATTCAGCGGAACCTGGAATAAATCCGATGTAGCAATCAGCAATCTGACGCATACAATTTCTTCAGAGCACAGTGGCTGGAATTTGCTGGGTAATCCTTTTCCGAGTGGTATTAGCTGGAAATGGAACATTGAATGGGAACCCGACTGGCAGCAGCAAAATATAGGCAGTACAGCCAAGATATGGCAGGAAAGTGCTGCATCTTACACCGACATTGATCATCGGGAGGTAATTCCCGCTATGCAGGGGTTTATGGTGTACGTTGTGGAAGGCCAGACAGGAAGCCTTATCATTCCAAAGAATTTGAGGGATCATGATACGGACACCTGGTATAAAAATGAAGATGTCAACACCCTAAAGCTGACAGTGTATGATACTGAATTTCAAACCGCTCAGGAAACAGTGATCCGTTTTCATCCCGATGCAGATCAGGGTTTTGAAATAGCGCATGATTGCTGGTTTTTGCCGGGATATGCCCCTCAGTTTTATACAAAAATCGAAGGAAAAGCCGCATCGACCAATGGCTTGCCTGAACTTAATGAAGATATGCAAATCCCGGTTTACTTTATTAAAAATGGGGGGACTCAATTTTACATCCGGGTAGAAGGAACAGATAATCTTGATCCTGACCTACCGCTTTACCTGAGCGACCTTCAAACCCAAATCACACAAAATCTCACTACCGATCCTACCTATAATTTTACGGCAGCCCCAGGCGATGATCCCGCTCGATTCCTATTGCATTTCAAAAGCGCCTCCGGATTATCAGATGAAAACCCTGACAATGCCGCTTCCATTCGATTGTCGGCCTGCAATAATGTTTTGTATATGCACAATCCAGAGGCCAAAACGGGCAGGCTGGAATTGATAAACCTGATCGGTCAGACAATTCATTCAGTAAACATAAATGGTGATATCCGGCAGGAATTCCAAATCGAAGTAAGCCCGGGGTATTATTTGGCGAAATTTTCAGGAGATGATTTAATCATAAGCCGAAAAATATACATTTCGCATTAGCTTCAATTAATTGTATGTCAGACAAATTAAATATTATAAAAATGAAAATAAAGATTTCACTTGTGCTCTTCTTATGGGGATTAATCATGGCTAATGTTGCCTATGGGCAGGACCCGCCCCCACCCCCACCTCCCGGACATGGAACCGGAGGTAATGTTCCGGGGGGTGGTGCACCTGTTGGCAATGGTGTTGTATTGTTAATCGCAATGGCTGCGGCTTATGGCGGGAAAAAGGTGTGGGATTTCAGGAATAACGATACAAACGCTTGAATTTCAGACCAACAGAGATTAAATTAAACACAAGATGCCATTGCTCTTAATGGGCAATGGCATTTTCCTTTTTGTCTGCTTCAAAATAGGTACATACCTTCAAAAACTTTTGGCTACATCTCAAAAACCTCCGTTACCTGACTTATTCCAAAACTTATTAGAACACGGCCCCATTACATATCGGTACCTTGAGCCATTTGAGGGATGAATTAGTCAGGGTTAAAACCTTTTTCAAATCACCATAAAAAATATTGATCGCTATTTTTCATCTTTGCCTTACATGTCCATTGGTTGATATTGCCCGGTTTTGCCCAACAAAAACACTCACGTTTTCCTCGTTTGATATAAATTCCATTATTTTCAAACATCGCGCTTATGATAGAATTAAAACTGATTGGTGATCTAACATCTAAATTTTTTGGCTGCTACAATCTCAATGATCAAATCCGGAACGTAAGCCTCGGTCGTCGAACTTTTCAGAGTCGCAAACAACTTAATATCACATCGTAATACGGTAGGAATAGTTTATCATCGCTGATATTTGCATTCATTGAAAATCCTACCGCTAATCATGCGGTGTAAATTACGGGGTTTGTTTGGTAAAAAATTTCAGAGAATGGTAACATGATTCATCGATAATTTGTGATGAAGTTTGGAAGGCGCTGGTGTATTCAGTGTTGTAAATCTATCGTACAGCACCCGTCACCCGCCATTTGTTTTGCAAAGGTTACCGGCGTAGGTGTAACATTTGTTCAGATCCAGATTGAGCGGTACAGTGGCCTGAAAAGTACAATTATGGCATAAAAAGAGAATATTACGATTTTGACTGATCCAAAATTCCTTTCTCTGGGGCAGGAATTCAATCAGGAGTTGGCAAACACAAAATTTATTAAAAAAATCAGGAAATCTGAATCAATATGAGTATAGCCGTGTTAACTTATCCTATTCAAAAACTTTGGGAATCTCTGCCTGCTGCAGGCGGGTTTGAGCCTTTGGGTCCCCACCTGACTGACGGGCAGCCTGCCTGTTGCAGACAGGGTTTATGGCAACTTCACATTTTTACCACAAAGGCTCTATGACTCTAATAATCAATAAAATGATGGATCTTATCAATTTTTCAGGTTAAAACAATAGCAGGATAACAACCCTTTATTTCCTATTTTTTCAAAAAACAAAAACATATGAAAAGGTTTTTTAATGTTACCGGCTTGTGTAATCCCACCGACCACTTTATGGTTGACCCATTGCGTGGATTGGATAAGGCAATATTGGAACTGATTGAAAACAAATACTATTTCACCATACACGCGCCTCGTCAAACAGGCAAAACCACCCTGCTTCGCAGTTTGTCGTTACAATTGAATAATTCTCAAAAATATGTGGCTGTTCATTTTTCACTCTAAACTGCCGGTTTCCGCTCAAATACTGTCGAAAAAGCCAACAAAGCAATCATCGAAAGCCTATACAGCGCTGCCTGTGTGCAGGTTGAGGCTACTAACCAACCCCCTTTGCCCTTTTCTTATGAACCATCAATCAGTACTTTCAAAAACTATCTGACCGATTGGGCGCGTAATTGCAGTTTGCCCATTGTTTTACTGGTTGATGAAATAGACTCTCTCTACGATGATGTTCTGGTTTCTGTGCGGCGCCAGTTGCGCGATGGGTTTCAGTTTCGTCCCGATGCATTTCCATCATCGGTGGCGCTGGTGGGACTGCGCGATGTGCGCGAATACAAAGAAAAGGTGAGGGAAAACGACAAATCCATAGGAAGTGGGTCACGGTTTAATGTTAAAGCTGAATCGCTGAGAATCAGCAATTTTACGAGGACAGAAATTGCCGGTCTTTTGCAACAATACACCGATGAGGGCGGGCAGGTTTTTGATGAGGAAATTATTGATTTGATGTTTTCGCTAACCGGAGGCCAACCCTGGCTGGTTAATGCTTTGGCAAGAGAAATTACAGAAAAAATTCTGGAACGTGATACCTCAAAACCCATCACCCTTGAAATTGTGAATCAGGCCAAAGAAAACCTGATCATGCGCCGGGATATACACCTCGACAGTTTGATTGATAAACTGATGGATTCGAGAATACGCCCAGTAATAGATGCCTTGATTGCAGGCACTGACATAGAATTCAACAATTTTGACGATAACCTCCGCTATGCCAGTGATTTGGGGATTATTAAAAAAACCGAAACAGGTATCACGATTGCCAACGACATTTATAAAGAAATCATCTCCAGGGTGTTAAACCAGCATTTTGTTGTGAATATGCTTCCCAAGGTATCGCCCCAATGGTTCATCAAGCCCGGCGGACGGCTGGATATGGAGGCGCTCCTGCGCGAATTTCAGGACTTCTACCGCGAACATGCCGAAAGCTGGCTCGACGGGTTTAGCTTCCACGAAAGTGGCAAACAGCTGATGCTGATGGCCTTCCTGCAACGCATCGTAAACGGCGGTGGCTCCATTGCCAGCGAAATGGCCGTTGGAAGCGGACGCACCGACCTGGTGGTGGATTTCAACGGCGATGTTTTTGTGTTGGAACTCAAAATAAAACGCCCGAATATTAATATGGAAAGAGCCTACAAACAACTCTTCCACTACCTCGACCAATTGAACCAACCCCACGGTTACCTCATCCTTTTCGAATCGAAAAACTCCGACATGATCCCGTGGGCGGAGCGCATAAAATGGACTGAATTCACCTACGAATTGCATGGGGTAAAAAAACATTTTACGATTGTGGAGATGTAAAAAGGAATATATCCCGAAATATGAGCAAACACTGCTTCGGGTTTTAACTGCTTTTGTTCACACCTTACAGCAAAAGGTTGGGAAAATCGAAATCTGCTGAATGTTTTTATCGGGTACTTAACTCAAAAGTATGATTCTGTCTATTATGGATTCTTATATTCCATATTTTTCTTTGTGTATCCCTGAGCCCTCTTTGTGTACAATGCAGAATTGCTCCTTCTCCTTAATTTTATGAAAGAGAAGCTATGTCATAAAATATCTCATAACAATAACAGAGTTACACAAAGAGAGTATTGAAGCTTATTTGCAAAAACTGTCACTATTCCAAAAACCGACGCGCCTGAAAAAAAGAATTAGCCAATGATAAGCTAATGTCATTCAGCTGATTTTCTTTCATTATCTTTGCTCACTGATGATCATTCATCTTTATTGAAAGATATTGATTTTAAAATAATTACCTATGCGAAAGAAATTTTTAGCCTACTTGATTTTTGTTGTGGCAATTGCCCTTTTCACAGCCTGCAATACAAGTGGAAACCAGGATCAGAAGTCAGGCAAAATGACGGAAGCCGACAAAAAACTGATGGAAACAGCAAAGCGTTTTTTTGGCCAATTGCCGGCCCCTGCCGATCCCAACACCCCTTTAGCCAAATTGGGGAAAAAGCTTTACTACGAAACAAAATTATCGGCCAACGGCAAGATGAGCTGCAACACCTGTCACCCGATTGACGCCTATGGTGTTGATAACCTGCCGGTTTCGCCGGGACATGACGGAACTCCCGGAACGCGCAACAGCCCTACAACTTTCAACGCCTGGTTTCACACCACACAGTTTTGGGATGGCCGCTCACCCAATCTTGCCGACCAGGCAAAAATGCCCATACTCAATGCTGATGAAATGGGATTAAAAACGGGTGACCAGGTGGTAGAAATTCTAAAAAACGACACCGATTATCCGGGATTGTTTAAAGCTGCTTTCCCTGAGCAGGACAACCCCATCACCTTCGATAATTTTGCCATTGCCATCGCTGAATTTGAAAGTACATTAGCCACCCCGGCAGCTTTTGACGATTACCTGAAAGGCGCTGCATCCATGCTCGACAACGATCAGAGAGAAGGGTTATCGTTATTTATAGAAACCGGTTGTATTGCCTGTCACATCGGTCCCGGATTAGGCGGAAACATCATGCAGCGTTTCGGCGTGGTTCATGGCCCCTATTGGGAATTTACCGGTTCAAAACTCCGCGATGCAGGCAAAGCCGAGGTAACTAATAAACCTGCTGACAGCCTTATCTTTAAATCACCATCGTTGCGGAATATCGAAAAAACAGGGCCATATTTCCACGATGGAAGTGTGGCCAGCCTGAAAGAAGCCGTTAAAATTATGGCTTTCACCCAACTTGGCCGGGAGCTTACCGATACACAGGCAGATAAAATGGTTGAATTTTTCAAAACTTTAACTGGCAATATTCCTGAACATGCACTTCCTGGCAAATAATTAACCTGACATGACCGAGGGAATATTTCATTTATTTCTTTTCCTGTTTTCCAACACCATCAATCGCTTTCAGCCGCTCCAATAGCGTTGGATGCGAATAATGCACAAACACTACCGCCGGATGTGGCCGCAGGTTGCTCAGGTTTTTAACCGACAATTTCTTCAAAGCTTCTTTTAGGCTTTCACCACTAAAATGAAGGGTGGCAAACCGGTCGGCAGCAAACTCGTTATGCCGCGAAACAACATTCATGGCAATTCCCAAAATCATCGAAATGGGGCTGTAAAGAATTCCAAAAGCCAGAATACCGATATGAAAACTTCCCTGTTCGGCGCCCAAAGCCTGCGATAACAGTGGGTTTCCAATAAAAACGGAAAGTATGTAAAAAACAATCCCGGTTTGGATGATGCCCAAAAAAGTTCCCAGCAAAGTATGTTTCTTTTTGTAATGCCCGATTTCGTGGGCAAGCACAGCCACAAGCTCACTGGTTGTATGGTCCTTGATGAGTGTATCGTAAAGCACAATCCGCTTTTTTGGCCCCAGCCCTGTAAAATAAGCGTTGGCTTTGGTGGAACGCTTGGAGCCATCTATCACAAAAATATTTTTCAGCCTGAAACCTGCCTTTGCGGCAAAAGCACTGATGGCTTCCCGGAGCTCTCCCTCTTCCAACGGAGTCTGTTTGTTGAAAAGAGGAACAATCAGGTTGGAGTAAAACATGGTCATAAAAAGCGTGAAAACAGTGACTGCCCCCCACCCTATCAGCCAGAACCATTGCCCGGCGCTTTGATAAATCCAGACAATGAGGGCGATTAAACCACCGCCAATAATGGCGCCCAGCAACCAACCCTTAAGTTTATCCAAAACAAAAGTTCGGGGTGTGGTCTTGTTGAAACCAAATTTTTCTTCAATAACAAAAGTATCGTACACCGAAAATGGCGTCGAAATCAGGTCGGAAGCCAGGCCAATGATCCCAAAAAACAGGATGGTCATCCAAATCGGATTTTCCGTCCAACTTCTTACAATTCCATCAAGCCAGGCAAATCCGCCAAAAACCAGCATGGCCATCATTGTCACAAACGAAACTGCGCTGGTGAGCATCCCGAAACGGTGGTTGGTTTTCAGGTATTGCTGCGATTTCCGGTAATCATCAGGATTGTAAATACCTTCAACCTCTTTGGGAAGTTGCTCGCTGAAGCGGGTCGTATTCAGAAAATCGAGGATTCGTTCGACAAGAAAGTCAAGAACCGTAATTGAGACAATGATGTAAAATAGTGTTTCGACCATATTTAAAAAATTAAAGGTAACCGGCTATTCTGTAAGTAAACCATCCAATCCATTCGTGGAAGAGCTTGTTCCAGGTAAAAAAATTGTCGAAGTCGGGGATAAAATAATAGTCAAAGCTGCCCTTTCGGGGATAATAAAGCCGGTCGGTGGCAAAAGGAGTAACCTCAAACTCCACTTTCCTGAAACAGCCCAGCGACCGCGGCATGTGAATGGCCGAGGTAATGAGCAGAACCTTTCCATCGATGCCCTTTTCGTGGATAATTTTTTTTGACTCAACAGCATTTTCATGGGTGTTTCGTGATTTTCCGTCAATCAAAATATCTGTTTCGGGAACAATATAGTTACGCACAAGAAAGGTTTTGATCAGGTCGGCCTCAGTGTAGCCGGTGGGAGATAATGAACCTTCACCACCTGAAACCAATATTCTTCTAATCTTGCCGCTTTTGTATAGCTCCACGGCTTTTAAAATTCTGTCGGTATTCCACCTCCACACCGATTCACCGGTTGAGGTATCCATCAAAACCATACCGCCACCAAGCACAATACCCACTTCGAACTGGCCAGCTAAGTCGGATTTCGCAATGGTAGGTGTTTCCCAAACCTTCAAGGCCTGGTTTGTAAGATACGGATTTGAAGACACAAGAACCAGCACGAGTGCGGCCAACTGCAAAGTAGTTTTCAGCCATTTCCGCCTGATAAAAAACGAAACGACCGCCAATACCAGAATCCACGAAAAAGGTTTGGTGAAAAAGGATAATATTTTTGAAAGGATAAAAAACATTCCGTTGATTTATAGTAATTTATGCCGGTTTTAAATTTTTTGCTAAAATAATGTTTTATATTTCATTTTTGAAAAGGTTGCAAAATTTCTGAGGATAAACAACTTCGGTGACCGTTTAAGGTCAACCCACTGGTATCAAGGCCGCCATCCCCTCAAAGCGCATGATTCATCATTGAAAGATTCTGTACTCGGGGCTTGCGTCCTTTTTATTGCCTACTGCTGACTGCTGACTCTAAAGGCCGCCATCCCCTCAGAGAGCATGATTCATCATTGAAAGATTCTGGATTCGGGGCTTGCGTCCTTTTTACTGCCTACTGCTGACTGCTACCTGCTGACTGCTACCTGCTGACTCTAAAGGCCGCCATCCCCTCAGAGAGCATGATTCATCATTGAAAGATTCTGGATTCGGGGCTTGCGTCCTTTTTACTGCCTACTGCTGACTGC
>CALFEP010000122.1 GCA_937950125.1 uncultured Bacteroidota bacterium
CATGTTGATTCCTGTCAGCAGGCTGATAATCACTACTTTTACAGGCTATCAATATGGCGCTTTCCTGAAGTTTGGACCCATTATTCCGGTATTATCCCATTTCGTTTTTGGGGTCACCGGTGGTTTGCTCGGAACCGGATTATCCAGAATCTTTACAAAACTTTTCTCAAAATTTCTACGGTAATCCATGTTGAAATCTTTCCATTTACGATATTGTTTTACTGCCGATATGCATTTCGTTGCATATCGTTCCAACCCTGACAGGGCGTATTCCAACCCTGATTGGGCGTATTCCAACCCTGACAGGGTTCAAAACCCTGTCAGGGTTATAAGTCCCGTTAAAAGTATTATCCTATTGATAATGATCGTGTTAGTAAGCTGCTCTAAAAAAGAAATTGTGAATGTTCCTCCGTCCATATCTTTAGTTTCACAAACAGGAACAATCAGCAGCGACACAATCCTCGGGGTAAATTCGACCATGGTTTTTGCCATTTCAGCAAAGGGTGGAAGCACGAATCTTACCAACCTTATTGTGCTGGTTTCAAATTCAGATACCTGCCAGCGATTTTTGGATACAAGCATGAACATTTCATCATTTCTTGTTACGAAAAAATTCATTAAAGGACTGGATAATAGTGAAGTATGGACTTTTATTGTCCGTGATAAAAATAGGCTGTCTGATTCGGTTTCGATAAATATTCTCAGAGACACAAGCGTGGGATTTAGTCCAATAAAGCATATTACCTCGCTGATAATGAGCGCTCAGAACAATTCGGAACCAGGTAGTTTTTATTCTTTTGCTTCAGATCAGGTTTATTCTTTGGATGAGGCTTCTCAGCATCAGGATTTGATCGATCTGGTTTATTATTTTGGTGAGGATGAACTTACGATGGCATCTCCTGGAGCAAACATCGAGACCGGAATTTTTGAAGGCGACCTGCTGGATTGGTCACTCAGGCGAACAACTCGTTTCATTGAATTATCAATACCCGCAGAATTTTTTGAAAACTGTGAGAACGACAGCCTGTTGATCGCTTCTTACAGCGAAGCTCTTGGAAAACGCAAGGCAAAATTGTTGTCCCCGGGCAAGCTATTTTCGTTTAAAACTGCCGATCTGAAATGTGGTATTTTCAGGGTTATTTCTACCGAAGGAACCCTGGCCGGGACAGTAAATGTTGAAATAAAAGTTCAGGAATGAAGCGTTATCTATTGATAATCATCACCCTATTAACCTTGCCGGTATGGATTGAAATTTCGGCACAGACAACTCTTTCTGGAAAAGTAAGCAACGCCGGCACAGGTGAACCTCTTGAAGGCGCCTCAGTTATCCTGAAAGAAACCGGACAAGGCACAACGACCAATGAACAGGGGTTTTATCTATTTGAACAAATCCAACCCGCAAAATACACCATAAAAGCCTCATTTGTTGGTTTTTATGCCGATTCGACAACATTAACAATTCAATCCGGCGAAAGCTTTACAAAAAATTTCGGGCTGATGCCTTTAAAGATCGAGATGTCGCCGGTTGTCATCACCGCTACCCGCACCAAAAGGGTGGTTGAAGATGTGCCTGCACGCATGGCGGTAATTGGCCGTTCGGAAATCGAAAATTATCCTGCCAACGATGTGGACGATGCGTTGAAAAGCATTTCAAACGTTTTTGTAAACCGCAGTTGGGGCATTTTTTCAAAAAACACCAGCGTAACCATGAGAGGGCTTGACGGAACTTCGCGCACGCTTGTGCTTCTGGATGGAATTCCACTCAACAAGGTTTCGGGTGGTCAAATCCAGTGGGCGCTTATCAGGCCTGAAGATGTTGAAAATATCGAAGTGTTGAAAGGTCCGGGATCAGCACTTTACGGCATGAATGCGATGGGAGGTGTAATTAATGTAATCACCCGCAAGCCACAGAAAAAGCTTGATGTTTCTGCCGGTTTGCAGGCTGGTTCTATGAATACTTTTGGTGGAGATTTTTCGGCAGGAAGCAAAAATCTGAAAAACGAAAAAGGTTTTTGGTGGGCGATCAATGGATTTTACAGGCAGGGTGATGGCTACATCCTTGAGCCCCCCGAAACCCGCGACAGTACTGATAGTGAGGCCTATATGAAAGAAGGCAGCGCCAATGCATTGTTGGGGTATCAATTCAATAAAAACCATCAGTTTGAAATTTCGTATGAATATCATGATGAAAAACGTGGCGAAGGCGTTCAGGTTTTTGAATCAGACGGTAGTTATAACCGTTACGAATTGAACCAGTTACGAGTGAGTTACACCGGACAGGTCAAAGGAGCCACCATCACAGCCAATGGTTTTTATCAGACCGAAAATTACGACCGCCAAAACGAAAGTGTTAACAGCACCGGCGTTTACCGGCTTTACTACACCGATTCGTGGAAAACCGACCAGGGATTGATGCTGACAGTGTCAAAACCCTTTTTCAAAGGGCAACTTTTTACTGCCGGCCTCGATGTGCGCTCCGGAAATGTGGATGCCAGCGACGTTTACCTCACCTCAACCGACGAAATCAATTACAAAGGTGCTTTGAGTTTTACCGGTGTTTTTCTTCAGGACGAAATCAGCCTGGCCAACGACAAAATAAGGCTGATTGCCGGTTTCAGGGCTGATTTGGCTAATTTTTACGATGGTAGCATGCTGGTAAAAGACCCGACCTCCACAACCGGTTATCCGGTTCCTGTCAGCGAAAATTTTACCGAAAACACCTGGACATCGCTCAGCCCAAAGCTTTCAGGGATGTATTTTTTTAATAAAAATCTTTCAACTTATGTTTCGTTTGCTACCGGCTTTAATCCTCCGAAGTTGGACGATCTGTGCAAATCAGGGAAAATAAACAAGGGTTTTAAACTTGCCAATCCCGACCTGAAGCCCGAAAACATTACCACGTACGAATGGGGACTTACCTGGAAACCATCGGAAAAGGTAAAAGTTGAAACATCTGCCTATTTTTCAAAAGGAACAGATTTTCAGTACTTTGTGCCAACAGGCGATTCGATAGACACGGGAGGCGGCGAAATTAAGCCTGTGCTGAAAAGAGAAAATATCTCAGAAGTTGAAATCATCGGAGCAGAACTAAATCTGGTTTACCGGATTTCCAAACAATTGAATTTCAATGCAAATTGTGCATTTAATCATTCTGTGATTACAAGTTACGAAACATCTGATGAAAATCCTTCGTCGAACCTTGAAGGAAAGTACATTGCCGAAGTACCGCCACTAACCGTTTTTTCAGGAATTACCTGGCTCAACCGCTTTGTTAATCTGTCAGTTACAGGCAATTATGTAAGCGAAATGTGGGGTGATGAAGATAACACCGAAAAGATTGAATCCTTTGTGGTTTTTGATGGCAAAATCTGGAAAGATTTGGGTAAAAACCTGAGCATTTCTTTAACAGTTCAGGACATGTTCGACAGGCAGCCTGTTGATAAAAAGCTGCGGCTGTCACCAGGCAGGTTTTTTATTGGAAAAATAACTTATCATCTTTAAAATCAGATAATAAAAAATTTTTTAATAGCGATATGTAAAATTCACATAACGAAAAATTTAATAATTCATTTTAAATCATTCATTTATCAATTAAATTATCATGAAAAAACAATTACTTTCTTTGGCAATGATTTGCCTGGTTGTTTTTGTCTTTGGACAGGACACGATTTCTGGCTGGACATTTCCGCTGAGTACAGGTGTCGACAGCCTTAACGCAAACATGGGATTGGAGCAAAACCTGGGATTTGCAATTCATAAGCGGGATTTATCCGGTGTTGAAGGTCTCATCAGCTTTACAAATGGTGTCATTGAAAACGATTTTGCAGCCACTGCAGAAAGCTGGGATGACGGTTCAGAGAAAAAATGCTGGATAATCGAATTCGTTGCGCCACATTATCGTGATTTCAGGGTTTCGTCCAAACAGCGTTCGGGTGGCAACAAACCCGGCCCCCGCGACTGGAAACTCCAGTATCAATTGAGCGGACAAGACGTTTGGACGGATATTCCCGGTGGAACAATCACCTGCGCCAATGATTGGACTACAGGTGCGTTGCAGGATCTCCAGCTTCCGGCAGAGGTAAATTACCCCGCATCATCAGTTTTTGTCCGTTGGATCATGACTTCAAACTATAGCATCAATGGAACAGAAGTTCAAACCGACGGAATTAGTAAAATTGACGATATTTTAATCACTGGCGTCTCGCCAACCGAAATCCCGGATTCGCAGCTCACCGGTCAACTGATCGTTTATCCGAATCCTGCCAAAGGAACTATATATTTAAAAAATATCGGAAATGCTGATCATTACACTTTATGCAACCTTGAGGGTAATTTGCTGCAAACTGGTAAAATCGGTATTGATGGAACAATTCAAAATTTAGTATCAGTCCCCGGCCTGTTTCTTCTTACTATTTATAATGCAAAAGGCGAGAGGGTTCATAGCTGTAAATTATTTATTCAGTAACATAGCCGACGATTACATTTTACAAGAAACCATTGAGAAAAAAAATGAGATCTGAAATTCACTACCTCAGCCACCTCATCCAAACTTCCTGATTCACAAACGGCACCTGATTGTTGCGGCAAACAGTCATCGTATGACCCGTACCACCTTTTGCGGGATTTTTCAGATCATCATAAAACAGGGCAAATGTGGCTTTTGGAATGCCTGAGCGGGTTCCAATTACTTTTACTGTATCACGCAGCAAATAAGCTGATTTTATTGTAAGGCTATTTGAGTTTCCGGCAATAAATTCATCTACAAGCCTGGCTTTGCCTGGGGTGGATTTGGTGTGATAAGTCACTTCCGGCTCACTTGCCAGGGTGATTTCATCCAAAGCATGTGTCTCATATCCGTAGTTGGACTTTTTCCGGTGACCAGAATAAGGCAGGATAACTTCCATTCTTTTCGGATCAATTTTCGAAACGCCCTGTGCAAAAAGTTCATCCGATCCGGGAGCATTCCCGCTTCTGAAGGTTGCATGTTTCATCTTCCGGCAAAGCAATTCGCCCAATGCCACCAGCAATGGCGCATCTTCCGGCAATACTTTTCGTTTTCCTTCGAGGAGGATGATTGAATTGGGATGGTCGTGGGTAAGAAGAAAATTTACAAGATTCATAGCAACACTAATTTTAACTAAAACAAAATTACAATTATGCTCAAATTGACCTTGAAAAACCAGATATCAGGCGTTCTCATTCACCTCAAAATTAAAATTTACAAAAGTGAACCCTGATTCTCCCCGCTTATAGGTCAGGTTTGATCCGGGCATGCAAACGGAATCGTTTTTCACCATGTTTTTAATTTCTTCCTCGTCCAATCCGTCAACATCTTCATTCGCAAAAATGATGCTGTCGCCTTGATAGTTTTCCCATCTCCAGATTTGGTACAACACCTCAAACCCGCCAATGGTATGAAATCTTTCAAATAAAATTACGGTATCTGACTCGACCGATACATTGGCGAATTTTCCTTTCATAACACTTATTTTTTAATGATTATTTTGTCAAGGCCAAAAACCTATAATTGATGGGCTAAAGCCCGGTAAGTATCTGATTTTCAATTGCTCCGCCCAGTTTCGGCAGGCTCAACTACCGTGGCGGAGCAATTGATTCGGCTGAAAAACAGGGCTTTAGCCCTAATACTTTACATTTCAATACCTTTTTAGGCTGGACTCATAAATAGGTTTAACCATTCAATTCGGTAATTTCTTTCTCAATCTGTTTGAACTTTTCACGCACTTCGTCGCCCATGTAAAAGTCAAGCAGGTCTTTTTTGGTGAGGGTTCCGTCCATCAGGAATTTAGCTAAGTATTTGCTGTTGAACTCCATAAGCAACATGCTTTTTTCCAACTGTTTGAGTATTTCAACATTGGTATTGATGTTGGATTCAACCAGGATTTTGATTTTTTGAATCTCGCCAAGGTCTTTGATGATGCGGTTTACCAGCAGCGACAATACTTCTGTGTCGATATCCGGAATCCGGGCATGCAAGGCAATGTCACGGGCCAGCATGTAGGCAATGGCCAGGTTGGCGAAATCCCCTTTCTGTGAGTCGATTACGGCAATAAAGCCAATGGCTGGGATAAACCCGACGGTTTCCACCACTTTCAGAATGGAATTATCGATGAGCGAAATATCAAAAACAATGATGCTGACCCTGGAATTTCGGTTGGCGTCGGATTCGATGAGCTGGCTCCAGGCAGTGTCGGTTTTGCGGGTGAAAACATCCCTCGAAGCAATATCGCCCAGCTTCAGGCTCTTGTCGAACTTGCATTCGATGGCAATTTTCATGTCTTCTTTACCGTCCACCTCACAAATAATATCGCCGGTTTTGTTTTTCGGAAGCAGCCCGGCCGAGTTGCCGCTTAGTCGGGCCTGGTCTTTCAGTTTCTTTTCCGAAAAATAATTGTTCAGAAATTCCGCTATTTCCTCCTCAGCAAGCGCCCCTTTGAGCGTTGATTTGTAAAACAACTCCTTCTTCATCTCAAAAATCATTTTCAAACTTTCGAGTTCCGTTCCCAGTTCGTTGGAAGTTTTGGACAGGAACGCCGAAATCCGGTCTTCCATCAGCGCCAGCACGCCGATGTACAGCGCCCTGAACAGCTTTTCGTCCCGCTCCTCTGCCGGCAGTTTGTCAAAATAGTTGAAAACTACCTCATTCTCAATCTCAAATTTATTGATCTCCACCCGGTGGAGCTGCTGGTTTAGTTTGATGGTGGGCATGATACAATCTGATTGTTTTAATAATTATCGATTTTTATTATTGTAAGTACTTACCTTCTTTGGTTTTACTAAACGAATCTATTTTGAAGTCAACATTCGGATTTTCACCTTCAATTTGCCAACGTTCCAAAGCAAACTTAATCAAATCATTTTCACGCAAATCATTTATTTTTGAGCTTAAATCTCTCCAATATTTTTTTTTCTTACTCTTCCATTTTCCATGTTCCTCAAAATCTCTTGTAGCATCCGTTAAATAATTCCTTAATTGCGAAACTTGAATCATAAAAGTTTTACCTTGCTCTGATCTTTTTACCAAGTCGTCAATTTTTTTTGGAATATCCTTATCACTTTGTTCCTGATTAAGCTTTAGCCCCATTAATACAAGATTACCTAATCTTCTTTTTTCAAGATGATCTATTGGAAAATCAACCTTTCTATTCTTTTGTGCCCAAATATGCTCAACAGATAAAATATCATTTTCTAGATACTCTTCTGCATCATCTCTATCATTCTTTGGCATGACATTCTGAATATTGAAGAAAATACTTGTATTGTTTTTCTTTTGCAGCCAAATTTCATAATTTCCCAAAAAATACCTCAACCCGGTTCTCCATTTATAATAATCAAAAGGTTCTTCTTCATCCAGAACTAAAGCGTTAATAAAGACTTTTTGAGGACATTTTTCCCTGATTGCCCCAAGTATTTCATTTTCAATCAATTCAAAAATATTGTTACTTTGGTTACTATCCTGTTTACAAAACGGGTATTTTGGTTTCAACTCATTATTATTATCCCAGGAGGGATTGTTGTAAAAGAAATTGGCCCAGTAAAAAATTGCCGCTTGACCTGAATCAGTCCTTTTATTTACTTCAGGTAGAATATAATACCTGAAATTAAATTTTTCAAGTAAATTTAATAAACTCAACACTTCTTTTGGTGAATCATCCATCCGACTCATAATTGCCAGGTACAGAGGCATTATAGAAGCAAATGAGCACTGCGATCTTAAATATTGAAGTTGAATATTAAGCTTCTTTTTATTCTCCTTATCTCCAACAAATTCATTTGTGAGGAGACCTTCTTTATGAAAAAAAGCGTAATATTTTGCACATTTCTCCATGAAAATCAGGAAATCTATCAGATTTCTTTGTATTTCTTCATTTGGAAAAACTTTTGAGGAAAACTTTTCCTTTAACTTTTCATAGGTGTTCCTACTTTTCTCCTTGTCAGGATCAATGGCAACCAAATAGCAATTTCTTAAAAAAGCATCTTCATCCTCAATTTCTATCTTGCCTGCCTTATTTAAGTACCTGAGTATGTTTTCCCATTTCTGGTTAATCATTTTTCTTATTCTGTCAAGATCATGCACAGTGGAATAATAGATGAAATAGTTCTTTACTTTCTCAAGTTGTGAAAGCTTCTTACCCCGATTATTAATAACCTCAAACATTATCCCGATTTCCTTGGGATCAATTTCAGGTTGATAAATCAGGAACCGTAGTTTTTGAGTAATTGTTTTTAACAACTTGTCCTTTGGAATTTCACTGCTTTCTATCCATGATTTGAAAAATTCATAAGCCTGTTTTAAAAGTTCTTGAGATTTTATCTCGGTAGGAAAATTACAGTTATTTTCAAAGATGATGCTTTCAAAAGATTTTTCTGTTTCATTGTTCGGTTTTAATACCAGTTTTTCTTTACCCAATTGCCCTCTGTAAAGGAAGGTATTTATCAATTCCTTCGATTCTTTTCCAGAATGATTAATGATCGCTGCTATCAATAAAACCAATGATATCATCCTTTGTTGACCATCAACAACTTCAAAGGTATTGATTTTGGATTCTATTGGACTTACGACGATAGTGCCAGTGTAGTGTCCAAAATTTTTGTCGCTAACATAAATGATATCATCTTTCAAATCATTCAATTGCTTGATATCCCATGAATATCCTCTTTGATAGTCGGGTATTTCAAAAAATCTGTTAAGGAAAATGTCGGAAATTGAAAAGGTGGTCCTAAAGTCCACATTGCTACTTGTTGTTTTTTGATTCATAA
>CALFEP010000123.1 GCA_937950125.1 uncultured Bacteroidota bacterium
GTGAATTCCTAACCAAATGGAATTTGCTACCGCACTAAATGTCAGAAGTCAGGAAGATTTAACCTGGCTAATTCACAAACTTAATAGAACACGGATAACACAGATCAAACAGATTTTCACGGATTTTTTTTCTTATCTGCGGTAATCCGTAAAATCCGTGTCATCCGTGTGCCATTGGTGGTATGTATGAATTATTCAGGTTAAAATATCTCTTTTCGTTGAATGATTTGTGATATTATGGCTTCCGCGCATGGTATCGCTACAGTTACAAGCATAGATTTTCAGACCCAACATCGTGAAGAGCGATATCAGCGAAATTCCAACCCATAATTTCTGCCACTCTAAGAAACTCGGTTCCAGGTTTTATGCGGATGGTTGTTTTTACCTGATAAACTGGATGAAGAAACGATATTTCGCCGGCATGTAATAGCATTGTGGTCATCCCGAATTTCTCTTTAAAAAGCTTATTTTGCTTATTGCAACCGTGCGGCCTGTCGCCAATAATCGGGTGTAAAATATGCGCAAAATGCTTACGTATTTGGTGCATCCTGCCGGTTTTTGGACAAACTTCGACCAGTGAGTAACGTGAGGTTTGATGTTTGAGATAAGGCAGATCGATTTCAGCGCGCGCCAGGGTTTTAAAAAGTGTGAGCGCCTGCTGTTTATGGCCGTTTTCATGAATCAGGGGATCATTTATTTCGCCTGAATCAGCAGTAAATCCACGCACAATGGCAAGGTATTTTTTCTCAACCAGATTATCAGCAAACAGTTGTTGCATCAGCGAATTGGTCATAGCGTCGAGCGCAAAAAGCAGCACACCCGCAGTTTTCCGGTCAAGCCGGTGAACAGGAAATACTTTTTTCCCAACAAAATCGCGTACAATCTGCACAGCAAATTCGGAAGCATCTGCTGCAAGGTCCGAACGATGTACAAGCAGCCCGTGCGGCTTATTTATCGCTACCAAAAAATCATCCTGAAACAGAATTTCCGGGGTCGTCATTCAGCATTTCTTTTGGATAAAAAAACAAAATCTAAATGGTTAGCCCAAAACTCAACCCAACCCTTATTGCGAGAATAACGATAATCAAAATCAATGAAGGAAGGGCAACGACTTCAATTATCCTTTTATGATGTTTAAAATTAATGCTTTGAAGGTTGAAATGACTTAAAAACAATCCGACAACGAATAGGAAAACGCAAAGAACCACCAAAGAATCGAGGTAATTGAAATCGGCATGGTGAGGTATTTTCAACAAAAAAATCAGGACGTTTGCTGTCAGAGCAGGAAAAACAACCTGATACATCAGGAACTTTTTAAAATCTGCAATTCTTATGAAAGAAAGATAGGTATTGGCCGAAATAAGAACATGTAACCGGGAAAAATATCCGAGAAGTACCAGGCCTGCAACCGCCAGAACAGAAAACACAACCCTGAATAACAAAGGAATTGAAAATGATTTGAAAGCTGCGCCAATCCCGTAATTGGCCAATCCACCCACAACGATATTTCCCAAAAACCAGGTAAACGAAAGCACATAAAGCCAAAAGAAATACATTTTGAAAATGCCCGAATATTTTCGTTTTTGTTTATAAAGTCTTTCAAAAATCACCCCTGAGATAAACGTGATACCAGGCCCCAGCATGAAAACCTGAAAAACCACATCTTTCGACCAACGACTGCCTGCTGCTTCTGTTAAAATGAACCCATAATAATACAAGGTACCGCTAAATCCATTGGTAACCCCCAGCAGCATGGCGATTAGGTTGGCAAAAAGCACCACCGAAAAATACGCCAACATGAAATATACAAATGAATTAAAAAAGATAATTCTTAAATTGTTACGATTGTGTAAGTCGTTTTCCATATCCTGAAACTGTTTTTTTAGTCAGCCAAAATAGTAAACTTTGGCAGTTTCCCGAAAAAAAAACAGACTACAAATAAAAAAAAGCCGGTGAAACCAATCTCACCGGCCTTTACTATTTTGAGTCTGTCCTTAAAGTCAAGTAAAATAATTTCAGAACAGAGATTACGATTTAAAATTTTAGAAGTTTAAAAAAATCAGATGGTTATCCTTACTTCAAAAATCGTTAACCTGCCTGCTGCAGGCAGGTCGGTGTTCCTAATTCTTAAATCAAAATGTTATTACTTAAAAGACAGACACTATTTAAAAAATGATTACTATTTTACCTCAGGCAGAAACTCCGTTTCGGATACAAAAATCTTTTCAAACAGTTTCCCTTTGGCGCCGTCAAATTCGGCAGCCGGATTGATGGATGAGGTAATTACGTACTTTATTAACGTGTCGGAGGTGGGTGCGGCATTGATTTCCACCGGCGAAAAATTGTTTCCTTCCACATTCAGTTTATACCCCCCCATTCCAATTTTAGGTGTTGACGGGTCGATGAAACTGGAACTGGTAAGTTTTGCAATTTTATTAAGATACCTTACGGTTTTGGTCGAATCGGCGGGCATTCCGTTCATCTGCCATTTGCCCGATTCATTTTTCTCAACGGTCATGGTAACATTTCCGGGATACGAGAAGACCAATCTTGCAATATCATCTTTGTTCACCTTGAGCAACGACTTGTTTCTGTACGAATTTATATCTTTCTGAAAACTCATTTTCATGAAACCTTCCACAGCAAATACTTTTTCCTCGTCGGCAAGGCGCACGAAAGAAGTCATTTTACCCCGCTGCTGCTGATATGGATTTTGCTGTTGTCCGGGCTGCTGAGGCGGTTGAGTATATGAGAATTTTCCAATATAAATATCAACCAGTTCTTTTTTGCCTTCGTTGAGTTTTACCCTTGTGCCTGCCGAGTCAGAAACTTCGTATTGCCCCCATTTTGATTCCGAATTGGCGGCAACTCTTTCGGGTTTCAAATCAGCAAACTGGCCTAAAATTCCTTTCACAACACTGGCATCGGCCGGAAATTTTTGTCCTCCCGACATCACCGACCAATCGGTTGATCCACCGGTTCGCGAAAGCGAAATTTCAGCATTTTCTTTGGGTATTTTAATGTAGATATCGGTTACCTTGGCGGTGTCAACTTCCACTATCTGGCTTCGGAAAGAGCGTTCCCGGTTTCCGAAAATATCAGCCAGAAAATAAATACCCACCAGTACAATCAATAAAACTATCAGAATTTTAATATTCAGTTTCTTAAACATAACCTTCCTCCATTCTTTTTACACGTTTATTGCGCCTCATTTGCATCCTGATTATGCCATAAACAATTACCAGGATTATGGGCAACACAAAATTGAGCCATTTCAGCAATGTGCGTTTTCCGTCTTCAAGTTCGTCAAGTGGCCTCGAAGTAACTTCTTTGGTTCTAAGATCAATCAGGCCGGTATCGTCCGACAAAAAGTCGATGGTGTTAACCATAAGGCTGACATTGTCGGGTGGCCGCTGCTGTGCGTTCTGGCCTTCGCCATTCACTGCAAAATCGCCATCCGTAATCAACGCTATCCGCGAATTGCGGCTTCCCTTGAGCGGACCTTCCAAAATTGCACCAACCGTAATGCCCGACATAGGAAAATCGGTGTTCGTCCATTGTTTTTGTATATCAAAATACATGGGAATGGACAAAGTGCCCGATTTTTCTGAGGTTTTCAAAAATGGGGTGTAACGCAGCGACGTATTTCCGGTGAAATTGATGGAACTTGCAAATTGCAGAATTACCGATTCCAATCCTTTGGTAATTGGCATTTCTTTTTCAAATTTCTTAATCATAGGCCAGTAGTAGAATGCTATCTGGCGGGTAAAAGTCATAAAACCTGCCTGTTGGCGAACACCGACGGTTCCTGCGCTCTGGTCGATGACAAAATTGTTTTCAACTGTGAGGCCTTTTTGGGCAAGCCAGGCGCCGAGGTTTGTGTTCACCTTTTTCCCCTGCATGGTTTGGAAATCTCCTTCTACCTGATTGAGAGCCACAAACAGGTTTCCGCCGTTTTCGAGGTACTGATCAAGTTTCAGAAGGGCGGCGTCGGGGAATGAATCGGTTGGGGCAATAATGGCAAGGGTTTTAAAAGTAGTAAGGTTTGCCGAGGCATCTGATAGGTTAACCGGGGTTACATTGTACAACACCTGCAACTGTTCCATAGCTTGCTGGAAGGCCTGTACTGACGGCTCACCCTGTCCCTGAACCATGCCGATGACAGGTTTGTCAATGACGGATATTTTTTTGATGGCCGATGACAGTGCATATTCCATGGCTGCGCCGGGCTGCAACACCGGGATAATGTCGGTTTGGTCGCCAATAGTAATTTTCGCACCCAGAAATACCTTTTGTTGTTTTACCTGGTCTTTTTCGCGCACGTTAAGCAACAATGGCTGAATGCCCGACTGCATGGCCTGCTGCTCTACTTCGGGGTCGTCGTTGGGATTGACGAACTCGTAATTGACCATTCCGCCCGAAACATTCGAATATTCAATCAAAAGGTCTTTGAAGTCTTTCCTTACTTTTTCGATTTCAGGCTGACTTCCTTTTGTAAAATAGGCAGTTACCGTGACCGGTTCTTCCAGCGAACGCAAAATGTCTTTTGTGGCTTTGCTCAGTGTGTAAACTTTGTCGGCTGTAAAATCGAGCCTCAGAAAAAACTTATCTGCAAGCACATTGATGAACACGAGTACAACTGCAATCAGTATTAATTGTGATGCAATGGATTTTGTAACTTTCATATTGCAAATATTTTTCGGTGATTAAATTAGGTCCTGTTTTTCTGTAAAACGGCTTCGGTGCTAACCAAACCCATAAAAATGAGTGACAGGAAGAAAATGATGTCTTTGCTGTCGATAACCCCTCTCGAAATGGATTCGAAATGTGTGCTGATGCTCAGAAATGCAAGCACTTCGCTCACAAAACCGCCGGCGCCCGAGGCAATGAACGAAAACAGGAACTGGAACATAATTCCGATGGCTAATGCAAGCAGAAAACCAATGATCTGGTTGTTGGATATACTGCTGGTAAATATTCCGATGCTTATGTAGGCAGCACTCATCAGGATCAACCCAAGATAGCCCGAAATTACGGCTCCGTGGTCAACCTCTCCAAGGCTTGAAACCGTGATATAGTAAGGCAGTGTAAAAAGCAGGGCAATGACAATGAGCAGCAAAGTTGCCAGGAATTTTCCCAACACAACCTGCCAGTCGTTAACCGGACGTGTAAGAAGCAATTCGATGGTTCCGGTTTTGTTCTCTTCGGCAAACTGCCGCATGGTAAGTGCTGGAATGAAAAAGAACAGTGTCCAGTAGGCTACTCCGAAAAAGGCCTGAAGGCTGGCCTGTTTTACAAAAAAAACATCGGAGCCAAACAGCCAGGTGAAAAATCCGCTGAATCCCAAAAAAGCGATCAGCATGATGTAGGCTGTGAGCGAATCGAAAAACGATTGCAATTCTCTTTTACTTATTACCCAAATTTGTTTCATGGTAATGTATATTTTTTAAGTAATTGAATATTAGCTTAATGTTAGTTCACGGAAGATATCTTCAAGTTTTGTTTCAACCGAATGCATTTCGGTAAGCGTCCAATGGTTTGAAACGCACATTTTGAAAACTGCACGTTTTGAAGACTGCTCAACCTTGCTTTGCACCTCAAAAATATTGGCGTTCTGATTAATGATGTCAACCATTTCAACGGATTGGATTTCTTTTAGTTTTCCGAAAATATCGTTGCTGGTTCCGTCCTCAATGGTCACCCTGAGGATTTCTTTTCCCTGCGCATGTCTGCGAAGTTCTTCGGCAGTGCCGTCGGCAACTATTTTCCCCCTGTTTATAATCATGATGCGGTCGCAGGTAGCTTCAACCTCTGCCAGGATGTGCGAACTGAGGATAACCGTTTTGCGGCGACCAATTTTCTTGATCAACTCACGGATTTCGACAATCTGGTTGGGATCGAGGCCAGAAGTTGGCTCGTCCAGAATCAGCACTTCCGGATCGTGAATCAATGCCTGCGCCAGGCCAACACGCTGCTTGTAACCTTTCGAGAGTTCGCCAATCTTTTTGTGCTTCTCGCCCTCAAGGCCACAAATTTCAACCATTTCAAGAATCTTTTCCCTGATCTTCGATTTCTCAATACCCTGCAATTCGGCAACAAATTTCAGATAATCGATGATGGGCATTTCCTGGTACAACGGATTACTCTCCGGCAAATACCCGATAATTTTTTTGATCTCTTCCGGGTTTTTGTGGATCGAATAATCGCCTACTTTAACGTCTCCCTGATTCGGAATCAGGTAGGTGGTGATGGCTTTCATGGTGGTGGTTTTACCAGCACCGTTGGGGCCTAAAAATCCCAATACTTCACCAGCTTTAACCCTGAATGAAATATTGTCAACAGCCCGCTGATTACCGTAGATTTTGGTAAGATTTTCAACTACTATATCCATAGTTTCATATTTTTTAAAAGTTTGCAAAAAAACATAAAACAGATTTTTTATTGTGTGTTGCAGCTTCTTGTTTAACAATATTTAACTTGATAAAACGAATATAAATTGTTGATTTTTAATTATGTACAAATGGATCGGGTGCTTCTAAACACTTAATCTTGAATTGGTTTTGGCAATGATTGGCTCATGAACCTGCTTTGTTTGATGCAGCACCACATGAAAAGTTCTTCCTTCCTCATAAATTTCAGCCTCAGGGTTGTTGCAAATCAATAATTTTGTTTCTCAATCAAACAAAAAAAAACTATGGAAAACTCACTTAGCCTTAAGGAAAAATTTATGCTGCTTTCTTATCATCCAGAAAAAGGAAAACCTTATTGGGATGCGCAGTACTACATCTACGGAGTTATTGGTGCAATTTTGCTTGAGTTGGCTGGTCAGAACAAAATCAAGGTGGAAGAAAAGCAGCTTATCGTAGCTGACACCAAAAAGACCGGCGACACGGCACTCGACTATGTTGTGGAAATCTTGGCCAGCTCAGGGAAGCAAAAAAAAGTACAAAGCTGGATTCAAAGCTTTTCATCCTTCAGATCAGCCCGTACAATAAAAAAACTAATACTTCAGCAACTTGTCGATAAAAGAACAATGGGAGAGGAAGAAGGCAGGTTTTTGTTTTTTACCTTTAAAAAATATCCTTTGCGCGACACCAGAACACGTTTTGCACTCCTGAAAAACATACAGGATTTCGTTTTGAAAGGTTATGAAAACGATAGGGATGCTGCCTTGCTTGCATCGCTGGTGGGATCAACGCAACTCACCTCACGTGTGTTCGAAAAAGCCGACCGCAAGGCTGCCAGGAAAAAGTTAAAGCAAATCAGCAAAGAAAACGAAGTTTCGAAAATCGTCGGGGCAACGGTTTCAGCAGTTCAGGCTGCCATTGTGGCTTCTGTTGCTGTTACGGCATCTGTGTCGGCTGCTTCGGGCAGGTAAAAAAATCAAAAAAAAAGGCCGTCCCCTGACGTAAGGACAGCCTTTTCATAATCACATGATTTTACTACTTAACAAATATTTTATGAGTAGTAAAAGTTCCTTCCGACTCAATCCGAACGAAATACATATCTGGTAACATTTCGTTTACGTCAAGCTGCAATTGAGTACTGTTAAGCGGTGTTTCAAAAACGGTTTGCCCGAGGCTGTTCATCACCCATACGTGGTTAATGGTGCTTCCTGAAACGATGTTCAAGACTTCACTTGCCGGATTGGGGTATAAACTAAGTGTAAGTTGTTCATTTGTTTCCAGTACAGCAGTTTTAAGCGCTGTTTTTGATACTACACCATCGCTTTCAGCAATTTCAAATGGTGCATCGCTTTCGTCAAATACCAATGGATTGATGCAACTGCCAACTTTTACGGTGTAGTCGGTTCCGGGAGCAAGCATCGGCGAAACTGTCCAGGTATAAAGCCCGTCGTTGGGCGTTCCAAAAGCTATGGTGGCAACCTGCACGCCGCCTTTCAACAGGGTGATTCTCACATTTCCGGTGATATCGCTTGTCCAGGTAATGTCGTTTGATGTTCCCAAAACAAAAATTTCGCCACCGTTGGGTGCTGTCACGGCTACGGTTGTACCGGATGTTCCCTGAACCACTTCAAAATAGTTGTCGCTTGTATCAAAAACAAGGGCGTTCGTTACACTGGCAATCTTAACAGCGTATTCGTTTCCGGCTGCCAGACCCAGCGGCACATTCCAGTCGAAACTCCCATCATTGGGTGTTCCTGCCGAAATCAGCGCGTAATGAGCGCCTGCCTTCAACAAAGTAATGCGCACATTGCCCGTCACATCGCTGTTCCAGGTGATGGTATTGAGTGTGCCCGAAGTAAATATTTCACCGCCATTTGGCGCAAGAACTGTAACTGAACTGCCGCTTCCGCCTGTAATTTCGAAAGTTGCGTCGCTCACATCGCTCAGGTTAGGATTGAGGCAGCTGCTTATTTTTACCGTATAGTCGCTCCCGGCAGCCATGGTTTCGGGTATCGTCCAGTCGAAAGCTCCATCATTGGTGGTTTTTGCCGAAATCAGCATGTAGTCAACACCCGCCTTTTGCAAACTCAGCCTCAGAAAACTGGTTACATCGCTTGTCCAGGTAATGGGGCAAACCGAACCGGCGGCAAAGGTTTCGCCACCATTAGGTGCAACAACGGTGACATTTGTACCACCACCAGCTACCACATTAAAATATGCATCGCTCACATCAAAAACAAATGGCGAATCTACACTTGAGACTTTTACAGCATATTCGCTTCCGGCAGCAAGACGTGAGGGAATCAACCAGTCAAAGCTTCCATCGTTGGGTGTTGACAGCGAAATCAACGCATAGTGCAATCCGGCTTTCAGCAAGGTAATTTTCACATTTCCTGTCAGATCGCTTGTCCAGGTGATGGTGTTGGTTGTTCCAGCTGTAAACGTTTCTCCGCCATTTGGAGAAACCACCGTTACTGTGCTTCCTATTCCACCAGTAATTTCAAATGGTGCATCACTCACGTCGGATATTTCCGTATTCATGCAGTATAAAATTTTCACAGTATAATCGTCTGCCGATGGTAAAGTGGTTGGAATTGTCCAGTCGAAAGCCCCGTCATTCAATGTCTTTGCTGAAATTAGCATGACATCGGCGCCTGCTTTTTGCAAACTCAGCCTCAGGTAACCCGTCACATCGCTTGTCCAGGTAATGGGCAACACCGCGCCCGCAACAAAAGATTCGCCACCATTTGGTGAAAGAACCGTCACATAAGTGCCACCACCCGGGCTAACGCTGAATGTCGCATCGCTTAAATCGAACAAAGACGGATAGGTTACACTGGCAATTTTTACAGAATAATCGTCTCCGGCAGCCAATCGTGGCGAAACTGACCATTCAAAAACGCCGTCGTTGGGGGTGGATGATGCAATCAAAGCATAGTGAAGACCAGCCTTGAGCAGGGTAATCCTTAAATTCCCTGTTACGTCACTCGTCCAGGTGATGTTGTTAACCGTACCTGCAGTAAACACTTCGCCACCATTTGGCGAAACAACAGCAATGGTACCTCCACTGGTTCCGTTGATGCTAAAAAAATCATCGCTAAGATCGAAGACGGTTGGATCGAGACAACTGGCAATTTTTACCTTATAATCGCTCCCCGAGAGGAATGTTTCTGGTATCGACCAGGTATGGGTTCCGTCATTGGGTGTTCCGGCAGCAATCACCAGCATCTGCAAATCGCTTTTCAGCAAGGTAATCCTTACATTCCCTGTTACATCACTTGTCCAGGTTATTTCTGTGGATGTGCCGGCAACCAGCGATTCACCACCATTTGGTGAAACTACTGACATGGTAGCACCCGAGGCAGTTGCAATTCCCACCAGTAAGAAAACCGACAGGAGCATCGTAGTCATCATTTTAGTCAATTTTACGCTTTTCATAACCCTAATTTTAAATTGTTGTTTTTAATTTTGAAAGAATGCATTCAACGGCAACAAAAGTAAATTCACCAGTACGGGCAGGTGTTACACAATTTTAAAAATAATGTATAAGATTTTCAAGTAGGTTTTACCTGAAATAGGCGCATGAAGCTATCACGAAATCGATGCCAACGATGGTAAAATGTAAAAACAACCCCGTTGCCGGTGGCGAGAATAGGTACATGAAAATGATTTTGAATGAAAATCAAAAATCATTTAGGCTGGAAGCACAGATGAAAGAAAGCGATTCAACTCCCTTTTTCTATCAAGAAATTACATCCTTTCAGGCGCATCAATTCCCAAAAGGCTGAGCGAGGTTTTTATTACCGAGCCCACAAAGCTGGAGAGCATGACACGGAAAGCGACCTTTGCGGCATCCTCTTCTTTCAAAACAGGAATTTCCTGGTAAAACTGGTTGAATTCCTTTGCCAGCTCATACACATAATTGGCAACGAGTGCAGGGCTGTAGTTCTCGCCAGCCTCTTTTACGATGGAGGGAAAATCGTGGAGCAGCCTCAGGAGCAATTTTTCCTTTGGATGAATATCATCAGGAACATTTACCAGATGTGTATTTACGTCATTTTCAACTGCTTTTCTGAGCAGCGATCGTATTCGGGCATGCGTGTACTGGATGAAGGGGCCGGTATTTCCATTAAAATCGATAGATTCTTCGGGATTGAAAAGCATGGTTTTTTTAGGATCAACCTTCAGGATAAAATATTTTAAGGCCCCCAGGCTGATCATTTTGAACAATTTATCTTTTTCCTCCTCGGTAAAGTCGTCGGTTTTGCCTAATTCTTCGGTGGTTTTACGGGCAGTTTTGTACATTTCATCCATCAGATCGTCGGCATCCACCACCGTACCTTCACGCGATTTCATCCTGCCATGCGGCAGTTCCACCATGCCATAGTTCAGGTGATAAATATTTTCAGCCCACCCGCGACCAAGCTTTTTCAGAACGAGTATCAACACGTCGAAGTGATAGTTCTGTTCATTTCCAACAACATAAATTAGCCTTTCGGCATCGTATTCATGGTGGCGTTGCTGTGCAGTACCCAAATCCTGGGTCATATAAACGGAAGTTCCGTCGGCACGCAGAAGCAATTTTTCGTCCAGGCCATCGGCAGTGAGGTCGCACCACACCGAGCCATCTTCCTTTCTGAAAAAGACATCATTTTGCAGTCCCTCCATCACCAGTTCGCGTCCCAAAAGGTAGGTTTCCGATTCGTAGTACATTTTATCAAAACGCACACCCATCCTTTTATAGGTTTCATCAAAACCCTCGTAAACCCAGGCGTTCATCATTTCCCAAATACGCCGCGTTTCAGGATCATGTTCTTCCCAGCGACGCAGCATTTCCTGTGCTTCCTGCATCAGCGAAGCTTCCTTCTCAGCTGACTTCTCATCAACACCTTTATTAATCAAATCTTTAATTTCCGCTTTATAGTTTTGATCGAAAAGCACATAATACTTTCCAACCAGGTGGTCGCCTTTGATGCCCGAAGATTCCGGAGTTTCGCCGTTGCCCCACTTCAACCATGCCAGCATCGACTTGCAGATGTGTATCCCCCGGTCGTTTACCAGGTTGACCCGTGCGACATTTTTGCCATTGGATTCCACAATTTTAGCAACCGAATATCCCAGCAAATTATTTCTGATGTGCCCAAGGTGCAGGGGCTTGTTGGTGTTGGGCGATGAATATTCAACCACTACCGGCTTTCCTGTCTTGTGGATGGTGAGGCCATAATCAGGATTTGCTATTTCGTTGGTAAAAAAATTTAACCAATATTCCTGGCTGAGGTTAAGATTTAAAAAGCCTTTGATAACGTTGAATCCGCTTACAGAAACCATATTTTCCTGAAGATAGTTTCCCAGTTCTGTTGCTGTGATTTCAGGTAATTTTTTTGATGTTTTTACGAAAGGAAATACAACAATTGTAAAATCACCTTCAAATTCGCGCCGGGTTTTCTGCACCATTACAAGCTTAGGGTCAACCTTTTGTGAATAAAGAACATCAACCGCCTCCACGGTTTTTGCAATCAGCATCTCTTCAATCATGTTTTACGGAATGTTTTTGAGTTTTTAAATTAAATTTTTAGCGCAATGCACCTTCCATTGTTTTTTCGAGTTCGCGTGCCTGTTTCAGGAATTCTTCCACGCTCATTTCGCGGAAATAAATCATACCATGGCTTGCACGAAGCAAAGGCAGGTTGTTTTCATAAAAGAAATCCTTGCCTAACAACAGTTGAATTTCCTTCAACTGTTCAACCCAGATTTTTTTTGCCAGATCGCTGAATTTTCCATCCAACTGGTAACTTGGAAACGGAGCCTCAACCTGGCTGAGGTAACAGTTGGTAAAGGCGCTGTCCATGAGCGACATTGCGTTGAGCGAAACCGGTGCAATAATCTCGACATCAGAAGGATGAAACCTGAACCATACGTTACGGTAACCCCAGATTTTAAGATTTGAGAGGTCCTTTTCGCGGCTCCACAACCTGACCGCTTCAGCGGTAGCCTGCAAAACTTTATAATGCGTGTCGGGGCCGCTGCCTTCGGGGTCTAAGGTCAAACTAAGAACCGTAGGCTGAACTTTACGAAGCAACTCGAGCACTGGCTCCACATCGCGTTGTTTTTCGGGTTGTTCGGTAAAAATATCGCCCGTGTAAAAACCAAGCCGCAGGTGATGAACATGCTTCACCTGCACACCAAAATGCGCCCACACGAGGTCCTCCTCAAACTCGCGGATCATTCCTTTGAGTTTTTGGATAGGGGGTTCATTTTTCTTTCCATCGTAGGCGGCTTCAAGAATATCCTTTACATAAATAATTGTATTGCGCAGGGCAATGACATCCGAAACGTGGTAAATATCCACCAATGCCCGCACTATGCGGTGGCAAAGACCGCGTCGCCTCTCAAATTCCTCGCCCGAGGCCACCTTGTTCAGATAGTGGTAAACATCTTTGTCCCACTTGTATTTGTAGCCTGATGAAAAGAAATCAGGGTATCCGGTCATTTGTATCTGTCCTGCATCAAGGAATCGCAACGTGTCGGCAAGCGCACCCATGACAAACCGGTTGGTAACGGCGGTAAACCCTGAAGTCAGTACCGCAAAATGCAGGTTGTTGGTTGCCGAGCGCAACTGACGCGAGATTAAGGGCAAAATGCCTAACATAATATCGTCGTGATGAGGGCCGGTGTGTAGAAAGGTTTCGTGTTTGTAGCGGGATAACCCGGCAGCAATCTTGTTTTTTACCGATTCAATCACCTCACCGGGAGTTGACTGCGAAACACCAGGGATCAACCGGCAAAATTCATCCTCTTTCAAATCAGTTTCCTCCAACCGGTGACCATATTTATTTAATTTTTTGCATAGCTCAATCACAGCTCGCTCGGTTTTTTGCATGGTCCAATCGCCATTTCTGTACCAGGCATCAACCAGGTCGGTGAGCCCATTAGCGGCGCCGCGGGTAATATAAAAACGCGAATTCTCAAGTTTGCTCAGCACGCTGGCCGGGTGTAAATTGCCAGGTTTGCTTTCGAGGGCCTGCCTTATTACGTCGGCTTTGGCTTCACCGGCAGCAATGATGATGGCGGTAGCTTCCGGGTTGAAAGTTATGGTGTTAAGCCCAATGGTTATCACAAGCCGGTTGCGCGAAACGTCAATTCCACCAAGGTCGCCGGCAGCCACAGCCTGTGTTTCAAAATTCGTTGCTGTGAGCCGCGTTGTCGAAAAATGATCGGAACCTCTTGTATTAAAAGCAATGTGACCGTCAGGACCAATTCCGCCAAGGAAAAATCCGATTCCCCCCTTGTCCCTGATTCTCGCCTCATACTCCGAACACCAGTTGTCGATCATGAAAATGGATTGCTGCTGCATTTTTTCAAACGAACTACCGGGCTCACGGTAACGCAGGCTCAGGTCGATTTTCAATCCCGGAAAAATCTCACTGAAATGCCTGCCACCACATAACTTTATGGCTTCCGGGTTGATAAGCAGACTTCTGGAAAGGTCAAGCCCAAAACCTTTGATGTAAAATTCGTTGACAAAATAGTAGAAACTGTTGTGCTGGTGTGCATAAATGGGGTAAAATTCGTCGATCTGGATAAAATGCAAACCCCTCAAATCGGGCTTTTTTTCGATATCAAGCCCATGTTTCGACCTGATTTCAACCGTGCTTTTTTCATGCCAATTGTTGATAAAGTGCTGGGTCCATTTAATAAAATGTTCGGGCGTTTTACCCGTAGGCAGGCTGATGGTTCCTTCAGGATTTTCGGCTACCCATTCCAGAAACCGCAGCGCAGTGAGCAGTCCGAGGCTCGGAAAGTTCTCAACCAGGATATAGGGGATTTTTGTTGTGGGTTGAAAACTGCCCGATAATTCGATAAAAGCTTTTTCAACCCTGGAAAATGAAGTTTTCGACATAGTCCTGAATTTTCATAATTTGTAACTAAACACCAGGATAAACAATCACCCGGCAAAAATAGTTAAGTAACCTTGCTTTTTGGAAAAAATGTAATAAGATAATCAGAAATGGCAGAAAAAGAGGATCTTAACCACTATTGATCCTTTACAAAAGTCCCTATCTTCATCGAAACCCATATTTCCGGATTTCACCAGCACCCTGAAAGGGTGAAACAGGTGGATATTTGCCAACCTTAGCATCGACAGGCGTTCGACGGAGCATAAGCTAAAGTCTCAGCTACCCCAGGAAGGAGAGGGAGTTTGGGGTTTGGTTTGACCAACGTACGTTGCCCGTAGTTTATGGTTGTATCAGCCTTTCAGGCTGTTGAAAAACGATACATTTATTAAACCCGCTGGTTGAATTTTGAAACCGTTTTCCATAGCCCCGGCCTTAGCTTCGACATACTTCGACAGGCTCAATAGAGGTTGCTCAGCTACCCCAGACCGGGGAACAAGGTTTTCTCAACCAAAAATTACGGGATTTAGCCTTTTACCTTTTGTGAAAGAATAATTTCGACTGGTTAAAACAAAGATGATCTGAAAAAGTCGAAGTCTTTTAAGGAAAATCCTGCCTGACTTTGTTAAAAATGGAAGAGTTTTGAATGAAGAGTTACGAATGACGAATTTGGAGTTACAAGTTTTTAAACACGGAGGCACGGAGGAACACGGAGGATTCTTTTAAAGAAGAAATATAGAAGTTGTGAAATTGTGTTTCTCATCCCAAGATCTCGCAACATCGTAGATGCTGCATAACATCAGGTTTGAAAGGATTTTGGCATCCTATTGCGTTTTTACGGTTTGCATTGATTTTCTGCCAAAATTTAACCAAATGAGTAAATTAAGGTAAACAATTTATTACTTGTGCAAAAAAACATAATTGAAAAGCAGCGAATTTAAAAGGATATTAATACAGGACGGCTGGTATGTTGTCTGACAAACGGGTGGACATATTTTAATGAGACATCCTTACTAACAAAGACAACTTTCTGTTTCGTTTCATGCATCATGTTAGGTAAAGAAAGGGCTGCTTCAGGCAATTCTTAACAAAGCAAACATAAAAACACCAAAAAGATGAACAAGCCATCAGTTACAATGACGGTGATAAAAGAAATTTCAGGATACAGCGCCTTTGCACAGATTGGTGATGATTTTGTTGGTACACAGGGCGAAACCTTTGAAGACCTGAAAAAAATGATTATCGAGGCGGTTAATCTGAATTTTGAAGATCAGGGATTTATCTATTCAATTGATGAAATTAAATTTGAATATGATCTGAAAAGCTTCTTTTCATTTTATAAAGTAATTAACGTAAAAGCGCTCAGTGAAAGAGTTGGGATGAATCAAAGCCTGCTTTCGCAATATATTAATGGCCTGAAAAAGCCTTCGGTAAACCAGACAAAACGAATCCTGAAAGGCGTTCAGCAAATCGGCAGAGAACTTTCAGAGGTTTCCTTTTTACTATGACATTATTCCAAAAAATCATTTTCACAAACATTTTGCGGGAACTGTTAATCTGTTAACTTTGCAGCGCTTTTGTAAAAAGCAATTGTATAATTATTTAAAAACAAGGGAAATAATAATGAAGAAGAATGTAATTATTATTGGTGCTGCGGGAAGAGATTTCCACAATTTTAACACGTATTACCGTGGAAATGAGAATTACAACGTAGTGGCATTTACAGCCGCCCAGATTCCCGATATCGACGGAAGGAAGTATCCGGCACAGTTGGCCGGTGATTTATACCCGGATGGTATCCCAATTTACGCAGAAGAAGACCTCCCTAAACTGATTAAAGAACTGAAAGCGGACGATTGTGTATTTTCATACAGCGACGTACCGTATCAGCGGGTGATGGCCATGAGCGCAGTTGTTAACGCCAATGGCGCCAACTTCATCCTGCTGGGGCCAAAAGACACCATGCTCAAAAGTGTCAAACCTGTGATTGCCGTGGGCGCCGTGAGGACGGGCTGCGGAAAAAGCCAGACCTCGCGCCGCATCATCGAACTGCTGATGGCCAAAGGCCTGAAAGTGGTTGCCGTGCGTCACCCGATGCCTTATGGCGACCTGGTTGCACAGAAAGTTCAGCGTTTTGCCACGGTTGAAGACCTTGCCAAGCACAAATGCACCGTAGAAGAAATGGAAGAGTACGAACCGCACGTGGTTCGCGGCAATGTGATTTATGCCGGTGTTGACTACGAAGCCATTCTCCGTGCTGCTGAACAGGACCCCGACGGTTGCGACGTCGTTTTGTGGGACGGTGGAAACAACGATTTCCCCTTCTACAAACCCGACCTGAATGTTACGGTTGTTGACCCACACCGCCCAGGACACGAACTGACTTATTATCCGGGCGAAGTAACCTTACGCCTTGCCGACGTGGTGGTTATTAATAAAATGGACAGCGCCGGCCCCGAAGCCATCCAGACGGTGCGCGAAAGCATCGCCAAAGTAGCTCCAAAGGCTGTCGTCATCGACGGCGCTTCACCTATAAAGGTGGACGACCCGGCCATGATTAAAGGAAAACGCGTGTTGGTTGTGGAAGACGGCCCGACACTCACCCACGGCGAAATGAAGATTGGCGCAGGAACAGTGGCTGCACAGAAATTTGGCGCCGCCGAACTGATTGACCCACGCCCGTTTACTGTTGGCAAACTGAGTGAAACCTTCAGGATTTATCCAAATATCGGAATCCTTCTCCCTGCAATGGGTTACAGCGACCAGCAGTTGAAAGACCTCGAAACCACCATCAACAACACCGATTGTGATGCTGTGGTTATCGGCACCCCGATCGACCTGAACCGCGTGATCAAAATCAGCAAACCCAACACAAGGGTTTACTACGATTTGCAGGAAATCGGCTTCCCGAACTTCGAAGGAATTCTGGATGATTTTGTTGCAAAACACAATTTGAAGAAATAAGAAACTTCAGAATATTTTTCAGAAAAGCAGCCTCGGAAACGGGGCTGCTTTTTTTTACTAATTAAAATCAAGTGAGAATCTCATTAATTTTCAAGTCACCCAATAAATGAGATTTTGTATTTTTTTTACAAATTATGCAATTAACTTTTGATTATGCCAACAATATCAATGTTTTACGGGATAAAAATCAGAATGTATTATGCCCCAGCAGACACAATCCTCCGCATTTCCATGTTTATTATCAAGACCACAAAGCGATAATAGATATTACAACCTGTGAATTGACAGAAGGGCGTTTACCAAAACGTCAATTAAAGCTTACTTTGGCGTGGGCAGAAATTCTTGAGGAGGATTTGTTGGCAAACTGGACATTATGCCAAAACGGTGAAACACCTTTTTCAATAGAACCTTTAAAATAGAAAATAGTATGACTCCAGCCATTATTAGCGTTAAGCCTTTGAATGACTATAGTTTACATCTGACATTTGAAAATGGTGAAACAAAAAGGTTCGACATGAAACCTTACCTCGAAACGGGTCAGTTTAAACAATAAAAGGATATTGCTGAATTTAAAAAAGTGAGAATTAGTTTTGATACCATTGAATGGGAAAACAAGCTTGATTTTGATATGGAAATTCTCTATGAATATGGGATTGAGATTATAAAGTAGATATTTTGTTTTTGTAATCGCAAAAATACCGGGTATTTTGCGATTTCAACCACAACTTCTCTAAAATTTTGCTTCCTGATATTTTCTAATTCATTTCTGATTCAGGAGGGTGGATGTTTTCATGATGAAATCGCGTCAAAGGATTTGTTTTAAATCATGTTAAAAATCAGCAAGATGAATGGGTTATTTAGGAATTTTGCCCCCTTTTACGGGTGGTAGTGGTTTTTACTTTACTTTTAGCCGCTCGAATTTTTTATCTCAAATACTAATTTAATAACTTGAAAATGAAGCTTCGTTTACTTCTTGTACTTGCCAGTTTACTGACTTTCAGCTTTGTTAACGCCCAAAATCCCAGCATCACCTATCAGTTTTCAAACCCGGTTTTCGTCGAAAAATACGACGGTTATTCCGAAATTCAGATGGAAGGATGCCTGAATTTTTCGGACGAAGGAAACCCACTGCTGCCCCATTTTGGCGCTGAGGTGCTGCTTCCGCAGGGAACACGTGCCATTGAAGCAAGGATTGTTTCGGTAAAATATTCCGATCAGGTTTACCAGGTTAATGTTGTACCTGCTGCAAGGCAGTTCCCTATTTCAAAGCCTGCGCCTCACGATTACAAACCGGTTCCAAATTCAGACATTTACGCATCGGATAATCCTTATCCGGCTCAAAAGGTCGCTGATTTTTCCACACAGTTTTTAGGTGGGTACTCGCTGGCGGTTTTCAGCATCATCCCGGTTGAGATTAATCCTTCAAGACATTCGTTGCGTTATATTACCGAAATTGAAATTGAGATAGTTACAGAAAAAAGTCCAGAAAAAGCAGCCACTCCCCCAACATTCAACAACCTGGCTTACCAGCGGGTTATCAAAATTGCCGATAACCCTGAAGCTGCCGGCAATTACTATTTTGGAAACCTGCGTGATGGCGAACAGATGGATATGCTGGTCATTACAAAACAACAGTTTGTCCCCAACTTTCAGCAGTATGTTACCTACAAGCGTCAGCGAGGGTTCATCACCGAGGTTGTTACCACCGAATCCATTTATTCCAATTATACCGGCAACGACGATCAGGCCAAAATCAGAAATTGCATCAAGGATTATTATGAAAATCATGGGATTACTTATGTTATTCTTGGTGGAGACGCCGATCCCAACAACAGTTCAAACAGAATTGTTCCACATCGTGGTTTTAGTGTAATTACTGGTTTTGGTACGGATGACAACGACATTCCCTCCGACATGTATTATGCCTGCCTCGACGGCGCCTGGAACAGCAACGGAAACAACCTTTACGGCGAACCCGGTGAAGAGGATTTATATGCTGAGGTTATGGTTGGACGGTTTTGTGTGGATGCTGCCAGCGAAATTACCAATATGACCAATAAACTGATGAAGTACCAGGATTCACCGGTTTTGGCTGATATAGAGAATGCTTTAATGGTTGGCGAACAACTTGATGAATCCACCTGGGGTGGAAACTATAAAAACGAAGTGGCCAATGGCAGCAGTAATTTTGGTTTTACAACTGCCGGGGTTACGCAGAATTTTCAGGTAAACACCCTATACGAAATGAATGGGTACTGGGACAAATCGGACGTATTTCAGGAATTTAACAACGTCGGGTGCAACCTGCTCAACCACCTCGGCCACTCCTCCGCAACCTACAACATGAAAATGTCAACCAGCGACCTGAATACCTCCAATTTTCAGAACAACGGAATTACCAGAGGTTTTGTGATTGGTTACTCTCAGGGATGCTACAACGGAGCTTTCGACAACCGCGAATCGTACGGATATGTGGGCGATTGCTTTTCGGAGGTAATAACCACCATTGCAACAGCCGAAGTAGCCACCATCGGCAATTCGCGTTATGGCTGGTACTCACAGGGAAACACCAATGGCGCATCACAGTACTTCGACAGGCAGTTCTATGATGCCATTTTTGGAGAAAACATGACACAAATAGGTGTTGCAAATGACGACTCAAAATCGGATAACGTTTCCTACATTCTCGGAAATAAGGTCATCAGATGGGTTGCTTACGAACTAACCCTGTTCGGCGATCCATCCATGGACATCTGGACAGCACAACCCACCAGCATTGCAGCCTCATTCCCGACCTCCCTGCCCGTTGGAACTTCAGAAGTGGAATTCGACACTGACGCTCCTTTTGCACGCATTGGTCTTTTCCAGAATGATCAACTAATCGGGCGTGCGATTGCCGATGAAAACGGAGAGGCGGTGGTTTCTCTGTTTGATTATCTGACTTCGGGTGAGGATATTCAGGTTTCTATTACTGCTCACAATCGGAGTCTTAACAGCCAGACAATTTCAGTAGTAACCGATCAACCTTTTATTGTTGTAGATTATACAGTAATTTCGGATGAAAGCGGCAATAACAACGGCGTTCCTGAGTATGGCGAAGAACTTGCAATTGGCCTTGCACTTAAAAACCTGGGAATGGTTGCCGCTCAGGATGTTGTGGTCACTTTGGGCACATCCGATCAGTATGTGACACTATCTTATCTCGCTGTCGAGTTTGGTGATTTCCAGCCGGGTGAGACCATTTTTATTGAAGATGCATTTCCTGCCATCATCGCTGACGATATACCTGACCTTCACATAGTGGCAATTAATGTTAATGCCACAGCACAGCAAACCTGGAATTCCGAATTTGACATTACCGTGTTTGCACCAGATATAGAGGTTACGGCAATTACCATTGACGATTCAGAAGGAGGCAATGGCAACGGCAAACTCGACCCTGGCGAAATGGTTATTTTTCAGGTTAATCTGATAAATCAGGGACATGCTTTATCACCAGACATTTACATGACCCTTGATTCAGGAAATCCTGATGTCATCATCCTTACCGACGATGCCACCCACAACGAATTAATCCCGGGCGAAACCTGCTGGCTTGGATTCGAAGCTTCGGTGAGCCCTGATGCAAGCATTGGCGATTTGACCGAAATACTTGTAACCATCCTCACAGGTGCTTATGAAATTTCCTACACCCAGGTTTTTGAAATCGGCAACATAACCGAAAACTTTGAAACAGGGGATTTCAGCACATTTGATTGGGAATTTGCAGGAAATGCTGACTGGATGGTAAGTACCAATTCACCCTTCGAAGGAAATTATTGCGTGAGATCGGGCAACATTAACGATTACCAGAGTTCGGAATTGAAAATAACACTCAACATCGCCTCCACCGACACCATTTCGTTTTACCGGAAGGTATCGTCGGAAGCAGGTTGCGATTACCTGAAATTTTACATCGATGATGTTTTAAATGGTCAATGGGCCGGAAATCTTGGCTGGACAAAAGAAAGTGTAATGGTTGCCCCGGGAACACATACCTTCCGCTGGGTTTTCCAGAAAGACCTTTACGTTTCGGCAGGCAGCGACTGTGCCTGGATTGATTTCATCGAGTTTCCTCCGTTGGTGCCCGATGTGGTGAAGGTAGAGGAAAATAAATCTGAAAAAGGAAAAACTGTAATTTATCCAAATCCAAACAAAGGCATTTTCACACTTGAAAACCCTGATCCATCTTCCCATTTCCGGGTTACTGTTTGCACAGCAACCGGGAGTGAAATATTCAATAAGGAATTCAACCCAATGCAAAATACAGTTGAGATAAATCTGGATAAACCTCATGCAGGGGTTTATTTTGTGACCATTTTGAACAACAAGGAAATGGTTATTAAAAAACTGATAATCAAATAGATTATCACCTGATGAAAGGTATCCCTCTGGTGAAAACCAGGGGGATTTTTTTTTATTATGTCGCGGGATGTGTAAAAAATATTTCGTTGCTGTGAATAAAAAAAATACCTTAGTAGTGTCGTTAAATTTTTGAGAAAATTATCTAATTGATTAATTATGAGCAACAAAACCTACTATTTCATTATCCTTTTTCTGATCAGTACAACCTTATGGTCACAAACCAATTACCGACCTGCAAGTGCAGTAAAAACAGGGATCTTTTACGATCTTGCCGTGCCCTTTTCGGGCATACAGCAATTTGACGGTAGTGAAAATTCGCCAGCAAACACACTCAATAACTGGAAACAAATTTACTTTGAGTTGTCAAAAGCCTCTGTCAAAAAAGAGAATTTCAAACCATTGTCAGAAGTATCGAAAGCTGCTAAAATTCATCTACGCAATGAGGTAATTCCCATTGCCGTTTTAGGTTACGATTACAGCTTTTTAGGCGAAGACCTTACAAAATTTATGGGAAAAGACAGCATAATCGACCTTACCGGGGTGGTTGTTCCCGACTACAGGGTCTTTTCATCGGCGCCGTTCAAGACCGTGACCCATAGCGGAAGTAACCTTGTTTTTAGCATTCCCGGAGAATTATTCTTCTCCAATTTTGGTAAAAAACCTGTTTCTTTTCTGATAAACTTTGACGACGATGCCGGTTGGCGAAAAATTAGCCTCAACGAAAAAATGAATGTAAGCTACGCCACCTCTGGAAAAAAAGTGATCCGTTTGAAAGCCATTTATTACGGAAATCAGGTTTTGTACAGTTCATTTCATTTTAATGTAAAAAGCACTGACGCACCCCAGCCTTCAGTAATCTGGAACGTGCAGGGTGAAATTCCGTATCAGGGGATAACAACCAGTGGCGACGCCTATATTTTTCTTGCCGAAGGTCACACAACTGTTGAAAAACCTATCATTTTATCCGAGGGAATCGATTTTGAAGATAATCTTAGCTGGGATGTTCTTTACGACCTGTTTAATCAGCAAAACATGCTCGAATATTTGCGCAGTGATGGATTCGACATGATCATTTTTAATTATCTTGACCCTACAAACTACATACAAAGCAATGGTTTGCTGATGGTTAAACTTATCCAGATGATTAACGACACAACTGATTATTCCTATCCGGTAACCATCGTCGGGCCGAGTATGGGCGGGCTTGTGTGCAGGTACGCCCTGACTTACATGGAAGCAAACAATTTGAATCACAACGCCAATATTTATTTCTCGTTCGATGCGCCACACCAGGGTGCAAATATTCCGTTGGGACTGCAATACCTGGTCAATTTTTACAAAGACCTGGATGCAGTTATTCAGCAAATGCTGGATGTACTGAACCAACCAGCCGCAAAACAAATGCTGGTTTACCATTATACCGATCCGGTTTCAACCACTGCAGGACACGATGCACTATTCGATTCATTTTACAATGAACTGAATGCCATGGGCTATCCACAAAACACCCGCAACATTGCGTTGTGCAACGGACGGGCTGATGGTGTGGGACAACCATACACAGATGGCGACCAGGTAATAAAATATGAGTATTCTGTCCCATTTTTGGTTACTTTGAAGGGTAATGTCTGGTCTGTCAGAAACAATGCTTCAAATAAAATTATGGATGGCAGGCTTTATATTGCAGGCATGATGAATAAAACACAAAGCGTTACTGTTTTCTCGTCCAAACCTTACGATAATGCCCCGGGAGGTGAAAGGTCAACATTTGCCCAGATGGATTCAATCGAGGCCCCTTATGGTGATATTATTGCCTTGCACGAAAGCCACTGTTTTGTTCCAACCCTTAGTTCTCTTGACTATGCTGAAACTAACCTTTTTTTCAACATTGCTGCCGATCCATTGTTGATGGAAAAGACACCCTTTGACACCATCCGCTGGGAGAGCGACAATTTCGATCATGTGTATATTTCGGAAGGGATGGCTGCTTTCGCTATCAACGAAATAATGCAGGCCAAACCACAGGAACATCATGTACAGCTGAAAGCCGGATGGAACGACCTGTCGTCGTACATCGACCCCTGGGTAAAAGACCCGACAGCAATTACCACACAGTTGGGCGACGATTTCATTATTTTACAGCATTTCGACGAGGTGTACTGGCCTGCAGGTGGCGTAAACACACTCAATAGCTGGGAATATGGAAATGGCTACGTGATTAAGGTTTTAAATAACACCAATCTGACCTTTACAGGTAATCCGCCAATCAATAAAAATATCCAGATCAGCCCGGGATGGAACATGATATCGGTATTGTCAGATACCAACCTGTCGATAACCACTTTGCTGGGTTCCGACATCGATAAAGTTGATGTGATTAAAGAAGCTGTTGGATTTCTTGTTTTCTGGCCTGAGGCCGGAATAACAACACTCCTGAACCTAACTCCGGGAAAATCGTATTATCTGCGTGCAAATCAGGAATTTATTTTATCGTATTAAAACATTTATTAAACTAACAAAAACATCACTATGAAAAAACAATTACTGATGACTGCTTTTTACCTCTTTGCAGGATGTTGGATGCTGGTAAACGCCCAAACACGGGTTGTCAGGATTTCTGACATGGCCGATCTGGAAAAATACATTCAATGGGTAGATGTTGACGGTTATCTTCTGATTGAAGAAAATACTGCCCGGCCTTTTCAACAAAGCCTTTTCCGTGAGGGAGTTCAGGTAATGGAAGGCTGGCCGGTGAGTTTTTCAGGTTCCTCAAACCGGGGCGGAATTTTTGCCAACCTCGACGAAGATCCTGAACTGGAAGTCATTTACAACATTAGTGCAAAAACCTATGCACTGAATATTGACGGAACCGATGTGACCGGATGGCCCAAACAGGTTGCAAGTACCGCCGAATACGATGCCCCGGCTTTTGGTGACATCGATGGCGATGGCATTGAAGAAATTGTCGTTTGCTGTGTTCAACCCGGTACTCAAAACAGCGGAAAAATCTATGCTTTTGAGAAAGACGGAACCACCGTAACCGGGTTTCCTGTTACACCTCCCGGAGGCCCAACCCGCACACCGGTTCTTGCTGACCTCGACGGTAATGGAACACTTGAAATTGTGGTCGAACTCAGGTCGTACCCCGACGGCAAGGTGTGTGTATTCCAGGGCGATGGCAGCATCATGAACGGCTGGCCTCAAAACATGGATTACATCCCGGCATCAGCCCCAGCCGTTGGCGACATCACCGGTGATGGCATTCCTGAGATTGTGGCCGAATCTTATTACCAGGTATGGGCTTTTCATTCCGACGGGACGGTGGTTGAAGGATTTCCATACATTCCAGCGGGTTCTGGGAGGGTGTTTTCGTACTCATCACCCATTCTTGCCGATTTTGACAATGATGGATTCCGCGAAATTGTGGTTGGCGATCACAGCCTTTCGTCGGGCAACGGCGCTATACATGTCATTAAAAGTGATGGGACCATTTATCCGGGCTGGCCGAGGTTTACCCAGCAATGGATTTACGGGCCGGCTTCTGTTGCTGATATCGACGGAGACGGAAGCCTCGATATTCTGGTTGGCGACCAGGTGCTTTCAGGCGCCCCTGCCAGCAAGGTTTACGGATGGAAACAGGACGGAACCAATCTTGACGGTTTTCCCATTGGACCTATCTGGTCGGTTAATTCACAAATTATTGTAGCCGACCTGGATGGTGATTTACTGCCCGAACTGATGTTCGACGACAACACAGGCAGCGGAATCATCAACGGTTACAACCACAATGGAACCATGATGGATGGATGGCCTATTAGCGTTAACGGCAGTTCTTTTTTCTGCAATCCGTTTGTTTTGGATGTCGAAGGCAATGGCACACTCAACATCAGCGCCAACAGCTACGACAGCAACAGCCTGAAAACGTTCCTGTATTTGTGGGAAACTGATGTACCTTATAACCAGGAACTGGCCATCTTGCCGGTTTTGGGATATAATGTCATGCACACAGGAGTTTATGGTGATAATCACACGCCCACAGTAGGGATTACCGAACATAACGATTTGGCAACAATCGAAATGAAATGCTCACCAAATCCCTGCCGCAGCAATACATCGTTAAATATATCCTTGGAAAAAGCAGGAAATGTTCATTTATTTGTTTTCGACAGCAGGGGTGTTCTGCTCAGAGAAATTCATCCTGGAATCCTGGAAATGGGAAAACACAACATCAGCCTTGATGTATCAGATTTAAGACCAGGTATTTATTCAGTCAGTACGTTTATCGATGAATCCAATTCAGGAAATTGTAAAATAATTAAGTTTAACTAAGTAGGGCCTGCTGAAAAACCCAAAGATTTGAAAATATACCATGTATTTCAATCCGCCCAGATTATATTCCATAATGAGTTTTTTGTAAAAATACAAGCGTCAGTTTTTTGGTAAGAAAATAACCTGTTTAAAAACTCTTGCAGTTTTGCTGAAAAACCCGCCCTGATTTTTTCAACAAGGCATAGAATACCCACCCCGGCCAGTTTGACCAGGTTGAGTACTAATATGATGCTGGCAATCATCGATTCGCTGGTTCCTTTGAGCCTGGCTCGTATCCGGTCTAAACCGTATGCTGTCTTTGCCTGCCCGAACTTGCCCTCGATTGGATTTCTTTCGCCCGGTCTTACGTGATTTGACACTGCCGAAGGCCTGCCAAGGGGCTTGGATAACAACTTTATTCCTTTTTCTTTCAATGACTGCCTGTTGGCTCGTGTGCAATAAATCTGATCGGCAAGTACTTCTTTGGGATAATATCCAAACCGGCTTTTGTACCTTTCAATGTACTGCATCATGTGACTTCCTTCGTTGAACGCTTCCCAACTGATTTCGTCCAAAAACGACAATCCATCAATCATCGACACATGTATCTTTGCCCCAAATTCTGTTTTGGCACGACTTTTCCCTCTGACTATTGGCCTTACATGCGGCTGGTGAATGCTTACGATGCGATGATCTACCTGATGCGTACCTTTGTCATACATCTGCTTTTGTTGCTGATAAACTGTATTGATAACCAGCAAATACTTGTGGTCTTTTGCGTGCAGCGGAATTTCAAGGTAAGCGTCCAAAAGTCGGTCTATCGATCGCAGATTGCGGGCAAGATAACGCAACTGGCTCCCAATTGCAAAATGAAGAGTCTTACGCGTTTTGTTTTTCTTTTGTGCTGTGCTCAGATATCTTTTGCGGGCGATCCTGCGATAGGTCCTGGGTTTTTGCCCGTGACGTTCAACATCATACAGTAAATCGATCAGTTGCTCACTCTTTTCCCTTGCGTCCGATAATAAATCCAAATCAGTGGGATACGCAATGTCCTGTGGACAGGCCGTTGCATCCATCAACAGACGCCCTTTGTTGGCAGGCGTAGTTTCTGAGGGTGGACTCTCTGTCTGTTCTGTTGCTTTATTGTCCTTTTCTCCTGAACTTGCTTTCAGATCTTTGTCATTTGCTTTGTTTTTTGAAACCAGTGAAACACGACGCTTTGAATCAAGGTTTGCCTTGAGTAAAGCAATTCGCTCGTTTATGGCATTAAGTTGTTCGCTTCCTAACCTTTTACGAAATTCAACAAACAATGAGGCATCAAATGGCGCCTCGTTGGAAAAACTTGAATATCCAAGAAAGTACTGCATGTACATGTTCTCCGTAATCTGGTCAACCGTCTCACGGTCATCAAGGTTACACAAATGTTTGATGATCACCGATCCGACCACCACGCGGGGATTAATCGGTGGTCTACCTGTAGTGCTGATCCCAACTTGTTTGAGGTAAATATTACAAATCTCATCCCATGGTATCTGTTTGGCCAGAACGACCCACCGGTTATTTGGATTCAGTGACTGCTCAAAAGGCGTCTCAAATCCCTCTAATTTTAACTGTTTTGGACTAACATATCCAGGCACAAATGCATGCTTTTTTCGCTGTAGTTCCATCTTTCCTTGCTTATGTGCCACCAAATATACTCTGAATCGCCCAATTGACAAATTTTCCAGAGTTTCTCAGCAGAGCCTAAGTAATTTCCATAAAAAAACCGGTGAACTTTCATTCACCGGTTTTTTTGTGT
>CALFEP010000124.1 GCA_937950125.1 uncultured Bacteroidota bacterium
GTGGGTGTAAGGGTTGTTCCTCCGGTAAAGGTGCCATCGCCTCCGGTAGTCCATGATACAGAGCTATAATTACCTGCAGTAGCATCATTTACTGTATAGGTACCAGTTTCGCATATGGTAGCATTTGATCCTGCATCTGCGGTAGGTTCAGTCTGAAACGATAGCTTCATTTGGTCCGTGGTTGGAGTAACCCATCCCGTTTTTACGGCTGTAATTGTTAAATTGACAAACCCTGAGGTTTTGTCGCTGGGAGCCGGATAATAGGTTGAATTTACATTTCCTGAGGTAGAAGGTGAACCCCATGTTCCATTCCCGCTGGTTGTCCAGGTAATGGTGGTGTAATTGCTCGCCGTTGCCTCGGAAATAGTGTAAGATGTCTGATCATTACAGATCGCCTTATCATTACCGGCATTGGCCATCGGCGCCTGCGCCACACCATACAGTGTAAAGCAGAACGCAATCATCGTCGTCAAAAGAAACTTGTAAACATTTTTCATTTTGGTAGTTATTTAAAATTAATACTTTGATTAATATTATTATATTCAAAATCATTTACTTACGTAAAGATACAACGTTTTACCCAATTGAGAATTTAAACTGAAAAGTGCAAAACCATCACAATTATCACACAAAAATGAATTGATTTTCAGTAATTTAAAATCTCATGTTCATTAAAACCCTTTAATCCCTATCAAAATCAAACTTACAAACATTTCCGACATTCGGAATTTCATTAACAGATATTTTACCCGTTCTTAACGATTTTTAACTTTTTTGAAAATTAAAACAAAAAAATGAAGCGGTTATCACCGAAATTTCTTTCATTTGTTATGCACTGAGCCACAAGATGAATTTTTAATACCGAAATAATTATGAGACCAATCCAAAAAGATAGTTAACCCCTAAATTCCTAAAAGGGAACTTTTGCAACCTGCCGTGTTTTAGCGTTTCTCCCTTTAGGGTCAGGGATAAAAAAACGCTAAAAATCAGCACCTCGGAGCTTTTTAGGCTGGCCTCTTTAATTTCAAAAAATAAAATATTAACAAGAACACTCACATGAAAAAAACAATGTTACCTGTAGTTGGATTTCTGACAATCTTCGCCCTGTTATTTTCCTGCCAACAGCACGAAAATCCGTTGATTATTCATGCTCCGGCCGGAACAATGTCGACAAAAACAGATAAAACAGGTAAAACAGTTATTCCTAACGGAAGGTTCATCCAGCCCTACGGAAGCAGCTACCTGGTGGCGCCTCATCCCTTCGGAATCGCCCTAAGCCAGGATAACAATTTTGTGGTTACAGCCAATTCAGGAATTAATCCGATTTCGATGACATTGCTGAAAAATATTACAGCAAACGAGCCTGACATCAAACAAATCCCGCCTGATGCCCACAGCGACAGAGGTGTTCTGGAATCGGTGTTTATGGGCGTTGCCATTTCGGCTGATAATGCTAAGGTGTATGTTTCGGGGGGACAAACAGGATTTTTGTATGTGTTTGATGCAAATACAGGCGCAAAAACTGACAGCATCGATTGCCGGAAAACCCTCAACGACCCTGAACCTGGTGACGCTTACCTTGGCGATCTTACGCTGACCCGTGATGGAAGCCTGTTGTTTGTCGTTGACCAGATTCAGTTCAGGATGCTGATTATCGACACAAAACAAATGCAGGTAATCAAATCGGTAAAAACGGGAAGATATCCTTTTGGAATTGCACTGTCGCCCGATGAAAAAATGGCGTATGTGGCCAATGTGGGGATGTTTGAATACACCCCCATTCAGTTCAGGAATCCAAAAAGCAGCGGAGTTGAATTTCCAACCTCGGCATTTGGTTCTGAACAGGCGCAACACGGTTATGAAAACGATTCGGTAGTGGTTGCTGGCCTGGGCGATCCTAATGTGGCGGAATCGTTTTCGGTTTGGACCATCGATGTTTCAAATCCTGAAAATGCGGTTGTGCGTAACCGACTAAAAACCGGTCATCTGGTTGGGGCAAAAGTTGAAGGTATCCCGGCAGTTGGCGGCTCGAGTCCAAATTCGATTGTAGCCACCAACAATTATGTTTTTGTAAGCAACGGCAACAACGACTGCATTACAGTGATCGATATCCACACCGACACAATTCTTACCGAAATATTTCTTAAGCCACATCCTGCCGTGAAAAATTTCAGGGGGGTAATTCCTTTTGGCCTGGCCATTTCGCCCGATCAAAAAAGGCTTTATGTTGCCGAAGCGGGAATTAATGCAATCGGTGTTGTTGATGTTCCAACCCTTTCGGTTATCGGGCATATTCCAACCGGTTGGTTTCCGTCGAAACTGAAGGTAACTTCCGACGGTAAGAAACTGGTGATTGCCAATGCCAAAGGCTTTGGCAGCGGACCCAACGGAGGAAAAGACTACCAACCCGGGCCGGAAGGAACCTACATTGGCAGCCTGATGAAAGGAACGGTGCAGGTTGCAGATATTCCGGATGACAAAAAACTTGAAGAACTTACACGCCAGGTTATCGAAAACAATTACAGTATTTCACACGCAGGAGATAATGAGCACAACTGGCGGAAAAACAACCCCGTACCTCTCTATGGAGGAAGCAAAACCACACCTATTAAATACATAGTCTTCATTTCGAAGGAAAACAGGACGTATGATGAGATTTTCGGCCAGGTTAAAAATGGCAACGGTGATTCATCACTTGCAAGGTACGGCACAGGGGTTAGTTTTAGCAACAGATCGAAAAACCTCAAGGTGGAAAATGCTACCGTTATGCCCAACCATCTGAAACTTGCACGCGAATTTGCCATTTCTGATAATTTTTATGTTGACTCGGATGTTTCAGCCGACGGACATCGCTGGCTGGTAAATACATACCCCAATGAATGGGTTGAAACATCAACTGCCGCAAGTTACGGAGGAAACAGAAATTTTAAGGAAGGTTCAAAAGCCCCGGGGATGTATGCCTTTAATGGTGCTGCCGGAGCCATTTACCCTGAAGACTACAATGAAGCGGGATCAATGTGGGACCACCTTGACCGGCATGGAATTGATTTCTTCAACTTTGGATTCGGGATCATGTTTGAACCGGCCAACTATCACGAATCTTTTAAATACACAGGAATTAAACATCTGGTAAATTACCCTGTTCCACAGCCTATGTACAGCCGCACCTCAAAAACCTATCCTACCTATAATACTTCTATTCCCGACCAATTCAGAATCGACCAGTTTATCAGGGAATTTAACGAAAAATGGATTGGCGATTCGGTCACAATGCCGCAGGTTCTTACGGTGATTATCCCAAACGACCATGGCGCCGGCGAACGCCCGGATGCCGGTTACCCTTTCCGCGAAAGCTACATGGCCGATAACGACCTGGCCGTAGGCAGAATCGTTGAATTTCTTTCCCACACCCGATACTGGGAAAACATGGCCATTTTCATCACGGAGGATGATGCCCAGAATGGGGTTGACCATGTGGACGCCCACCGCAGCATCCTGATGGTGATTTCTCCCTGGGCAAAAAAAGACTATGTGGGTCACGTTCATTATAGTTTCGGAAGCATATTCAAGACGTTCTGGAACATACTAGGTCTGCCCTACCTTAACCAATACGATGCCGGTGCAACCGACCTGGCCGATATGTTTTCGGATGTTCCCGACCTCAGTCCCTACTCAGCATTACCTTCCGATTCAAGATTTTTCGACCCACAGAAAGCCCTCGATCCGTTTGACGAAAAATTCGACTGGAAGGCATTGGAAGAATCTCCGGTTATAGACAATCCAACAGATATGATGCGTGAAAGCAAGGAAAAAGACAATGACAGGCTGGAGGACAGAGAGAAGTGACAAGGGGTGAAAGGTTGGAAAGATGGAATCTTGGAAAGATGGAATCTTGGAAAGTTGGAATCATGGAAGGTTGGAATCTTGGAAGGTTGGAATCTTGGAAAGATGGAATCTTGGAAGGTTGGAATCTTGGAAAGTTGGAAAGTTGGAAAGTTGGATTGTTGGATTGTTGAGGCGTTAGTTGAAATTTCGCTTCGGCTGGAGAAAAATAGAGTGATGATGGTGGGTTAAGGGGTTGTTTTACAAGAATAATGAATGGTAATGTTGTTGGCAAATGATACTGCAATTAAAAATAATATCTTGGATAGGATGAAAAACACAGATTTTCTGAAAATAGGACTTGCACAAATAGCGCCCGTTTGGTTGGATAAAACGAAAACACTGGCCAAGATCATGGAATTTATGTTAATGGCCGCACATGAAAAGTGCGATTTGGTCGTATTTGGAGAAGCGCTGCTTCCCGGTTATCCGTTTTGGATTGAACACACCAATGGCGCCAGCTTTAACTCACCGCTTCAAAAGCATATTTTTTCACATTATATCAGTCAGTCGGTGTGTATTGAAGCCGGGGATTTGAAACAGGTTTGCGAAATTGCAGCCCAAAATAAACTTTCTGTTTACCTCGGTTGCATCGAAAAACCAGTTGAAAGGGGAGGTCACAGCCTGTATTGCTCGCTGGTATTTATAAACGGTGAAGGGAAAATACGGTCAGTACACAGGAAACTCATGCCCACCTACGACGAACGGCTGGTTTGGTCGATTGGCGATGGAAACGGGCTTACCTGTCACAAAATGGGCAGTTTTACGGTTGGAGGCCTTAATTGCTGGGAAAACTGGATGCCACTTCCACGTGCGGCTTTACATGCACAAGGAGAAGATCTCCATGTTGCGGTGTGGCCGGGAAGTTACCGAAACACACACGACATAACCCTTTTTATGGCCCGTGAATCCAGGTCGTTTGTTGTATCGGTGGGCGCCCTGATGAAAAAAACAAATGTGCCTCACAATCTTCCATTTTATAACGAAATCATCGATTATTTACCCGGTGAAATGACAGATGGTGGTTCGTGCATGGCTGGCCCGGACGGGAAATGGATACTTGAACCCATTGTTGGCGAAGAAGGTTTATTCACCCAAATTATTGACCATGATCAGGTAAGGCAGGAACGGCAAAATTTCGATCTGTCAGGACATTATTCACGTCCTGATGTTCTTCAGTTACACCTGAATTGTTCTCGGCAAAGCCCGTTAACATTGATTGACAGTTGCAAATAATTTTTTTCACAAAAACCTTTTGTGCAAACTTTAATAGATTTGCGAAAGGATTTTTTTAACTTTTATAAATATTAATTAAACAAGAAAACAGGAAATGAATGGGAAACTACTACAAACGACATTGATGGTCATCATGACCATTTTGTTTACGATGAGTCTGGCAGCCCAGAACAAAGGAGAAATGGACGTTGAAAGTCTCCGCAATTACTGGATTGACCAATACAATCAGGATCAACCCAAGGGCATCGAGTACAACACACTTAAGTGGGAAAGAATTGCAAAAGCCACGCCCGATGAAACATTTTATGGAATCGGAGATCCGCGGAATTCGTACAATCCGATGGCCATTCACGAAACCACTGATTCAACCATTGCCAAGACTAACCAGGCCTATGTGTGGGGGTTGACACAGGATGGAAACAAACTTTTTTACGGAACCGGGCCAAACATCCACTGTATTGTACTGGGAAGTTACCTCGGATTAACGCTGCCACATCAGGCCGACTGCTGGGCATGCGAATTTGGTGAAAGCAAATTCAGCCCACCACTGCCACCCTCATTTGGCGACTGGAGGCCTTCGAGGATGTTTAGCTATGACTTAAATTCAGACACTCAAACCGAAATCACACCTCTCGACCCTAAATTGAATACAACTTTTGGAATAAGGTCGGCAGGCAATCTGAATGGTGTCATTTTAATGGGGGGACCTGATTTCAACGGCGGCATAAACATTTTTGCCTTTAACTCCCAAACCAATGCCTATCTGGGGTCAGCCAACGTTCTTTTTGTTCCGGGTACAACCGTAGTAGCCAATAATGTACGAAAATGGGTTGTTATTGATGAGGTTCTTTATGTTGGAATTGGCACCCAAACCGGTGGAGCCATATTAAAATGGACAGGAAGCCTGGCCAATCCGTTCCTGTTCGAAAATGTTGGAACTGTTGACGGACAGGCTGCAGAACTTGCCGAACATGATGGAAAACTGTTTGTTACCACCTGGCCGGTTGGGGCAGCCAAATTACCAGCCATTGCCGGTTTATGGATGAGCCCCGAAATACCTGTTGGCGGCCTTACCAACGCCAATGCAAACCAATGGCAAAAAGTGTGGGCTGCTACCGACTACGAACCAGATATGGTAGTTGCCGCAACTTACGGTGGCGGTGCACTCAAATCCTTCCAGGGAAAACTGTACTGGGGAACCATGCACGTTCCATTGGTATCAGCACTTTATCATTTGAATACCTTCCCGGCTCCAACCTTGAATGACACACTTGCTGCCATACAGGGTACACACCGTGCCATCAGCGTTTTTTGTGGTGATAATTTTAATGAACCCGATGAAAATATTACACTTCTTTATGGAAATGAACAATTACCAGCCTACATCCCTGGAACGGGCTGGCAGCTCGTTCCCAATAAAATGAACGCAAAACCGGCTTATGGGCCATCAGGTATCTGGAGTCTTTTCAACAATTACACCTGGACCATGGAAACCTACAATGGTGAATTGTACATCGGCACCATGGACTGGAGTTTCCTTCTTTACGGGGGGTTGGGTGCTTTGATAGAAATGGGATTTACTCCACCTGTTAAAGATGGTACCATGGAATACAAGGCCGTTGGCGATTTTTCATTCCCGATTTTCTATTTTGGCGCTGACCTTTTCCGGATTCCAACCTCCAATTCGATGGCCATCCCTGTTGATGTGATGGGTGTTGGCAATTATCTGAATTACGGAGTGCGCACCATGGTGAGCGACAACGATCATCTGTACCTTGGAACGGCAAATCCGATGAACCTTGCGCCACAGGGAGGATGGGAAGTAATAAAAATGTCGGAAGATGAATATACCTTTACGGTTGACAATTACAAAATAGACCTGCTTACCCGCAATAAGGCAGATGAGACATTTTACGGCATTGGCGACCCAAGAAACAATTTCAATCCATATATCGACCATTTTACTACCGAAACAACCATCGCAAAACACAACCAGTCCTATGTATGGGGGCTTGCGGCTACTGATGACGGAGCCTGGATAGGCACCGGGCCAAATGTCTTACAACTTGTGTTTGGTGGATATTTAGGCATGGATACGCCAGCCCAGACCGAATCGTTTGTGGCTGAATTCGGCGAAAGCCAGTTTAGCCCGCCCTATCCGGCAACTTTGGGCGACTGGCGTCCGGCAAGAATTCTGAAATGGGACGAAACAACACAAACACAAATTGATCTTACCCCGACATTTGCACAGGCGCCCTTGCTGCAGTCAACAGTTGGTATGCGTTCAGCCGGAACCATCGGAAACCTGGTCATCCTGGCAGGTCCTAACCTTGCTGTAGATCATTTTGGTGTAAATTTTTATGCATTCAACAATGATAACAATCAATACCTGGGATCATTCCAGATATTGGAAATTCTGGGTGACGAGATCAACAACATCCGGAAATGGATAAACTATGACGGTGTATCGTACACAGGCGTATCTGGAGCCGACAATGGTTATATCATCAGATGGACCGGCGATGTTAACAACCCATTTCAGTATGAGGTTGTGGGTATTATTGATGCTGCTCCTGCTGAGTTTACAGTTCACGAAGGGCGGCTGGTTACTTCCTGCTGGCCCGGAGGCGGTGAATTGGGCAGCCCGTCGGGCGGCTTACCCGGTGTATGGTACAGCCCGGTAATCCCGGCAGGTGGTTTGACATGGGATAACCGCAACGGCTGGACAGAACTGTGGGAATCATCCGACTACGAAGTTGACCCGGTGCTTCAACGAATGATGGCCGGCGGAGCAATCGAATCGTTTGACGGGAAACTTTACTGGGGATCGATGCATGTTCCTTTCATGGCTGCTTTGGCACATCTGAAAACTTATTTTGGTGAAAACCTCGAAAATGCAACTGAAGAAGATGTTATCAACGCCCTGAACTACTGCCACAGGGCAATCAGCATTTTCAGGGCTGATAATTTAGGCCAACCCGATCAGGAAATTGAATTGCTATATGGCGAAGAGAGCCTCTCGGCTTATCATCCTGCCCTTGGCTGGATGACAGTTCCCAATGCTTCAGGACTTCAGCCTTTATATGGCGCCTCAGGTTTTGGAAATGGATTTAACAACTATACCTGGACCATGTCGGTTTTCGATAACCAGTTATTCATTGGCACCATGGACTGGAGTTATGTGTTAAGCGACGGGATGCCACTTCTTGTCAATACTTTGTTAAACCTGATGACAAACGGACAGATACAGATCAACTGGGACGATGTGACGCTGTTTCATGCTGAATATTCAGTTGAAGGAGCTGATATCTGGAGCATAGCAGGCACCAACAGTGTGGCTGTTCCGGTTACACTCAATGGAATGGGTAACCGCCTGAATTACGGTGTTCGCACAATGGCTCTGGCTACAGATAAACTCTACCTGGGCTCTGCCAATGCCATGAACCTGAAAGAAGATGGTGGTTGGGAATTGTATTCACTTACAGGTTTTGAAGGCGATTTTATCACCAATAAACCTCAGGCTAACCCAGGCGATGAAATTACATTCTTTCCTGAACTTGGCAACACCAAAGCGGCGAATCTGACCTGGCATTTTCCTGATGGAACACCCGAATACTCGAACGATCTGAATCCAAAAGTTTCATTCGGCGAGCCTGGCTTACACGATGTAATACTTGACATTGAGGAAAATGGAAACACCCGGAGTATTTATAAAGAAGGCTATGTTGAAATTTTACCGATAGATGAAGCCCAATGTATGGACTATTTCAATGGCTGGGGGCTGGTATCGTCGTACATGACACCCGATAATCCTGATCTGGAAATTTTGCTGGATGACATTATTTCAAATGATAATTTTGGCGAGCTTGTCATCATGTTCAACAACAGCGGAATTTTCTGGCCTGCCTACAATTTCAACACCCTGATCAACTGGAACACCTACCAGGGTTATAAAATAAAAATGACAGCTTACAACAGCAATTGTATATTCGGTGAAACCCTTCCTGTTAAAGAGGTGAACTTCCCGACAGGTTTCCATTATCTGCCGGTTTTGAGCAATATTCCTGTATCAACAGATGATTTGTTTGACGGCGCTCCCCTGGTTTATGCCCTGAATCTTTACACCGGTGACATTTACTGGCCAGCCGGAGGAGTTTATTCATTGACAACACTTTACCCGGGAATCGCCTACATGGTAAGCCTTACACAGCCACATACCTTTGTTTTCCCCGAAGGGAAAAATACAAAGTCGCTAACGCGAATGCCAGCAAAGCCATTTAACAATCCGACAACCGTGTGGGAAACTCCTGTGAACACAGGTGCGGTGCAGGTTGTATCAATATACTCGGAGGCCCTGGCAGCGTTTTCAGCCAATGATGTATTGGGAGCGTTCAGCACAGATGACAGATGCGTTGGGATGAGCACAATTGAAAATATCAACAGCAATCTGGGCATGGTCATTTATGGGGACGACAAAACGACAACCGCCAAAGACGGTTTGAACGAAGGTGAAATTATCAGATTCAGGGTATTGAATGGCGGCCAGGCCAAAGAAATATATCCTGTTTTTGATCAGAAATTACCTTATCACAATGGCCGTTTTGCTGAAAACGGATTTTCAGGAATAACAGCTTTCAAAGCAAGCGCAACCGACATATTGGTTGATGAAATTGCTGGTTTGGAAATCTATCCAAATCCTGCCATTGAGGTACTGCATGTGAATTGTCCGTTACAGGATGGAATTACTGAAATTACCATCAGTTCTTTACAGGGGCAACTTTTACTGAAATCGAACCTCGCTGCCGAATCCAGCTCCTTTGATATAAGTAATTTAGAAAGCGGGATTTATCTGATAAAAATCAGAAACAACAACAAGACGGTAGTCAGACAGCTCATTAAAAAATAATTTATTTCTCCTTATTGCAAAAAGCCCTGCAAAAGAATATTTGCAGGGCTTTTTTCTTAACACAGGCTACATCTGATGCAAGGAAAAAGTACACAATATTCAGCCTGGCAGCAAACTTCCAAAACAAACCTGAACCAGCCGTTATGCCATTGCTGCCAACCACCTACCTCATTTGCTGACTACCCTTAGCGCACTGCCTTTTGCTCTGCGCATTTTCTTATCTTTGCCCAAAATTTTTTATCATGAAAACACATTGGATTAGCTCCAAACTACTGAATTTTGAAGACATTGAGCGCATCATTACCGATCGGTACCAATTGGATTTGTCGGAAGAAGCCATTTCGAAAATTGTGAAATGCCGTGCGTATTTAGACCATAAAATGGCCGGAAGTGATGAACCGATTTATGGCATCAACACAGGTTTTGGAGCACTTCATGATGTACGCATCTCGAAAGAAGACCTTAACAAACTACAGGAAAACCTGGTGATGTCGCACGCCTGCGGAACGGGTGATGAGGCGCCTCAGGAAATTGTTAAGCTAATGCTTCTGTTGAAAGTTCACGCCCTTTCGTATGGTCATTCGGGGGTGCAGCTTACAACGGTTAAGCGGTTGATCGATTTTTTCAATAACGATATAATACCAGTGGTATATCAGCAGGGTTCGCTGGGGGCATCGGGTGACCTTGCACCCCTGGCGCACTTGTGCCTCCCGCTGATAGGGATGGGTGAAGTATATTTCAGAGGCGAAAAAAGAAAATCATCTGACGTACTTAAGGAATTGGGTTGGGAACCTGTTTTCCTGCGTTCAAAAGAAGGACTTGCGCTGCTGAACGGAACACAGTTTATGAGTGCTTACGGCATATATCTCTGTCTGCGGGTTTTCAAACTGTCGCGGCTTGCCGACATTATCGGAGCATTGTCACTGGATGCTTTTGATGGCCGTATCGAACCATTTCACGACCTGATTCAGCAAATCCGCCACCATCGCGGTCAAATTAAAACTGCCCGCCGTATAAGAAATATCCTTGAAGGCAGTGGGCTGATTGATCGGCCCAAAAAGCATGTTCAGGACCCCTACTCTTTCCGCTGTATCCCGCAGGTTCACGGGGCTTCAAAAGATTCCATCGATTATGTGGCCTACGTTTTCCGTATGGAAATAAACGCCGTAACCGACAATCCCACCATTTTCCCTGACGAGGACCTGATTATTTCGGCAGGAAATTTTCACGGACAACCGCTGGCGCTTGCCTTAGACAACCTGTGCATTGCCATGGCCGAACTGGGAAGTATTTCCGAAAGACGAACGTTTCAGTTGCTTGACGGGAAGCGAGAGCTGCCGCATTTCCTGGTAGCAAAACCGGGGTTGAATTCCGGTTTTATGATCCCGCAATATACGGCGGCATCCATTGTAAATCAGAACAAGCAGCTTTGCACCCCGGCATCGGTGGATACCATCGAATCGTCGCAGGGTCAGGAAGACCACGTGAGCATGGGCGCCAATGCGGCAACCAAAGCATTCCGCGTGCTCGAAAACCTTGAACGCATCCTCGCCATCGAGTTGTTCAATGCTGCACAGGCACTCGAATTCCGCCGGCCTTTCCGGTCATCACCCTACCTCGAAGATTTTGTTGCCCGTTACCGGGAAAAGGTAGGCTTCATCGAAAACGACAAGGTGATGTACGAAGACATCAAAGCCTCGGTACAATTCCTTCGTGACGTACGATTTGAATTACCGGATGAAAATGTACGGGTGTACGAATTATAATCCAATTACCGTTTTATTCCTTCCATTTTATACCACAACCCACACAGGGCTTTTGCTCTGATGGAACGGGCTTTCCGGCAAGAAACAGGTCAAGGGCTGCGGTAAGATCGCTGCCTGTTACGGGGATGTTGTTACCCGGCATGGAAGCATCAAACTGTCCCCGGTAAACACATTTCAGATTTTCGTCAAAAACAGTTATGTCGGGTGTGCACGATGCCTGGTAGGCCCTGGCTACATCCTGCGTTTCATCATAAAGATAAGGAAACGGAAAATCGAATTCACGGGCAAATTCAGCCATTCGTTCGGGCGAATCAGCCGGGTATTTCACCACGTCGTTGGAACTGATCATCACAAAGGAAATTCCCTGCTGATGGTACTTCCAGCCAGTTTCCACCAATTGCCTGATGATGTGAATCACATAAGGACAATGGTTGCAGATAAAAATAACTGCGGTTCCCTTTTCTCCTTTCAAATCCGAAAGAGAGAAAAACTTCCCGCTGACTACATCCGGGAGATGAAAATCCGGAGCAACAAATCCCGGCGACAGTGTTGTTTGTGTTATTGCCATAATTCTGAATTTTTTTTGCTTAAACGAAAAAGTATGGCAATTTATTTATCAAAGCTTCATGAAAAGAACAAATCACAAAATTCCGTTAATTTGCCACCGATGTCGGAACAACAAAACCAAAATGTTTTTGCTATGGATCATAAAAAAATGCGATGGCTCATCCTGGTTTTTGGACTATTGGTTTATGCATCATTTTCCTGCAAAAAGGAGAAAGACTATCGTGATGAATTCACTGGAAATTTCACCTTTACGGTGATGGAGGAGTTCTGGATGGTTGGACAACCCACTGTTTACGATACTTTTACCTATGATGGAACCATCCGCCGTTATGCCGCCGGGGATGAAGAAATTGACCTTTGTGGCGAGGATACTGCGTTGATTCCATCCCGGAGCATCACCATTCATTACATGGACAAAATCATTTACAACACAAACGATGGGCTAATCATTTCAGAGGTGACAGAGGATGGCCAGCTGATTACCAAAGGTGGCCATCATTACTACCATTACGGCGAATTTATCGGTGAAGATTCCATCAGCTTTGCTGTGGAAAATTTGGGCTCGCTGGGTGGGGGCTGGGATTACAAGGTTCTGGGGAAGAAAAAGTAGTATTTCTTATTCCTGGCAAACTGGGAGAAAATCAATTCCCTCTAATCAGGATTTATTGAACAAAACCTTTCCATTTTGAGATAGCCTTTGCCTATTCCACTGGTTTTCGGGCAGCCATTTTCATGCTATTTTCTGACAAAGCACAACGCCTCAGCTATTCCTCCTGTATTGATGCCCTATATCAAGTTTGTTACAACTTTGGAACAGGTTCGTATTGATCATATTTTAGTACTATGCCCGGTGTAGTGCAGGTGCATCTTTTTCTATGTTTTTCGCTTTACGGTCAGGATTGCCAACAACCTGACATTACCCGGATTTGAATGCTGTGGAGAGAATGAAACTGAAGGATTTCTGTTTTTCAAGGAAGGTTTCACCCATTCCGAAAATGGAATCTTTGTAATTCTTCAAAGACAGTGCCCTCCGGCTAAAATCTTCATGTTAATGTTTGGTGGTCGAAGAGGAGATTTCTCATTTCGGCCTGATGCTTCGTTTCCTGCCTGATTACCAATGACAACTACTCGTTAAAGGTTGAATTTCAATATATTGGGGATTCCTCCCTTATTTCGGCTAAGCTCAATACAAGTCGGTACTAATGACACATTTTTGTAAAAATCTGAAAATCATATTATTGGGGATTCCTCCCTTATTTCGACTAAGCTCAATACAAGTCGGTCGGAATGACCGGTGGAGCTTTTTAGTGGGGGGGGTAGAATGCGGGCGGCGAAGCCGCCCGCATTCTACCCCCATATTACCCTGTATGCCAGGTCATTCCGACCAAAATTCCGCCTTAGGCGGGATTGCAGGGAGGAATCCCCTTGTCATGACATTTTGATTTCCAATTTTTTCATGGAATGATGCCTCGGAATGACCTGATCAGTTTGGAACATGGGAGCAGTGAGGCGTCACTCTCCCCGCTCGCTTTTAATGATGCGCTGAAAAACCAATATGTATGGACACAAAATTCAAAAAATATGTCTGGTCAAAAATGGCATGGGGCTAATAAAACCCCTAAATTGATCATTACAAAATACTGATATTTAGCGTTTATCCTGGCATAGTAAGTGGTAAGAACATTATAAACCAGGATTTCGGAGCTTATCAGGCTGGGCTTACTCATTTTCGGAATGTTTTCAGGCTTCGCAAATAAAACCTGCCAGTCCGAAAAATTGGACTGGCAGGTTTCATTGAAAAAACAAATGCTTTGATGAAAAAATTACTGTTTTACCACCCGTTTCACCACAACCTGATTTTCCGATGTGATCTTTAGCAGGTAAATTCCGGGCTGCAAATCACTGACATCCAGTTGTGTCGTCGGGCTGGTGATGGAAAAGGTTTTTGCCAGTTTACCCTCGGCAGTGAGGAGGGTTGCGGTTAACCCTTTTTTCAACCCTGACAGTCCCGAAGTTTCGGGATTAAACCCTGTCAGGGTTATGGAGACCACATCTTTCGCCGGGTTTGGATAAACCTGAACTGACGCCGCCAGGTCATTTACCCCTACCCCGGTTGGGGATTCTTTAAACCAGCTTATCCCCGAAAGGCCATTTATTGCAAACAGCCCGTTCATGTTCGGGTAGGTTGGATTGAAAGTGGCGGTGAGTTCCTTTTCGGAATATTTATTTATATCAAAAATCCTGAAACGCAACATTTCGCCTTCCATCAAACCATCGTTTTCCGTGGTGATCGGTTCATCGCCGTAAACCGTGAGCAGGATGTTCTGACCCAATTTTTCGATTTGAGCATATCCCACACAATTGCCCTGGCTGTCGAAGGCGCCGATGTAGCCAGCGTTTTGCAGGTCTTTTATAGCTTCGAATGAAACAGAAATCAGGTGAACATTGGAAGTCCGGTTGCACGCCCATGGGCCGGGAGCCGGTGGCAGCGATGTTGCATCGTCAAGGATAAAGTTGCTCATTGGCGGGTAAGTAAGCGTCAACGGATTCTTGAAATTGGCTAAGTAGCCCTTGCCGGGAACAAGTTCGGTGAGGGTGTTGATTCCTCCTCCCGGCCAGTAAACCAGGTTGCTGTAAATATCCAACATGTACAAAACGTCCGTGGCCGGGCTTAGTATGACCTCATCCAACGGTGTGGTTTGATTTGTAAGTACTGGGATCAGGTGAACACCGGCAGAGAAAGGCACGGTTTTATCAACCAGCGAATCCCCGCTCACGATAAGTTCGTCCTGAACAGACATTTTTACCTTGTAGCCTTTCAAAACATCCCAGTTGCCCAGGGTGTTAATGCACAAGGGCGGCGGAGCATAAATACCCTGAACCCCTGTGAGAATCCCCAGATGGTTTGCGCCCACTATATCGGACCACATATTTACAATGTTTGAATCGGAGGGTCTGAGGTATGATGAAATATAAGACCAGCCCTGCGGGATGTTGATAACCTGTATGCTGAGGGTCACAGAGACATTGGCTGTGTCGGAATACAGGTTCTGTAAGTCTTTGGCTCGTGCCATGATGATGTTTTTCCCCGGGGCCAGGTTGAGGCTGATTGTCCAGGAGGTGGTTCCCGTGGCAGTTTGCCAGGAATTGTTGTTAAGTTTTACTTCGATGAGGCTCAGATCGTTGTCCTGGTCGGAGGCAGTACCGGAGAAGGTCACCGGATTTGAATAAAACAAATCGCCCTGAGCAGGCGCCGAAAGCGACAATACCGGATACCGCCAGATAGTGAGATTCAGGGTATCGGCATCGCCAGAGATACATGGACTGACAGGAGATGCCATCATATTAAGTCCGACACCGCCGGCTATGATGTCAGCAATACCGGGTGTATAGGTCGGTTTAACTAACGATTCATTATCGAAGGTGCCGTCACCAAGTGTAGTAATCCAGGATACCGAGGTATAATTTTCGGCGGAAGCATCGCTGATTGTGTAAGTTTCTCCCTCCACGATGGAGGCATCGGCGCCGGCGTTTGCTACGGGTTGTGATTGTATAATAACTTCCCATGTCCCTGTTGAAGTTTCAAAAACTGTGTTGCAGGTTCCATCCTTGGCATATCGTCGGTAGCTGGTGGTTTCAGTCATACCTGAAACAGGGTTGTAGCTGGCTGAATTAGCTCCGGCAATGAATGTGCTGTCAGTAAAATCGTTAGTACTTTTATACCAACTGTAAGTAACGGTTTCGTCGCCACCTGAACTGTTGGTTAAGCTTCCTATTTCTGCAGGGTCGCCACCAGAGCAGATAGTTTCGCCGGTACTTTGTATAGCTCCTGGCGTAAAATCCTTTCTGACTGTAATTTTTACCACATTCGATGTGTCGCAACCAGTCCAGTCTGCCATGCAATCAACCCGGGTCAGCCTTCTGTACCAGGTGGTATCAGTGAGCGCTTCGGGCAGGTACGAAGTGTCGGTGGCTCCAATAATATCAGAAAATCCTGCTGTCGCTGAAGTAGTACTTTGTTGCCATTTAAAATCCAGATCACCTAACTGACCCGTTGGGAGGGTTGAACTTGTGATTTCAGCAGGTGTTGCATTATAGCAGATCGTCTGATTGGAAGCAATGGTCCCGCCTGAGGTGGGATTGTAACAATCTTCACCTATTGTAAATCTTGAAAATGAGGAAACGTTGCTTAACGATACTGTATTTGCAATGGCATCCAGCGTGCCTGACTGAGATACAAATGAGGTGTTACCCACGGTTGATTTGTAGATGTCGAATGCGTATTCTCTAAGAGCAAGCGATAGCAAATCCTGGCTGGAATATCTGAAAACGATGGATGCATTCAGGTTGCTGTTGTTGGTTGGTACTATGTCAAAGTACCGTTTTATTCCGGAACTGTTGTCGAATAAAGTGGACTGTGCACTCTGCCCTCTGGTTATAACAGTCTCGCCAAGGTTGGATGAACTTGTTATTACAAAGCCAAGGCCGGCCACATTTAGAGTAGAGGGATTTGACAGTATTCTGGTGGCTGTTAATGTACCGGATGTTCCGTAGAGTGCGCCGGTGGTCTCGTTCAAACTGATATTCTGTCCCAGTGTAATGGCCTTCCCGGTGATGTCAACATTTGATGTAACATTTAGGGTTGAACCGGAGGCGCCTTCAAATGTCACCGGAGTTTGAAATGGCGCTTCGTAAAAATGAATATTGCCTGATGTTGCTGATCCAATCACAATTTTACTGAAGGTACTTGCCAGGTTATTGGTGAAAAATTCTGAATGTAGCACCATTGTGCCGGTTGAACCGTTTCCTATCCCAATGGTTGAAGCGGAATTATAAGGCCTGATGGTGTGAATTCCTGTGCTTTTTACAAGTACAGTAGTTGAATCGATATTCCAATCGTCAGCAATGAGGTCAATATTGCTCGTCCCGGATCCATCCATTCCCGATTTTAATACAGCCGTACTGGAAAAAAGAATGCCACATGTTGAATTTGATCCATTTATCCCGGTAATACTGCAGTTGCCGGTACCAAGCGTAATTACACTTGTACCTCCAATAGCAACGCCAAAATTATCCGTTCCCGAACCCTGTCCGCCAGTTCCGGAAATGGTAAGGTTACCGGAGCCATTCAGCGTTAATGCACAGTTACTGATCGTTACTCCCCAGTTTCCGTCCCCGGAAGAGTTACTTCCTCCGGCATAACCTGTGATGTTAACAGAGCCACTGGCAACAACGGTTGAATTTGATTTGATCTGCACCCCATCGTGGGAATAATACGAACCAGTACTTGGCGAGCCTGTCCCGATAATCTCAATGTTACAGGCGTAAACTGAACTAAGAATCCCACCAGAATCGCTGATGCGAACACCATATCGGCTATTTCCTGAGGTATTTACACTTTTTCCATTCATGTACAAATCTCCTGTTCCGGCATTGATGGTGGCGCCCTGACAATTAATTCCATAAATACCTGTACCAGATGCAGCATAACTGTTACCCACAGTAATTGATTTCCAGGTGGTTGAACCACTTCCTCCACCCATCCAGACATTTCCGTTGTTTGAAATTATTTGTGACTCCTGGTAAAGAACAATCCTTCCGTTGTCATTGCCATCTGCATCCGACCAGAATACCATATTCAACGGATAGTTCATTGAGTTACTCCCGATGGTATTATAGTTATAAATATAACCGTTCGATTTAAACGTAAGGGTTCTTGAAACGTTTAAAGACGGTAAAATAGATTGCCGTATAACAATGTTGCCAGGCACTTCCATTACCAGATTTCCATAGTTCTGAAGATAATTTTCCACGACTGATGCTTTTATAGTGGCATCATCCTCTGTCACAGTGAGTTTCCCTCCTGAAATGGACCAGTTGGTTCCACCCAGCGGACCTTCGTCTCCATCGGTGTCGATGTACAGAGATTGTGTCTTTACATCCATCATCCATAAAACCAGTAAGATAAAAATTAAAACAATTTTTCGCGTTGTGCTGTTAACCATAGATTTCATTTTTTCTGTTGTTTTCATATTCATTTAGTTTTTAAAATTATTTACGATAAGCCGTTTAATAAAAATTTTATCTTCAGCCGTAATTTTAAGCAGGTACATGCCCGGATTCAGGCTGCTGATGTCAATGGAGGTTATTTTGCCCGTGATGTAAAACGTTTTCACAACCTTGCCTTCGGCAGTGAGGAGGGTTGCGGTTAACCCTTTTTTCAACCCTGACAGTCCCGAAGTTTCGGGATTAAACCCTGTCAGGGTTATGGAGACCACATCTTTCGCCGGGTTTGGATAAACTTCAACCGAAGCTGCAAAATCGTTTTCATCAATTACAGTTGATGATTCCTTAAACCCGCTGATTCCCGAAAGGCCATTTACATAAAACAAACCATCAGCGTTGGTAAAGGATGGATTGAACGTTGGAGTGAGTTCCTTTTCAGTATTTTCATTGATATTAAAACTCCTGAAATGGATCAATTCACCTTCTGCCAAACCGTCGTTTTCAGTTGTGAGCGGTTCGTCACCAAAAACTGTAAGCAGAATGTTCTGACCTGATTTCTCCAACGCAGCATACCCCACACAATATCCCTGGCTGTCGAAGGCGCCGATGTAGCCAGCGTTTTGCAGGTCTTTTATAGCTTCGAATGAAACAGAAATCAGGTGAACATTGGAAGTCCGGTTGCACGCCCATGGGCCGGGAGCCGGTGGCAGCGATGTTGCATCGTCAAGGATAAAGTTGCTCATTGGCGGGTAAGTAAGCGTCAACGGATTCTTGAAATTGGCTAAGTAGCCCTTGCCGGGAACAAGTTCGGTGAGGGTGTTGATTCCTCCTCCCGGCCAGTAAACCAGGTTGCTGTAAATATCCAACATGTACAAAACGTCCGTGGCCGGGCTTAGTATGACCTCATCCAACGGTGTGGTTTGATTTGTAAGTACTGGGATCAGGTGAACACCGGCAGAGAAAGGCACGGTTTTATCAACCAGCGAATCCCCGCTCACGATAAGTTCGTCCTGAACAGACATTTTTACCTTGTAGCCTTTCAAAACATCCCAGTTGCCCAGGGTGTTAATGCACAAGGGCGGCGGAGCATAAATACCCTGAACCCCTGTGAGAATACCCAGATGGTTTGCGCCCACTATATCGGCCCACATATTTACAATGTTTGAATCGGAGGGTTTGAGGTATGATGAAATATAAGACCAGCCCTGCGGGATGGTGATGACCTGGATGCTGAGGGTCACAGAGACGTTGACTGTGTCGGAATACAGGTTGGTTGCATCTTTTGCACGGGCTTCAAGGGTGTTTTTGCCAGGAAGCAGGTCGAGATCTATGGTCCAATTTGTTGTTCCGGTGGTGGTTTGCCAGTTTCCGCTGTTGAGTTTTACTTCGATGATGTTGAGGTTATCGTCGGCATCGTCGGCAGTTCCTGTTATCGTTACCGGATTCGAATAAAGCACATCTTTTTGTCCTGGCGAGGTGATTTCCACCGATGGGTGTCGCCAGATGGCGAGGTTCATGGTATCCACAACTCCCGTTGCACAAGGGCTTACAGGTGAAGCCAGCAAACAGATTTCAACGCTTCCGGTAAGTTTGTCGTTGTCGCCTGGTGTGTAGGTCGGATTTAAAAGTATCTCACAGTTAAAGGTTCCATCGCCAAGGGTAGTCATCCAGGTAACAGAAATATAATTTTCGGCGCTGGCATCGGTTAAAGTGTAGGTTTTGCCTTCAACAATGGAAGCATCGCTACCGGCAAAGGCTACAGGCGCCGGTGCAAGATTAATTTTCACCACATTCGATTCGGCGGCGCCGGTCCAGTCGGGTTTGCAATCCACGCGGGCAAGGCGTTTGAACCAGGTAGAGTCGTTAAGCACTCCGGGTGAATATTCCTCATCTGTTGCCGTAGGGTCAATATCAGCAAAACCTTCGGTATCGCTGGTTGTTGAGTATTGCCATTTATATTCAAGCGTTCCGGCATAGTTAGAAGCTCCGGCCTCATTGGTAAGCTTTCCGGGTGTGCTGCCTTCGCAAATATTCTGATTTGTGCCAATTTCGCCGCCATTGGTCGGGTTTGAGCAGGTTATTGCCGATTCGCCGGTGCAAAAGGCAGTTTCCACAAAATCGCCGTTGCGGGCTTTTACAGCAAAAGTGTATTCTTTGCCGGTTTCGAGGCCTCCAGCTGTGATTGTTCCCCACACACTGTTGGTTTGCCAGTCAATACTATCCTGCAAAGATCCTGTGCCCGATTTTAGGTATTTCGATACAATAGCCTTTGATCCATCATCATAGGTAACACGGATGGCAAATTCGGTGTAAGCCGGGTTTGAATTTGTATCAAGGGTAACATCAATTGAGGTAGCTGAGACGTTATCGAGGGTTGGCTGTCCGGGGACGTTGGCCAGCGTCCAGAAGTTTTTTCTGTCGCTATAACCGATTCCTATGCTATTGGTAGCATGGGTCCGTATGTTGTAGTGTGTATTAACTGATAATCCTGTCAAAGCAGATGTAAAAACGCCGTTTCCAAAAACGCCATTCTCATCCACATTAACTACATCCGTATCTCCGATATTTTTATCAACGCCTGTGAAAGGATACAGGATAAAGCCGCGGTTTGAAACATCAGCGCCTTCTGTTGATTGAATTTTACCATTTCCCCTGGCAGAGTTGGTGGAAATACTATCTACTCCTTTAAAGTCGTAAACATACAACCGCTCGAAAACAATTCCTGTTACGGATATCAGACTATTTGCTGAAACTGCTATGCATGACCATTGTTTATCAGCATTTCCGGCGGGTTGTGCTTCTGACCAGTTGGCGCCACTGTCATTGGTTTCATACAATCGACCCTGAAGCACGGCTGCAAGGATTCTGGAACCATCACCCGAAACCGCTATCTTCCACCATTTTTTATCAGCATTCCCTGCAGGTTGCTGTTCCGACCAGTTAACCCCTCCATCGGTTGAAAGGTATAAACGACCGTTTTCCACGCCGGCAGCCAATACGTTTCCATCTTTTGAAAGGGCAACGGTTTGCCATTTTTTATCGACATCGCCGGCTGGTCTCAACTCGTTCCAGTTAATGCCGTGATCGGTTGAAAAATAAAGTCTCTTGTTTTTTGCAGCAGCTAATAACCGGGTACCGTCGCCGGAAACCGAAACAGAACGCCATTGATAATCATAATCGCCACCTGGCTGAACCTCAGACCAGAAGCCTCCCTGATTTACTGACAGATATAATGTGCTGTCATCCGTTCCGGCCAAAATTGTTGCACCATTTGTTGAAGTTGCCAGTGATATCCATTTTGCATTAACATTGCCCGCGGGCTGTGTTTCTGTCCAGGTGTCACCATTGTCGGTCGAAAGATATAATCTTCCCTGCTGGATTCCGGCCAACAGCGTTGATCCATCTCCCGATACACTGACACTACTCCAGAGCAAATCGCTGTCACCATCCGGTTGTTTTTCCAACCATGTATTTCCTTTGTCTTTCGAGAGGTATAAACGCCCCATGAAATCAGCTGCCAGCATGGTCATACCATCCGCAGATATAGAAACTGTCATCCAGTTTTTCGGGTTGTCACCGGCAGGTTGGGTTTCGCTCCAAAATGAGTTTCCAAATTCAGATACAATTGGTTTAGCAACAGGAACGGCCATTGCCGCAGAAGAGAAGGTGGTTTCAGTGCCTACTCCGTTTTTTGCTTTCACCCGAAAAAAATATGTAGTTCCGGTAGTAAGCCCGGCAATGGTTTTCGTGCCCCAGGCGGTGGCAGTTTTCCAGACGGTTGTTGCTGCAAGGCTTCCGTCGGCCTGAACGTAAGTGCTGTTTATGCTATCCTGTATGGCAAAAAGGGTGCTGTCGGGGTTACCGTTGGCATCGATAGTGATATCGAGGGTGGTGGCAGTAACGTTGTTCAGGGTTGGTGTTTCGGGAACGTTGGCAAGTGTCCAGAAGTCGGATCTCGCACTGTAACCGGTTCCGGCGCTGTTGGTTGCATAAATCCGTGCATTGTAACGGGTATTGGCCGAAAGTCCGGTAAACGATACCGGAAATTCGCCTGTACCAAAAGTTCCTGTTGAATCTTCCTGAGTTACACCGGTATCGCCGATACTTTTATCGGTGTTGGTGTATGTGTAAATTATTCCTCCAACATTTGTTGCATCAGCGCCGTTGGTGGATGTGATTTCGCCTTTGGTATGGGCGGAATTGAAGGTAATCTGATCAAAAACCGGCGTTTGCCCAAAAATCACATTTGGTGGTGCAGTAATAATCCCTTTGTACAACCTTCCGTCGTAAATACCAGCTAACAAATCAATGCCATTGGAGGCAACAGAAATAGTTCGCCATTCGTCATAATTATGTCCGTCAGGCTTTGTCTCGCTCCAGTTTCCTCCTTTGTCGGTCGAAATGAAAAGCGCACCATCATCCATACCTGCCAACATAACTGATCCATCGCCTGAGATTGCAACGCGCAGCCAATCAAGGTCATTATCTCCATAAGGTTGTGTTTCAGTCCAGTTTACACCATAATCGGTCGAAATAAAAACTCTTCCATTAGATTGGTTGTCGTTAAGAGTTGCCGCTATCATCGTAGAGCCATCGGCTGACATTGAAGCAGAGACCCACTCCCACCAGTCTAAGGCAACGTCAACAGATACCCAGGTCTCCCCACCATTTCCGGAAATAAAAATATATTCATTCTGATTGGTTGCAAGCATATAATTACCATTTGAAGACATTGAAACCCAGGTGTATGGAACGGGATCAGGGGTATCGTAGCCTGTTGTTTTCCAGCTTAAACCCTGATCGGTTGATAAATACATACTGTTATTACCATCGCATGAAATCAGGATTGTGGTTCCATCGAATGAAACTGCCAGAGAAATCCAAAGCTGATCATTGTCGCCGGCCGGCTGTTTTTCGCTCCAGTTGTTGCCTCCATCCGCCGAAAGATACAATCGGCCACCTTCAATTCCGGCCAGCATTGTTAAACCGTCGCCCGAGACCGTAACACAATTCCATAATATATCGGTATCACCTGCGGGCTGAGTCTCTGCCCAGTTCATCCCGCCATCAGTCGTCAGGTACAGGCGCCCTTCGTAGGTTCCAACCAAAATGGTCTGACCGTCTGCTGATATTCCCGAAGTCTGCCACAATTCGTCAATGTCTCCTGCCGGCTTCACTTCGTTCCAATTAACCGAAGATGAAACGGGCGCTTTGCTGTCAGGCGGATTGTCAGGCAATGGAATGCCATTCCCGCCAAAAGTACCAACTTTGGCTGAAAATACTGATGTTGTTGCTGATACAAGCAACATAGCCAGCCATGTCATTGTAAATAATCTGAACTTTTTCATTGAAAAATAATTTTAATTTGGCAATAATGTAAATTTATTGTAATACTTGTAAATATTTGATTATGAGTTGATCCAGATAAGTAATATCTACCGGATACCTGATAACTTCGTTTAGTTTAAGGAATTCTGCCAGTCGCAGTGAATAGAGGCTGATTTCGGACATCAACAGGAAAAAAGGCGTTCAGGATAAAGCTCCCGGCCTTTTATCACCAGATCGAAACTGAGCAATCCGGGCAAATCGGTACTAAAGATAAAGAGTGAAATTGAAGGTTTTTCTGCATACAACATCTCCAGATCGGTTGTATGATGTACCGGGGTTACCTTGCATCCCATCTGTTTCAGATGGTTTGCTATTCCCTTAAAATAATCGCTTGAAGAAGACGCCAATAAAATCCCGGATGAATCTATCATTTGTTTAAGTTAATATTATTGACTGGTGCAGTTAGGTTGGCCAAATGTAAAGTAGTAAAATTTCGTTAGGCAAGGAATTTTTACAAAGGCCACCTTGCGAAAACCTGTAGTTATTTTACAAATCACAGGGTTTTAATTATTTACAACAAGATTTTTGAACAACCCAATGGCAGTTTCATGATGGAATATTGAAGCAGGTATGCTTTGGATATTTCAAAAATTCTGAATCCAAAGGTTGAGCCCAAAGAACTTTTACCGGAAATTGGGAATAAATCCAGTGACCAGCAGATTATTTAACTGAAAAATAATAGGTAGAAAGATTAAAGTCCCTTGCCGGGGATTTCAAAAAATGGCCAAGCCCAGAATACCGGAGGGCTGCACTTAAACACTCAACAGGTAAGTGGTAAGGTTATCCTTCATGTCAAGGTTAAGTTTTTTGCGGATATGACTGCGGGTTGATTCGATGGTGGCAAGCGACAGGTTGACAAGGTTAACAATGTCTTTGGATGAGAGATTTAATCGAATCATGGCACTGACAAGCAGTTCTGACTTTGAAAGGGTTGGATTGACAGCCAGCAGTTTTTCGTAAAATCCCGGGTGAAGGTTTTTGAAAAGCATTTCAAATTCTGAAAGGGGGTCCTTTTTACTTCCTCTCGACAATTCAGATATGATATTCATAAATTCGTCCTGGTCTTTCTTCCGGGAAAACCGTGTATGCATTGGAACCAGTTTTTCCTGAACTGAATCCAGGATCTGTTTTAACTCTGCGCGTGCCAGGGACTGAAATACCAGTTCCTGTTCTTTTAATCCTGCCTGAAGATTGAGTTTTTCTATTTGTTCTTCTTTCAGGAGTGCCTCAAGTTCCTTTTTATCCAATTCTGTTTTTCTTTCCCGGTTTTCGGCTTCAAGTCGTGTGTTGCGTTCGATGGCGATTTGTCGTAGGTGCCTGAGTTTACGATGTCGCATGATAAAAATGCCGGTGATAATTACCATGAGCAAGGTTCCTGCAATAATCACTATACCCTGAAACCAAAGCCTTGTCTTTTTTACCTGAACATCCTTTTTTAATATAACATTCTCAGCTTCTTTTCTTTCCGTTTCATAACGGGTTTGCAGGCCAAGAATCTCTTTTTGCTTTTCGATGGACAAAAGGCTGTCAGAATATCTTCGTGCCTCATTCAATGAATGGTAGGATTCTTCAAAACGACCTACTCTGGCGAGGTTCAGATGTCGGATATCATAAAGGTTTACCAGGTCGTTGATCAGGTTGTTTTGCAAAGCTTGTTTAAGTGCTGTATCAATGGCTGCAAGTCCTTTTTCAGGATTACCGGCTCTGAAATAAATATCCGACAATCCCGAATGGGCATAAACTTTACCTGTGGAAATGCCATGCCGTACGCAATATTTGTAAACCTGTTTCAATTCATCTTCAGCTTCATAGGCCTTACCGGTGGCCTTCAGGATATTTGCAATGTTGTATTTTACCTTAATCATACTCATAGAGTCACCCATCTCCGCCATCAATTCATTGGCTTGCCGGTAAACAAACAAAGAGGAATCGTACAATCCAACATTTCTGTAATAAATTCCCAGATTCATCAGTATGCTGGAGTATTCGCTGGTCATGTTTAAATTCCTGAATATGGCGCCAGACTTCTTACCATAGAAAATCGCCTTTTCGATGTCATTGGTTAAATAGGCAATGTTAGCCAGGTTTTTAAAACAAACAGCGATGTGTGAGGTAAACCCTGAATGCTCGGCAAGATTTAATTCATCATTCAGAATCCTGGTAGCTTCGGCATAATTTCCATTTTCAATCATTACCTCACCAAGGTTCAGGTGGAAAATATGTTTGTACTTCTCATTGTTGCTTTTTTTGGCAATTTCATATCCCAATTTGTAGCTCTTTTCCGAATTGTCCAAATCTTCCAACTGCGTATAATAGTAACCTTCGGCCAGGTAATACTCCAGCATGACGCCGGTGTCGGGAGTTTGTATCACCAAATCCTTTGCTATACCAAGCATAACTCCTGCACTGTCGATCATGCCCATATCCAATTGAACCAGCGACAATCCAATTGAAGCTGATACATAAAGTGAGTTTTTTTCAGGTGTATTGGCTGTGATAACTGTCCTGTAAAGAGAATCTGCTATTGACGGCTCACTGTAGCGTAACGAATCGGCACTCCAGAGCATCCTGGAATAGTTGTTCTGATCGGTGTCATGAATTTTTTGACATGAAAATAGCCCGACAAAATTCAAGAAAACAAGGGCAAAATATTTTATTCCTGGTTTTTTCATTCCGATGGATAGCCAAAGCATTTCTTTTTTGGTATTTTTTTACGTTTATGAAACCTTTAAGCGCAAATGTAAAAACATGTTTATCATTAGATGAATCCATCAATGAATTATTCTCATTTTGGCAAAGTAGCGGATTACTTAAAAAAAGAGTCTGGTAGGTAAGGGTTTACTCAAACATTAAATATTTCAGGGAAACAATCAAGGGTTAGCTTCCGTCTCGGAATTGATCTGAAGGGTTTCAGAAAAGAGTATTTTTCATTAAACTTAAGTACGGAGTTAACCAGGAGTTAACCCGGTGTTAACCCGGAGTTTGTAAGGCGGGTATGCAGGAAAATGAAAGTACAAAAATGCGATTCGTCAGGTATCATCTTCAAAAACAAAATGTTATCAGTCCTTTTTAACTAAATTCTTATTGATAATCAATTAATTAAGAGAAGAAATTATTTTGATTCGTTTCAAATTAACTCATATCGAGCTAAAAGCATATTAATTTCTTCATCAAAAAGAATAAAAAATTGACTTTTGCAGCCGTTTTTAAAAACTAACTTACAATGAGCGCTGATTCACTGATTCTGTTTTTCATAGTAGCAACTGTGCTGGTTGGCGGCGCCATTTTGTTTTCGATGTACATGGCGCCAACCTCGTCAAACCTTGCGAAATTTGAGCCTTACGAGTGCGGTATTCCCACCAAAGGCATCACCTGGCTGCAGTTTAATGTCGGGTATTATCTTTTCGCTATTTTGTTTCTCATCTTCGATGTTGAAACGGTGTTTGTGTTCCCCTGGGCTGTGGTGATGAAGGAGCTTGGGACGGTTGCATTTGTCGAAATTATCATCTTCTTTTTTATACTTGTTCTGGGACTGGCTTACGCCTGGAAGAAAAAGGCATTGGTATGGGAATAAAAATAAAATCCATGAAACAAACGGATTTCAAGGACAACGAAGGCCTTGAAATTCTGAAAGAATCGAAGGGCAATGTGTTGCTCACCACCATTGACGATGTGTTGAACTGGGGCCGGTCGAATTCGATCTGGCCTTTAACATTTGCCACGAGTTGCTGTGGCATCGAGATGATGGCAACCGGAGCATCGCGCCACGATTTTGCCCGTTTTGGCATCGAAGTGTATCGCGCCACTCCCCGTCAGGCCGACGTGATTGTGGTGGCCGGAACCATTGTTAAAAAAATGGCGCCCGTTCTGAAAAGGCTTTACGACCAGATGGCCGAGCCAAAATACGTGATTGCCATGGGCGCCTGCGCCGTTTCGGGCGGACCGTTCTATTACAACTCCTACTCGGTAATCCGTGGTGTCGACCAGGTGATCCCGGTAGATGTTTATATTCCCGGCTGCCCGCCCCGTCCCGAAGCACTGCTTT
>CALFEP010000125.1 GCA_937950125.1 uncultured Bacteroidota bacterium
ATTTCTCTCCGAAAACCCCTTAACTTCAGGTATCTCATTTTTTAAATCCCTTGCCAGCCGTGGAATGATAGCTTTGCCCCAGCCTTCAGATTGTTGTAGCTGGTGTATCATTTTACCAATATCCCAATATGCAGCAAGCATTTCGGCATTGGCTGATAAATTTGCCCTTAACTGACCCTTGCGGACACGGATTTTGATGTCTTTGAGCAACGAATTGTACCTCGTAAGTTCTTCTTTCATAACGCGTTTTCATTAAGAAGTCAAAATTAGAAGAATTCTTGTCAATCATGAAAAAGAAATATCCATAAAAGAAAAAGCATCATTTCATTGTTTCTACTTTTGTAATCTTTTTTTAACGAAAGCGAAAAACAGATGAGTAGAACCACAATAAAAAATACTACAACCTCCAATCAGAAAACTGAAAAACCGGCTTCTGCCAAAAGAGGTGCAAAAAAAAGCACCCAAATAATTTCCAATGATACTCCTGGTGAAACCGGCGAAACAAAGACAGTTGGGATTCCGTCAGCAACACCGGATATTACACCTGTTGTTAAAGTAAAATCCAAAGGCCCAAAAAAGATTTTTGTGTTGGACACCTCGGTCATTCTTTACAACCACAATTCCATCAACTCTTTCGAGGACAACGATGTGGCCATTCCCATTACGGTGCTTGAAGAACTCGACCAGTTTAAAAAAGGAAACGATACCATCAATTTCGAAGCCCGTGAGTTTATCCGCATCATGGACAGGCTGTCGGAACATGACTCGCTGCAACACTGGATTCCACTTGAAAATGGGAAAAAAGGGAAATTCAAAGTGGTTTTGAATGAAAAAACCAGCCTTGACGCCGAAAAAGTCTTTGGTGAAAGAAAAGCTGACCACAGGATTCTGAACGCCGCCCTGGCGCTGAAAGACGAGTTCCCCGACCGCAAGGTGGTGATGGTGACCAAAGACGTTAATCTGCGCATAAAAGCAAAAGCCCTCGATTTGCCTGCAGAGGATTTCCTTACGGGAAAAATCGAGAACCTCGATTCGCTGTATTCGGGTATTTCGAAGTATGAAAATGTGAATAAGAAATGTATCGAAAGGCTTTATACAGAAGGCCTCTGTCATCCCGAAGACCTTGGAATTCTGAACCCTGTGCCCAACCAGTATTTCATTCTGCAAAGCAACGGTTCCTCAGCTTTGGCTTATTACAATCCGCGCAACCAGTTGATGGAAAGGCTCGACAAACACCCGGTTTCTAAAATTACACCCCGCAACGCCGAACAGGTTTTTGCCCTTCACGCCGTTACCAACCCTCACATCAGGCTGGTGTCGCTGCAGGGAATTGCAGGTACAGGCAAAACTCTGCTTGCCTTGGCCGGAGCCTGGGATCAGAGGAGAAATTACAAGCAGATTTTCATGGCTCGTCCCATTGTACCGCTCAGCAACAAAGACATTGGCTTTCTGCCCGGTGACGCCAAATCGAAAATAGACCCCTACATGCAGCCTTTGTACGACAACCTGAAATTTATCCAAAACCAGTTTGGCGAACACGACAAGGAGTATCAGAACATCAATGCTTCCCTCGAAAACGAAAAATTGCTCATTCAGCCGCTGGCTTACATTCGCGGAAGGAGTATTTCAAATGTGTTTTTTATTGTGGATGAGGCGCAAAACCTTACCCCTCACGAGATAAAAACCATCATCACCCGTGCTGGTGAAGGGACAAAAATCATTTTCACCGGCGATATTTACCAGATCGACACTCCATACCTCGATTCGCAAAGCAACGGCCTTTCGTACCTCATCGACCGCATCAAACAGCACGACCTTTATGCTCATGTACGCCTTGAAAAGGGCGAACGATCTGAATTGGCAAACCTCGCAAACGAACTTTTATGAAATTTTTTTTGAAAAAACTGGCTTTTCCAGTGGCATTCTGCCTCCTGGTATTTTTTGCAATACAATGTGGACAGCCCGAATCCAGGAAAGTACCAACAACCGGGAAAGAAATGGTCAACACCACGAAAGATTCCTCTTCAGTTGCTGATATCAAGCCTGATACAGTTGGAAATACGAGCAATAAAAACGAGGCCTTTCCAAAAATTTCACAACAAAAGCGCACCTCCGAAATTTCGACCTATTTGCCTGCTTCGGCAAATCAAGACAACAAATTACCAGTCATCCTGTTTTTAGATCCGCATGCTTCGGGCGCTTTGCCTGTTGAATTGTACAAACCGCTGGCAGATGAGTTTGGCTACATCCTGGTGGGTTCAAACCGCTCGCACAACGGCCAGACCATTAACGAAGCCTTTTCCATTTTTGAAAAAATGAAGAACACAGTTCTTGAAACGCTTCCTGCAAACGCTTCAAGGGTGTATGTTGCAGGGTTTTCGGGAGGCTCGAGGGTAGCAGCGGCAGTGGGTGGAAAATACCAGGATATCCAAAGTGTGATTGCCTGTGGCGCCGGAATTGGAAATGTTCAGAATCAACCTCAACCAACCTTTGATTATTTCGGGATTGTTGGTAACGAAGATTTCAACATGAATGAAATGATCAGTACCGACAGGATGCTGAAAAGAGCCGGATTCAGGAATGCAATGGTGATTTTTGACGGTGGTCACGCCTGGCCGCCCGCTGATGTCATGCGCGAGGCGTTCTGGTGGCTCGACCTGAATGCCATGAAACAGAAAACTTTATTCACAAATCAATCCACCATTGCAAATGCCGTAAATTGGTATAAAAATGAACTTTCACAATTAATCTCATCCAAAAGATTTTTTGGTGCCGGGCTGGTTGCCGAACGTGCCATCAAAGCATTGGATGGGCTGACAAGCACTGATTTTTTCGACAAAGAACTTCAACAAATCCGATCCAAGACTGATTATCAGAAGCAGTTGGCTGAGGTGGTTGGCAACATGCAAAAAGAAATGGGGATGCAAAATTCCTACATTAGCGCCATGACAGAAAAAGACACCACGTGGTGGAAAAAAGAGATCAGGCATCTGCAGGACAGCACCATCTCAAAAAATGACAGGTTGATGAACAAACGATTGCTATCGTACCTCGGTCTTATTGCATACATGTTTTCGGATAAGGCTGTGAATGAGCAAAATATTGAAGCCGCCGAAAAATTCCTTGAAATTTACCGCCTGGTGGAGCCAACCAATCCGGAGCATTTTTTTCTGGAAGCAAAGCGGAGAATGCTTATGAACGACCCCGTGAATGCGGTTGCTTATCTTAAGCTTGCCACCATTTTAGGTTTCAGCGACCGGGACAGGATTTTACAAGAGCCTTTGTTTGAATCGCTAAGCGGAAACCAGGATTTTAAAGGGCTTTTCAGGTAACCTCCATGGGCTGATTCATTAAGGTTTTATCATTGGTCTATCGATATTCAAAATTAAAACCGATCCTTAAGGCTTAATCAAGAAGTCTGTTTATTGCAGTAAAGTATTGTGAAGAGAAGAGTTATTATGGGAAGAACTTCAATTGCGTGCCTCCACATTTCGGCTCCGTCGTCAAACACAAAGTGCTGTTTTCCCGCCTACAGCTTTCCTTTTTCAATTACATCTATTTGCGTTTACAGGTCGCAAACAGTGGACCTGTATGGCTTAATCAGCCTGTAATATGTCGTGGGTAACCCAAAGGACTGCTGGCCGCGCAGGTGGATTTATCGTTCACTTTTACGATCGTAATACGGTTCAATGCGTCTTCTTAAATATAAATCCATCTTATGGAAGGGTACCTGCGTGCAGCTGACTTTATCAATCCTGAAATGGTTCATGCACCCTCTGATTACCAGTTTAAGTTCCGCTACTTTATCGTTTGGTGAATAAAGACCTGTCCTTTTTGAGCTTTTCGTTTATGATCTGTCGCATCTTCTTCAGGTTTTCTGCTTTGGGCATTATGTTCCAAAACTTTTTTCCTTTATCAAAAATGTTTTGATCATATCAAATTGTAAATCCCGGAAAATCAAATGCTCTCACATTTGTTACGGTGAAACCCGGACATCTCTTTTCTTATTCAATCAAACTGCGTTTCCTGTAGTCATAAACCTTTTTGGCGCCATATCCCATGCCTAATGCAATGAGTAAAGCTACACCGCCCCCGATGGGAGCGCCGCCACCAACGGGAGTATTGCCTCCCTGGTCTGGATTGCCCCCGTTACCATTAGGAGGTGGAGGCGTTTGTGCACCAAGAAATAAACCTAAAAATAAGGTTGCTGCAAGCAAGGTTGTTTTGTTCGTTGACTTTTTCATTGTGATTTAGTTTATTGTTATTTAATATTTCTACTGATTAAAAACTTTGGTTGAATAAACGCGTTTGCCGGACTGGATATTCACCATATAAATGGCTGTATTCCCTCGGAAAGGAATCTCATTTGTGTTTTGGCAGGTTGACTTATGGAGGACTTTCTGACCGGTAACTGTGAACACTGAAATATCAGCATGCATAAATCCGGTTTGTTCACCAGGAAAATTCACATACAGCATTCCATCAACCAGGTAACATTGTACCTGTAGCCGGTTTGCAGTTGCCCCGAAAAATTCTTCCACTGAGGTAACATCCTTAAAATGCAGTTTGAATGCCTTTGTATTCCCTGCAGCATAGCCGAACTCATATGAGGGATTTTCGCGTAAGTCCTGAAAATAGTTTTGTGACACATCCTCCAGCAGCACCTCATAGTTTTCAGGAATGCTCTCTGTAGCCATTGCATCTACCTGGTAGGTTCCATCGCTTACCGATTCAAAAGTCAGCGGGATGGTTTCATACTGTTTGATTGATGGTAGTGTGTTCGTGGCCATTTTGGTGTTTTCCGACATGGAATAAAGGAACGGAACTTCAGGATAATAGGTCACAATCAGAGGAACATCAAAATCGCGGTCCACTCCGGCGGTTGATTCTTCGATAAAACGTACGGCTGTTTGGGTGGTGATATCGTGGCCGGTAACTTTTAATACCACCAGCGGTTCTGCGTTTTCGCTTTTGTAAAAATCCTGATCGGCATGGGTGCGTGAGCTGTTGGTGAGGGTGAGTGTTCCTGCAGTAGTGGCCTGTGTAAAGAAGCCCTGCCCCGAGGGAATGTATTGGGAAGTGGTATTTGTTTCGCCTCCATTTTTGATGTAATAGACATAAAAACCAGCAGGGTTCCAGAGCTGGAAATGGCCGTTCAGGCCTGTTGGAATAGTTACTTCATCCCAGTCGATGGCCGAAGGATAAGGATTTCCCATGAGATTGTAACCCTGGCTGAATTTGGTGAAGTTAAACTGAACATCGCCTGTATTGGAAATGCCTTCAAAAACTTCCACCGTTGGGTTCTGGGCAGTTGACCAATAAGAATATCCCTGTCCGGGGACAAGCTGATAATCCGCCGATGTAATGTCGGTGTATATGTTTGTGGATTCGGTGTGGTATTGAAGGTAGTCATCCACGAACATTCCCGCAGTTGCGCTGGTGATGGGCGAAGCAATCAGGTGCCAGGCCGATGGTGTAACATAACGCTGCACTTTGGCCTCGCCACCGCCATCATAATTTACGGTTCCCAGGTCGATGAAGGAGGCATCGCCGGTTTCATCACTTTCCAGCACCAGGTTGTAGCCACCGGTAAGGTTGAGTTGCGTGTTTGTTTCCACCGTTATTTTGGTACCCGGCTTGACGTTCATTTGCTGGGCATGGGAAATTTTCACACAAAAAAGTGCGGTTAACAAACCAATGAATAGATGATGTCTGTTTTTCATGATAATTGTCATTTTCATTTGATTAAACAAATTGTCGTATAACTGAACCTGACTGCTAAACATGGACGGTTTAGCAACAGATCCGGATTTGTATCAGGTTAATATTTGGTAACGATGAGCAGTGCATCTTTAACAATCCAATCGTCATCGCCGGTATTATTGATCTGCAGCGTAAAAGTATAGGTACCGTCACAGGGTGCCACATGGACATCTCCATAGCTGTATTGCCGATAATCCTGGCGGTCGCCGCTGTCCCGGGGCGGACCAATATTATCGAGGAGATTGGTCGTGAAATTCGAACATCCACTGGCAGATACCCTGATATTGAACAGGTCTGTTCCGCTGCCTTCGTTCATCTTCATGCTTACCCAGCCTTCAATTTTGAGAATATCACCCGTTTTTACATCCAGTGAAGAGGTGGTGGTGATGTTTTGGTAGGTAGCCCCAACAGTTTCATCCTGCTTGTACTGGGTCGCGGTAGTTTCTCCCCAGGCGATGTTGTGCTTCATGCTCAACTGACCATTGATGGTCACGTCACCTGAAAAATAGGCATTTCCATTTTCATCTATGGTGGCATTGCCATTCCCAATGGACACCAAACCATCAACGGTTACATCTCCGGAGAATGATGCGTCGCCATTTTCATCCAGGGAGAGGCTGCCATTCGCCAGGGATACAGAACCGGTCGTATCCACGGCATATACGACCGTTGCCGGTTTGACAAACGTTCTGAATAGGGCATCAACACTACTAAGCGAAATATGCCGGCCACCTGCATAAGGATTCCCTGATTTGATCGCCGTTGTAAAATTGTCAACTCCTATTAACTCGGCCGTGTACTGTGTACCGGCGGTTACTTCTACTTCTGCCGTTAGCGGATAGCTTGACCAATCAGTGGTACCTGATATCTGTTGCTCATGGAGGATGGGACCAGACGTTCCCTGTCCCTTATAGATGACCAGGGTGCCATTGTCAATTCCATTGTTTAAATGATTGAAGTCCACCTGAACCAGGCTACCGGTTCTTTCTGCCGTAAAAGATTGCCAGGAGACATTTTGAGTAATAGTCCCGTTATTTGCCTGCTCCATGCTGGCATCCAACAGCGGCGTCCCGTTGGCCGGGGGTGAACCAAAAAGCGAATCCAGGCTCATCCTTTCAAATTCCGACCAGGTCATGGTGCCATTGGCATCGGATACGGCAATATAGCCCGCCTGCTGGTTGCCATCCACCATTCGGATGGAGCCTTCGATATGGAGTTCGTCAATCGGGGTACTGGTGCCAATGCCAACTCTGCCTGCATTGTCCACCCGGATACCTTCATTTCCACCATCGTTGGAGAGCCAGTTTCCGTTCAGTTGGAGGTTTTCGGTAGCCGTGTGGTTGCCGAGGTCATCGGCATCGAGGTAAGCACTCAGATCCACCGCTCCGCCATTGGTCAGGCTCAGGGTGTTACTATTCAGCGATAGCGATTGCGCATCCGTATTGTCGAGGTAGCCGCTTAGATCCACCGCTCCGCCATTGGTCAG
>CALFEP010000126.1 GCA_937950125.1 uncultured Bacteroidota bacterium
AGTCCAAATCGGCGGCAAAAATACACATTTTTTTTTCTGAACAAATTTTTCATGAAAATTTCCTGCGAAAAACTTTTTTCAGGTTTTGGGGATGTGCTTTTCAGCATGGTAACTTGAACGTACCAAGGGATGACTTTCCACAAATCGGAAACCTTTCTGCAACCCAACTTCCTCCCATTTCTTAAAAACATCCGGGTGAAAATATTCAATCACCGGAAGATGCTGCCTGGTAGGTTGAAGGTACTGGCCAATCGTCATGACCTGGCACCCTACAGCCAACAAATCGTCCATGGTTTCAAATATTTCTTCTTCGGTTTCGCCTAATCCTGCCATGATTCCCGATTTGGCTACCAGTCCGCAATTTGCTATTTGCCTGATGACTTCAAGGCTTCTGTCGTACTTTGCCGCACTCCGCACAACTGGAGTAAGGCGGCGAACTGTTTCAAGATTATGCGAAATGACTTCGGGTGCTGCATCAACAACTCTTTGAATATGCTCAATTACTCCATTGAAATCAGGAATCAGCGCTTCAATGGTAGTTCCGGGATTCAGGGTTTTTACCTGTCGGATGGTTTCTGCCCAATGCCCCGAACCACCGTCTTCGAGGTCATCGCGGTCAACAGAAGTGATGACACAGTGCTTTAGGTTCATGAGTTTTACTGAATCAGCCAGATTTTTAGGTTCATCGGGATCGACTGCATTGGGTTTGCCGGTTTTTGTAGCACAAAACTTGCACGACCGGGTACAAACATCGCCCAGAATCATGAAGGTTGCCGTGCCTCTGCCCCAGCACTCGGCCATATTGGGGCATTGTCCGCTGGTGCAGATGGTGTGAAGTTTATGCCTGATGACGATATCCTTTACTTTAACGTATTCTTTTCCTGATGGAACCCTTATCTTCAGCCAATCGGGCTTGCGAATCCTGTTTTCTGACATACTATTTCCTATCAAATCTTCAGGCAAAAGTAGTTATTTCAACAATAAAGACATGAAACCTGCCACGACATCAGGCTGGCTTATTCTGCACATTATCATGTTTTTACCGGAGGTTTAAACAATACGGTTAAAAACTTCACCACGGTTCAAAATTTCTATCTTTGCGCAAATTTTTTAAAAAATGGCTCAATTACTTACGGAACAGGAACAAATAAGAAGAGAATCGTTGAATGAATTGTTGGCTTTGGGAATCAATCCCTACCCCGCCAACGAATTTGAGGTGAACGTCACCACCCGAGAAATTCATGAAAATTACCCTGAAAAAAACACTTATCCCGAGGTAAGCATTGCCGGCCGCATCATGAGCAGGCGTATAATGGGTGCAGCCTCGTTTATCGAACTGCAGGATTCCACCGGGCGAATACAGTGTTATTTCAAACGCGACGAAATTTGTCCCGGAGAGGATAAAACTTTGTACAACACTGTTTTTAAACGACTTTTGGATATTGGCGACATCATTGGTTTGAAGGGTTATGTGTTTATCACCCAAATGGGGGAAACCACCATTCATGTGACTTCTTATGTTTTGCTTACCAAATCGTTGAAACCACTGCCGATAGTAAAGGAAAAAGATGACAAAGTATATGATGCGTTTACCGACCCAGATCTGAGGTACCGGCAGCGTTATGTTGACCTGATAGTAAATCCGCAGGTGAAGAACACTTTTGTTTTGCGGACAAAAATGGTCAACTCCATCCGCGAATTTCTGAATACCAAAGGCTATCTTGAAGTGGAAACACCTATTCTTCAACCCTTGTACGGTGGCGCCGCTGCCCGTCCTTTCACTACCCATCACAACGCGCTCGATATGACGCTTTATTTGCGAATTGCCAACGAGTTGTACCTGAAAAGGCTCATTGTTGGCGGCTTCGATGGCGTGTATGAGTTTTCAAAAGATTTTAGAAATGAAGGGATGGACAGGTTTCATAATCCTGAATTTACACAAATTGAGCTGTATGTAGCCTACAAGGATTACGACTGGATGATGAACCTTGTGGAGGAAATGATTGAAAAAGTGGCAATAGACATGCACGGCACCACAGTCGTGAAAGTGGGTGAGCACGAAATTGATTTCAAAAGGCCCTGGAAACGTTATACGATGTTCGAAATTATTCGGCATTTTACAGGTATCGACATTTCAGGAATGAATGAAGATGAACTGAGGACAGTGGCTGCACAGCTACAGGTTCCTGTTGATCCAACCATGGCAAAAGGGAAAATCATCGATCAGATATTTGGTGAAAAATGCGAGCCAAACCTCATTCAGCCAACGTTTATTACCGATTATCCGGTTGAAATGAGTCCATTAGCCAAAAAGCACCGCACTAAAGAAGGGCTGGTTGAGCGTTTCGAAGCGATTTGTAACGGCAAGGAGTTGTGCAATTCGTTTTCTGAACTAAATGACCCCATTGATCAGCGCAAGCGGTTTGAAGACCAACTGGAGCTTGGTAAACGTGGAGATGAAGAATCGATGACCCTGGATGAAGATTTTCTGCGTGCCATCGAATACGGAATGCCGCCAACTGCCGGTTTGGGAATTGGAATTGACCGTCTGGCCATGATCATGACCAACTCAAATTCCATACAGGATGTGCTTTTTTTTCCACAAATGAGGCCTGAAAAAGCCAAGGCATTTCACAAAGCCGATGATTTTACAGCCATTGGAGTTCCTCAGGTTTGGGCCGACCATTTACCAAAAGCTGGATTTGCATCCATCGATGATTTGAAAAAAGCAAAACCTACTCAGGTTCACCAAATCCTGAATGGTTACCGCAAGAAAAATAAGCTGGAAATACCTGCCCTCACACTGAACGAGGTTGAAATATGGTTCGGATCATGATCGCATCTGCTGGCATAATTATTGAAATACACCAACGCTGAATTTTTTTTAAACGGCAGAATAACCTGAAAATTAGAATGGTAAGATTATTATTGAATGATAAATTGGTATTTTACAATAAGTTAACAAGTAATTCTTTTTTCAAAGTGTTATTTTTGCCGCCAATTCACGAAAAATTAACAAATAATAATTACTAACAAAATAAGTAAAAATTATGAATTGTAAAGTTTTTAAATCCATGAAGTATGCAGCAGTGGTGGTTTTCACCATTTTTTCAATTTCATTGTTCGCACAGGACATCAACGAAGCCGGTGCAGTTTTTAACGAAGGTAATCAGGCGCTCAAAGAGGGTAACTTTACCCTTGCCATCCAGAAGTACGAAAAAAGCATTGCAATTGCAACAAAATTGGGCGAAGAAGGCCAACAAATCGTTGATGGGGCCAAGGCTCAAATTCCACAGTTGTACTACAAAATTGCAACCGAAGATTACACAGCAGGCAACATTGATAAAGCCATTGAAGAGTACGAAAATGCCATAAAATACGGCACTGAATACAATGATCCGGAAACAGTAAGTAAATCGAAAGACAATATTCCAAAATTGCTTTATGCCCGCGGAAACGATTTTTACAAGGAAAAAAAATATCAGGAAGCATTAACAAGTTTTCAACGCTCCTACGAACTGAATCCGGGATATTCACGGTCGTTGTTCAGCATGGGCTTGACATACAACAAACTGGACGATTTTGCAAAAATGGAGGAGTTTTTTGACAAAGCCATTGTAGCTGCCGAAGCAGAAAAAGACGACAAAATGATTGAAAAAGTTAAACAATCGGGTAAAAAACTTGCAATGGCCGAAGGGACTTCTAAACTTCAGGCAAAGGATTACAGCTCATCGCTGAAGTACCTCGAAGTAGCTATGAAATACGACAACACCGATAATGATACCTATTATTACAGTGGTTTGGCGAATAATGGCTTGAAAAAATGGGATGCAGCTATTGAGGCGCTCAACAAGGGGCTCGAACTGTGCACCAACGAAAATGACGAGTTCAAGGCAAAATTTTACTATGAACTTGGAAATGCCTACAAAGGAACAGGCGATAATGACAAAGCCTGCGAATCATTCGGCAAAGCCAAATTTGGCCGCTTCGTTCAGGGTGCCGATTACGAAATGAAAACGGTTTTAAAATGTAAATAATTAAAGCATTTTACTAAAAAAAAGGTCAGCGAATGCTGACCTTTTTTTTATTCTTCGATGTGTAATTGTTTGTCGTTCAAGCCGAAAAACCGCCGGGCGCAAAAGTCATTTTAATTAAAATGTCAAAATAAACACAGAGCCCTCATCGGGTTTTGATTTTACTGCAATGGTGCCTTTGTGAAGGTGCATGATTTGTCTTGACAGGCTTAAGCCTATGCCCGAACCATGCTTTTTGGAAGTAAAAAACGGCATAAAAATTTTATCCATGATATCAGGTTTAATGCCATAGCCATTGTCCCGTACCTCAATCTTTATCCGGCCATTGTAATCGGTGGCCAACAGAGTAATACCCGGATTCGGTTTTTCTCTAACAGCATCAACGGCATTGAGCAAAAGATTGATTATTACCTGATCGAGCAGGTCGGGGTCGGCGGTAACCATCAAACCTTCAGGCAATATTTTGAATGAAAAATCTATGTTTAATTCTTCAATTTTTGGTTTCAGCAAAAGGCGTGCATTTTCAAATACCTGCCTTACTGGAAAATACCTAAAGTTGGGCTTTGGAATACGGGTTAGGTTACGGTAAATTTCAACAAAATTCAGAAGTCCCTGGCTACGTTTTTCGATGGTATTCAAAGCGCTCTGCACACTCTCAACATCCTCATCATCAAGCTGATTGAGTTTTGGTTCATCCTCATCCATCTCATCCAGCAGCATTCCCCTGACCGTTCCTGCCAGCGACGAAATTGGGGTTATCGAATTCATAATTTCGTGGGTTAACACCCTGATTAGTTTCTGCCAGGATTCGATTTCCTTTTCTTCGAGCTCATTATGAATGTTTTGCAACGAAATTAAAGTAAAATCCTCGCCCCTCATCCTGAATTGGGTGGCGTGTATGGCCAGTTGCAGCAACTCGTCATCAACAAAAACTTTTATCAAAACAGTGTCGCCTGCTTTCATTTTCATGAGCCTTTCAGGAAGATCATCTTTCAGGATTTTCAAATCCCGAATGTTTTTGATGTGCCTGATTTTAAAAAGATCGGTAACTGCCTTGTTGTACTGATCTATTTTTCCATCAACCTTAAACGCTATCATTCCGATACTTACGTGATGAATAACTGTCAGAAGGTAGTTAAGGTGTTCTTCTTTTTCGGAGCGGTATTTCTGGAATTCGCCGATTACTTCGTTGAAGGCATTGTTGAGTTCTTCAAAACTTTTACCCAGACTATGATCGGTAAAAGAGGTTGAAAAATCGGCATGCCTGATGCTTTGCAGAAAAGTAGTTAGTTTTTTATTGGTGGTTTCGATGTACGAAATGAGTTCGTAGATGAGAAAAATGGTAAAAAGAGCAAGAATAAAGGCACTAACGTTGAGAGATGTTTTAAAAATGAGGTAAACCAAAAGCAAAACGCAGGCAATAAGCAGCATTACCCGGATTACAATGTTTATTCGGAAGCTTTTAAAGACCATATTTTTCGATCCTTCGGTAAAGAGATGCCCTTGTAAGACCCAGTTCTTTGGCTGCTTTGCTGATGTTTCCGCCGTGTTTATCAATTACTTTACGGATAAGCAGGCGTTCGGTTTCTTCGAGGTTGTAAGTTTCTGGTTCGTCACCATCGCTTCCGTCATCATTTTGCGACAGGAAAAAATCCTGTGGTTGCAGCATGGATGATTCGCTCATAATTACAGCCCTTTCAACGCTGTGTTGCAACTCTCTGATGTTTCCGGGCCAATGATGTTTTTCCAATCGTTTAAGGGTTGAGGCATTTACCCTTTTGATGGGCATTTTGTATTTTTTACAATAAATCTGAAGAAAATGTTCGACAAGCAAAGGAATATCGTCGATGCGGTCGCGTAATGGTGGAATGAATATTTCAACAGTATTGATCCTGTAAAGAAGGTCCTGGCGAAATTTGTTTTCCTTCACCATTTGATACAAGGGCATGTTGGTTGCGCAAACAAGCCGCACATCAATGGGTATTTCCTTGTTGGTACCCAACCTGACCACCTTGCGGCTTTGCAGCACACTCAGCAACTTCGACTGCAGGCTGAAGGAAAGATTGCCAATTTCATCTAAAAAAATGGTTCCTTTTGACGCTGCTTCAAAACGACCTGCCCTATCCTCTTTGGCATCGGTGAATGCGCCCTTTTTAAACCCGAAGAGTTCACTTTCAAAAAGGCTTTCGCTGATGGCGCCAAGATCAACGCTAATAAACACTTCTTCTTTACGTTTCGACGATTTGTGAATAGCCCGTGCAATAAGCTCTTTTCCGGTGCCATTTTCGCCCAGAATTAAAACATTGGCATCGGTAGAGGCAACTTTTTTTACGGTAGCCATAACCTGTTGCATTTGTGGCGAGTTCCCGATAAGGTTTCCATATGCCTGATCCTGATCGGCAATCAGCACTTTTTGCTTCGTTTTTAAATCTTCCAGTTCCTGTTTCGAGCTCCTCACTTTCAGGTTAGCTTCGATGGTGGCAAGCAACTTTTTGTTGTCCCAGGGTTTGAGTATGAAATTTGTTGCACCTTCTTTAATTCCCTGCACGGCAAGCTCAATGTCGCCATATCCGGTAATAAAAATCACAACAGCGGCAGGGTCAATCTCCATAATTTTGTTGAGCCAGTAAAAACCCTCCTTTCCGCTTGTAGCATCTCTCGAGAAGTTCATATCCAGCAGGATTACATCATAATTCTCCATTTTCAGGAGATTAGGAATGTTTTCTGGATTTTTTTCGGTATGAACTATTTTAATGTATTGCTTTAAAAATAGTTTTGCCGCTAACAGCACGTCCTGGTCGTCGTCAACAATGAGAATTTTGGCATCGGCTTTTTCCATGTTCAAAAGTTTTGAAAGTGCAAATAATCTGTGTTTTGTTGAATTAAATTATCATCAGGCAATGTTTTTTTACGAATGAAATTCACCGCAACTCAACATTTACCTTTGAGACGGCTAAAATAAAAAGAATGTACGTTCATGTACAAAAAATTGAACGGATGCGAACAAAAAAAAGTTTATGCCCCCCAATTACAATACCTTACAGTTGTAATTCAGCAACTTACGATAAGTGGCATACATTTGGAAAAACCGGCGGCTTTAAAAATGCAATACGATGGACAGAATTATTGAAAAGAAAAAATGGACTACAGGGAAAATAGTTGGAATTGGGCTGAGTGGCGCATTCGTTGTTTTAATTATCTACCTCTTATTTTTCAGAGATAAACAAAGCAGGTTGTATGTTTACAAAGATCAGCTTTCGATTGTTGAGGTAAAACAAGATCGTTTTCAGGAGTTTATCCCTGTCGATGGTGTTGTTTATCCTAAAACAACAATTTATATAGATGCTGTACAGGGTGGAAGTGTGGAAAAAGTTTTTGTGGAGGATGGAGCGATCCTGAAAAGGGGTGATACTATTCTCAAACTTATTAATGCCGACATGGAATTGCAGTACATGGATCAAGAAACACGTATGTACGACGCCATCAACAATTTGCAGAATTCAAAAGTCAGCCTCGAAAGAAGCAAATTTACCCGGCAACTCGAAATTGCAAACCTTTTAGCAGAAATTGACAGGGTTAAGCTTGATTTTTCGCGAAAAACACAACTTCACAACGAACACCTGATTTCCGAAAAAGAATATGAAGATGCAAGGCGCGATCATGATCTGACCATGAAACAACTTAAAATTTCATTAGAACTTCAGCGCCTCGATTCGGTATCGATGGTTGAACAAACCCGGCAGATCAACAATTCGATTAACCGGATGCACAACAACCTTTTGCTATTGAACAAAAACCTTCAAAACCTTTACATCAAATCGCCTTCCGATGGCAAGCTATCTTCTTTCAGTGTCGAAATCGGAGAAACAAAATCCGCCGGTGAGCATCTTGGTCAGATCGATTTAATGGAGGATGGTTTTAAACTTCGGGCTCCTATTGACGAACGATACATTTCGACTGTATTTATTGGTCAGGAGGCAGAATTCGATTTTGCCGGCTCGACCTATCAGCTTCGGATTTCGAAAATTTTTACAGATGTTAACAATGGGTCATTTCAGGTTGAACTGCAATTCACGGATAATGAGCCTGACGGTATAAAACGCGGGCAGACCGTGCAGTTACGATTGAAATTCAGCAGCCCGCGCGATGCTGTGATTGTAAAACGTGGAGGATTTTTTCAGGAAACAGGCGGCAACTGGATTTATGTGGTGGATGCCTCCGGCGATTTTGCGGTTAAGCGCCCCATTCGTCTTGGGCGACAAAATACGAGTTTTTATGAAGTTATGGAAGGCCTCGAGCCCGGCGAAAAAGTAATCATTTCTTCCTACGATTCGTTTGGAGCAAAGGATAAACTCGTTTTTAAATAATTGCGGGCTGACAGCACCAAATCTCATTTTCTTTGTTTCTCTAATAATAATCCTATCAATACCTTACGTAGGATTTCAGGTTCCAAAACCTTGACTGGTTTTGATATTCTGCCTGATGAAGGAATTCCATTTCGTCAATCATACGCAAGGTTCAATTACAAACTTATTATTTTTGACCATCAAAAAAAGATGGTTAAAAAAAATGAGATTTGTTGTTAAACTGTTGATTTTATTATTGTTGGTGCCGGAGATGGCCTTACCGCAGCAACCCATAGAACGTCCAAAAATAGGCGTTGTATTAAGTGGTGGAGGGGCGAAGGGTTTTGCGCACATCGGAGCTTTAAAGGTGTTGGTCGAAGCGGGTTTGCCCATCGACTACATTGGCGGAACGAGTATGGGCGGCTTGATGGGCGGACTGTTTTCGCTGGGTTATTCGCCCGACACCCTCGAAAAAATCGTTGTCAGCCAGGACTGGATGAATATTTTGTCGGATAAAATTGCCCGAAACGACCTTTCACTGCCTGAAAAAGAAGATGATGGAAAGTATTTTTTCGCACTACCTTTTAAACACAAGAAAATTCAGCTTCCAAGCGGATTAACTGCCGGACAATCTGTGTATAACATCCTTTCATATTACACCAGCCCAGCCTATCCAACAACCGATTTTACCAAACTTCCCATTCCGTTTCTGTGTGTAGCAACCGACATCGAAACTGGCGAGTCGGTTACCCTTAATCATGGTTGTCTGGCCGATGCTATGCGGGCTACAATGGCAATTCCCACCATTTTTGCACCTGTTTTAATCGATGGAAAACTGCTGGTGGATGGCGGGCTGGTTAACAATTATCCCGTAAAGGAAGTGAAAGAAATGGGGGCCGACATCATTGTTGGCGTTGACGTTCAGAGCGAATTGTACGATAAGAAAGAGCTTAATTCGATTTTCAGGATTTTGGATCAGTCAACCGCTTTCCTGCGCAAACCATTGTACAACGAAGGTGTTAAGGAAACCGACATCCTGATAAAGCCCAGCCTGTCAGGATACGGGGTATCATCGTTTACATCAGCCGACACCATCATCAAACTCGGCGAAATAGCTGCACGGAAGATGCTCCCGGAAATCACAAAACTGGTTGATTCGTTGAAGAAATTCGACCACAGGGATATAAAATCTGTCGGTCATGCCCGACCCATCGACTCAGTTTACGTGCAGGAAGTTATTATTCATGGACTTACAAAAGTTTCTCCGGGCATTGTTACCGGCTATTTAAACATAAGTGTTCCTGAATATGTGCAACTTAAAGAACTAATTCACAGTGTTGAACGACTTTACGGAACCCGCAGTTTCGAGCACATTACCTACAACCTGCAGGAACTTGAACGCGGTGGCTGGCGGGTAAACCTGTATTTGAAAGAAAAACAGGGAGCCGACCTGCAGGTGGGCATCAACTATAATTCTGACTTCAACGCCTCGGTTCTCATCAATACTACCATCAGGAATTTCATGATTCCCGGAGGCCGGTTTAGTGCAAGCATCGACCTGGGCGACAATTCAGCATTTGATATGGAATACCTTATCGAAAGAGGAATTAAGCCGGGTATCGGAGCCAGAATTAAAACTTACAAAGCCGATGTTTTTTTGTTTGACCACAACCGTAAAATTGCCACTCTCGGCTTCAGCAGCATTTACGGCGATGTATTCACTCAGTCGAACATCCACGATTTCAGCGCTTTTGGATTTGGCGTTGAATTTGAATATTCGAGTGTAAAATCGGATGTATTTTCCGAAGATTTCATCAATACATACGAATACAACACCAACCTTTATGGTTTTTTAAAAATTGATGACCTCGACCGGGCAGTTTTTCCCCGTAAGGGAAACAAACTTAACACCAGTCTGGTGCTGGTTACCGACATCGAAGACAGCCTCCGCCAGAGAAGTGATCCAACCCTGTTTTTTACCACAAAATATTTTGGTGCAGTTCCATTAAACAAAAAACTTACCCTGCAACCACAGTTTCTTTTGGGTTCGGTGCTGAGTCATGGATCAACCGTTCCCCCACAATACTACATGTTTTTGGGAAGCCTGAACGATAAATACGGCAAAGGAATGTTTCCGTTTGTGGGGCTTCAACTCATGCAGATAACTGATCTTCAGTCGCTGGTTGGCCGGCTCGACTTCCAGTACGAGGTTTTTCCAAATATTTTTGCTACTGCAAAATACAACCTGGGATTTCATTCAAAACAACTTCAGAACATACTCTCTGAAAATGCAGCCATCAACGGTTACGGATTGTCGATAGGTGTGAATACATTGCTGGGGCCACTTGAACTCACAATCATGAATTCGGACTACAGCAACAAATGGATTGGTTATCTGAACATTGGTTATGTTTTTTAGTATCTAACAAATAAAAAATGGATTTCTGGAATGGGCTTTTACAAATTTTAATAGATGCGGGGATGATGACCCTGCGCCTTTTGCCAGGTTTATTTGGCGGGCTGTTTGTGTTTGGGCTATTACTGTACCTTTCGGCGCGGTTTACCCGTAACGTTTTTGCGAAAACTTTCGGACCTCGTGCCGAAATTTACATCACAGCCTGGGCAGGCACACCGGTTCACGAACTTGGTCATGCTTTTTTTTGCCTGATTTTTGGCCATAAAATAACAAAGATCAGCCTTTTCAAACCCAATTCAAAGGAAGGAACCATTGGCTTTGTGCAACATTCGTACGACAAAAAGAACCTTTACCACCAGGTGGGTAACTTTTTTATTGGCGCAGGTCCTCTTATTTTCGGTTCGCTCAGTATTGTATTTCTGCTTTGGCTGCTTGTTCCGGGCGGGAGTATTGTTTTGTCGAACCTTCGCCAGGCAGGAATGACTATTACCGGACAAGTTCCGGGAATGGGTGAAATTTTTCAGGTTTTTGGTTTATCAGTCAAAAGCTTCGTTTCTCAGCTTTTTACCTCAGAAAATTTGCATTCATGGCGGTTTTGGGTTTTTTTGTACCTGGCTATGGCCATTTCGGCTCATGCAGAACTAAGCCCACCTGACATCAGCGCCATGCTGAAAGGCTTTTTTGTGATTATGTCGTTGTTTTTTTTGATAAACCTTATTTATGTGATTTTCTGGCCTGCCACGCAAAGTTTTCTGTTTTACGGAATCCGGTTTTTCGACCTGTTGGTTCCGGTGCTTTTTGTGGCGTTTTTGTTCTCACTTTTCTACTTCCTGTTGGCGTTTATTGTAGCAACTTTGGTAAGTCTTGTCAGGAATGGTGAAATGGTAAATCCTTTTACAAGGTAAAATTTTGCATTTTTGCTAAAAAAATTTTTAACATGAAATACAATAGAATTTTATTAAAACTCAGCGGTGAAGCCCTGATGGGCAATCAGCAGTATGGTATTGACAATCATCGTCTTAACGAATATGCCGAAGAGGTGAAGTCGGTTGCTGACCAAGGCGTACAGGTTGCCATTGTGATTGGTGGCGGCAATATTTTCAGGGGATTGCAGGGCGCCAGCAAAGGCATGGATCGGGTGATGGGCGACTACATGGGCATGCTGGCCACAACAATTAACAGCATGGCTTTGCAGGGAGCACTGGAAGCCCTGGGTGCGAAAACCCGGTTGCTGGGTGGCCTGGCTATCGAACCCATTGTGGAAGAAACCAGTGGAAAACGTGTGATTGAATACCTGGAACAGGGTAAAATTGTCCTGATAAGTGGCGGCACCGGAAATCCCTATTTTACCACCGATTCAGCTTCTGCACTAAGAGCCATTGAAATGAAGGCAGATGTAATTCTGAAAGGCACCCGCGTGGATGGAATTTATACGGCTGACCCCGAAAAGGACCCAACAGCCACCAAATTCGATCATTTGACTTTTGACGATGCCTACGAAAAGAAACTAAAAATCATGGATTTAACCGCATTTACCCTTTGCCGGGAAAACAACCTGCCCATCCTGGTTTTCGATATGAATACACGTGGAAACCTGATGAAAGTTGTGAAGGGAGAGAAAATCGGGACAATTGTAGGAATTGATTAGAATTAAACTTATGTAATAGCAACTTTCCGGTTACATCATTTTTTCTCCAGATCCATCCCGCATTTGGGGCACTGGCTTTTGAATGAAGCGGTTACCTCAGGGTGCATCGGACAGGAATAATCGCCAATCTCAGCCGTATTTTTATTGCTTTTCATGGCAAAAAAACGAAAAGATAAACCCGCTGTCGCCTGGAATTTTGTTACAACCTGAGTATTTGTAACGTATTGATATATTGGAATATCGGCTAATGCAAACAAGGTGAATTTCCCGATGTTGTAGCTAAGCTGTGGTGTTAAAAACACTTTTTTATACCCCGTTGCATCCGGGTCATAATTTGGATAAGCATACAATCTGATGTCGTCGTTCAGTTTCATCTTATCCACCCATTCGCCTCTCACCTGCAATGTCCCACCAAAATGACGTGAGAATGATGTTCCGGCAAATACGGCAACACTGGCAAAATCGCCAAGTTTTTCGCCCAAAGGGTTCCAGCCTTTTTTGATGTAAAGGGTGTTGGCAAAAACACGGAAATTTTTTGACGGAAATCCTTTGTAAAAGAAACCGTAAAATATGAAATCCTGCGCACCTGAAGTAAGCTGAACAGCCTGGGGATTGGTCACATAATAAATGTCGCCCGAAAATGGCTCTACATTTCCGGTTGAATCGTTGTAGCTTCCAACGGGAATTTTCAAACCAAGTCCAAGTGTAATTTCTGTTTTGCTTTTCTCGGTTGAGCGGTTCAGCACATTGTACCTCGGAAATATGATCAGGTCGCCTATACCTGCCGAAGTGTACGTTTTTGACGGATCACGATTTAAACCAACCTCCTCTTTCAGAAAATAATTACCGGTTTCAATTGACATGGTGAAATGGCTGGTAACACCATAAGCTACCCTAAAATACTGGTATGCGCTTTTGTATTCATCAAAATACTTGTTGGTATCGGGGGTATCGCCTGTGTGAAATTTATCACTGTAAATAAACTGGAAGTTTGTGTTCAGCTCAAACTGATCAGCCGACAGCACTCCCTGCGACGTTCCGCCTGCTATCGGGCTACCGGTGCCACCGGCACAGCATTGGGAAAACGATGTTGCCGGAATTAACAATACGAACAGGCAGACAATTAATAAAAATCTCATCCTGAATTCAAAATTTTGGGTTCATAAAAGGAGATAAATAGAAAACCAGGTTTCTGTTTTTCAGGTATTTACAATTAACGAGAAACCGTAAATTTCATCATTTTACTGTGTGTAGCCGTACTCAATCTTAAAAAATACATGCCATTGTCAAGATTTGAGGTTTCGAAATTGAAGGAATTATTTCCAGGGTGAAAATTCTTAAAAATGGGTGCTGTGATCTCTTTTCCGGTCAGATCGAAAACCTCTGCCTGAATATTTCCTGGCTGATCAAGCCAAAAATCAACATTAACATCAGTAGATGAAGGATTCGGGTAAATCTTGATATTTGAAAAATCAGCGAAAGGCATTTCTTCCACTCCTGTAATGGTTGCTGTTATGGCTTCATTTATAGCACTTTGAAGCTGGGTTGCGTTCACCGAATTATCAGCATTGTAAAAAACATGATGGTTTACGTCGGCAACTACCACAATTTTCGGCATACCTGCCGAACCATAATCTTCCATTTTTATGGCTGCATTCGAAAAAAGCGTCACATCGGAAATATTGTTGCTGTTTGCCCAGCTATTCAGGGATGTACAATTGGTATTGGCATAATCGTCAACCAGGTACATCAACACCTTGTCAGGATAATTGCTTTGAAAACTCCTTACAACATTATAGGTTGTAAGTGAAGGTCCAACACAGGCGCCACAGGGCATCACCCAGCAAATCACAATTACTTTTCCTTCATCAAGTTCGCTGAAAAGATCATGGTTGACACCCATACAGTCGTTGCAATTGAAATTAACTGCTGTTTGGGCAGAAGCGCCAAATAAAATTGCTAAAAAGATAGTTGTTAAAATAGTGTTTTTCATAGTAATAAGTTTAGATTTCAAAATCAGTCAGTTAAACCGGAGCAAAATAAACCCATTGCTTCAATGAATTTGAAACTTTAACAAAAAATTAGCATTTTAAAAGGTGCTGATCAAAGCCCCAGCCGGAGAGTAAAAGGCTTCAGAGACTTTGGGTTATAATTGACTGACAAGAATATCGATTTCATGGAGTTCCTCCGACAGATATTCTTTTATCTGAAGCCTGATTTTGCCAAGATGATATGCTTCAAGCCTTGTGTCATCAGGCAGTTTTTCGAGAAAATCGATCACTTTTTTATGCGCCTTTTCACCCAAATTGGCCAGCCCGATATGCTTATGATTTCTCCCGTTAAACTGCGGAAAATAAACGTCAAGGATTTTTTTGTGAACATCTCTGGGTCCAAACAAACCCCTGGTTTGAAAATCTTTCATCATCAGGTTTGGCAGGGTTGAATTTAAGACAGAAGTAAGATAATAAGCCTCATTCAGGTCATTTGAATTAAAAAAGTAAGCTTTGCTTTCAACAATAAATTCCAGGTCAAAATCTTCCCTTTTCAAAATAGTAGCATTGGCATCTTTCGCCGAGGCGTTGTACAGGACAAGATATGGCGAGTTTAGGTCTTGAGAAATCAACTTATTTTGCCAGTTGAGATAGAATGTTGACGAATACTTTTCATTTTTTTCCGTCCTCAGCTGTTCCCAGATATTTTCGCCATTGCGAAACCAGCGGGAGGCATAACTGTATCCTTCCCGAAGCAGTTCATCAGCCGAAAACAACTTTATTTTTTTCTCACCTGATTCACCTTTTTCAACCATGATGGGCAAAACCACCAGGTCGGGTTTGTAAAGACCAAAAGGCACAATGCTTTTTGAAAGCGCTGTCCTGTAAACAAATTCGCTCTCCATCCTGCCCGAAAAGTGAATACCTTTCCAAGGTTTTTTTGCATCGCGTTCCAAATCTGTCGAAGTTTTCAGGTTAATAATCCGTTCGTCCCAGTCGGGTGGATAATCCTGTGCCAACTCCACAAAATAAAACGGTCGCGGAACGATGGTAGCGCCCTGTTTGAAAAGCGTTTTGTAGGGATTAATTTGCTTTTGGGCTGTGCTTTTGCGGGTCGAAAATGCCGATGAATTGCCTTGCTTTGCGTAAAAAAGTGTAAGCGGTGATTCGGTTAGCTTCTTTGAAGCAACAAGGTATTTGGCGTTGTGCGATGGCAAATTTCCCGAAAACAATAGTCCCTGAAGTCCTGTTGTGGGAACGGTTTTGCCGTTTTCGGTTTTCTCAGCAAAAAACACACAACTCGGAATCCTGAATAGCGGCGCAACATCCTTCAAATCCCAAACCTGAGTAATTTTAAAACCTCTTGCTTTTCCGCTTCTTGTGTTGTCGTGGTGGTCGGCGCTGAAGAAACTCCGTGGCAAAACAAACCCGATTTTCCCGTTTTCCTTCAAAAAATAATTACTGCAATAACTCAGGAAAATAGCTGCAATTTCGAGGTGCGGAAAATTAGCAACCCGTTCAGGTTTAACATGATGACTAATGGCCAACTCGTTCAACAGGTTCTGGTATTCCTCATTTTTTACCGAACTAAAAGTAAACCACGGCGGGTTGCCAACAATGAAATCGAACTTTCTGGCTAAAAAGTAAGGTTTGTACAGGTTTTGAAGAACGAACTTCCAGATGCCGTTTCTGCCATGTTCCTTTACCTTTTTCAGCGATTCGTAAATCTTGTAGAAACTTTCGACTACCTGCGAGTTCAACCCTCCGTTTTTGTAGCGCCGCCGCAGGTTATTCTCAAACGTTCGCACCGTTTCCGGATGTTTATTTACGGTTTGTTCGGCCAGGTCGTCGCACACGTCAAGGGCAACATCAAACATTTCTACATCTTCAAAAACCTGTGTATTGAGCAGAATTTTTTCCTTGTCAACCGATATGGCAAATTCGCCCCCAAAAAGTGTTTGAACCCCCTCGGGCGCCAGCAGGGTATTGGATAAAATGACATTGATATGAACCGGCTTTTTCAGCTTCAGCACATCCTGACCCAGGGTGAGTAAAATAGTAGTTTTAGCAATTTGAACACTAAGCGGGTGAATATCAATACCGTAAATATTTCTGACAAGGTCGTCAACTTCTATCTGCGGATGCAGAAACTTAAACCGGTGAATGACAGCACGCAGAAACGAACCACTGCCTGCTGACGGGTCTAATACCTTATCGGAGATTTTAAACTGCAAATCGCTTACAATCCGCTCGCAAAGCCAGTCGGGGGTGTAATACTCGCCCAACGAATGTCGGGTGTCCAGATCAATCAGTTCCTGATAAACGCCTTTCAGAATATCTTCGTCAACGTCAGTAAAATCAAAATTTGAAATCTCCTGGGCAATGAGCCTGAAAACTTTTTTCAACCTGTTGAAATTCCGCTCGTTGCCCACCCAGTGAAAAAAATCATTTTCAACAAAATTCCGGATGTTGTACCTGTTGAAAATACTTCCGTCGATGATGCCTTTCAGCTCGTTTTCATCAATAAAATCGTCATTGCTGACCACAGCGTAGGCCATCATTTTCGAAAAAATACTCAGGTAGGTATGGATAAAAAAGTTGTTTTCGGTGGCGTCGAATGAGCCATAGGCAATCGATAGAAAGCGGCTCCACTGCTCGAACGAAACCTGCACTTCGCCATACTTTTTCACATCATTGAAGTGTCGGGTCATTTCGCGGATGCTTTCGACGAAAACCGGGCTGTTCAATCCAAACGACTCCTCGACCCTGGCTAAAGTGGCCCGTTGTTTTTCTTCTTTAAATAAAAAACGGTCGAGCCAGAAGTAAAAGTCGTCAGCATTGTCTTCAGTCAAAACAAATGAAGTACTGGTTACTTCGTTCAGTATCAGCTCATGCTCAAGCAGAGACTCAATGCGGTCGATCTGCGAAATATCCGGAGAAAACACCTTCCAGTTGATAAAATCCGAGGCTATGAGTGTAAAATTATACCCTTCGCCCGAGTTGAACTGCCCTAACAGATAGCCGGCCAACTGCTCCTTTGCATGGTTGAACGTTGCTTTCAGATCGTTTTCAAACTCAATGATAATTTTGTTGTAGAGCGTGTCGGCGCTGCCGCGATGTACCTTGTCGATTCGGGGGATGTTGAAAACAGCGTATTCTGAACCGCTTGTCATTTTGTCGATTAGCAGCCGGATTTCTTCATTTCCGGCATACAGGCGGTTGAGCAAATCCTTAAAGGCTTCTTTTTTGGTAAGTTCCTTGTTTGCGGATTTTACCTGCTGTAAGTAATTAATAATGTGTTCGGTACGCTGATTATTCACAAATTTTGATTTATCAGGTTTTACGTGGCAAAAATAATCAGCAATGCCGAAAAAAATCAGGTAAGTTATTGAATGTTATCAACAAAATGAATTTGATTACCCGTTGAAAAGAAATCTGGGATGAAAGCACAATCAAAGTACATCCAGGAGATGAATTTCGAAGATCAATACTGAATTTGCAGGAATGTTGTATGTTTCGCGACCGCCGTAACCCAATTTTGAGGGGATAAAAAAGGTCCCTTTGCCCCCTTCTTTGAGCATTGGGATTCCAATTTGCCATCCTTTTATAAGCGTAGAAAGATTGAAGGTAACCGGGACACCCTCAGTATCATCAAAAATCGTGTCGTTGGTCAGGTAGCCTTTGTAGTTCACCTCGATGGTAGAATAAACGGTTGGGTGAACACCAAAGCCCTCAGCAGTGATGATGTAATATATTCCGGTTGAATCTTTGGTTGCTTCAATGTTGTTTTTTTCGAGGTATTCCTGAATGATCTCATCGTCAACCAGCGACTGATCAACATCATCCTTTTTGCAGTTGTTAAAAGCAAACACCATTAAAACTATCGTAATAAGCAGGACAACAGTTTTTCCTTTAAATAACAATTTCATATTTTTCATTTTACCTGAAATTACCATTAATTTATTCTAATCAATTAAATATTAACTACTTAAATTAAAACTCAGTACCTTTAACGTTGAACATTTGAACCCTAAACATGTTTAAAGTCCTCTCTCAATCCCACCTCTGGCGTAGGGTGCAGCCTTTTGGTCGGTAAAACTGTTGAATTGATATTTGAGGTAACCGGCAACGGCTATCATGGCAGCATTGTCAGTAGTAAATTGAAATTGAGGAATATAAATGTTCCAACCCAGTTCATCACGGGCATCTTCCATCGCCTTGCGCAGCGCAGAATTGGCCGAAACACCCCCGGCTATGGCCACCTCATTAATTTTCAGTTCTTTAGCTGCTTGTTTCAGCTTTTTCATCAAAATTTTAATGATTGCTGACTGAATGGAAGCACAAAGATCATTCTTGTTTTTTTCGATAAACTCTGCATCCATCTTCAACTGGTCGCGCAAAAAATACAGCAGTGATGTTTTCAGGCCACTGAAACTGTAATCGAGTCCCGGAATGCGGGGTTCGGAGAATTTAAACTTTTCAGGGTTGCCATCTTTTGCCAGTTTATCAATCACGGGGCCGCCGGGATAAGGGAGGCTCATGATTTTGGCTGCCTTGTCGAAGGTTTCGCCGGCGGCATCGTCGATGGTTTTGCCAACCACTTCCATTTCGAAGTAGTTGCTAATTTTTACTATCTGCGTGTGGCCGCCCGAAACCGTGAGGCACAAAAATGGAAATTTTGGTACTGGTTTTTGCTGGTCTTTGTTTTGAATAAAGTGTGCCAAAATGTGTGCCTGCATGTGATCTACCTCGATGAGCGGAATAGTTAAACCCAACGCAAAGGCCTTGGCAAATGATGTCCCGACAAGCAGAGAACCCAGTAGTCCAGGGCCTCGTGTAAATGCCACGGCATCGATGTCCTCTTTTGTGATTCCAGAAGCAACCAGTGCTTCGTGAATAACCGGGATGATGTTTTGCTGGTGGGCACGCGAGGCTAACTCGGGAACCACACCACCAAATTTGCGGTGCACCTCCTGGTTTGCCGTAATGTTGGATAAAATGGTAAAATCGCTGATTACCGCAGCCGATGTATCATCGCAAGAAGATTCGATGCCCAGTATTATAGCCATGTTTTTTAATAAAAATCAGGTTGCAAAAGTAATGATTTGGTAAAGGAAATTTCCAAATTCATCAAACAAGGATTAACACTCCCGAATCAGGATTACATAGTGCAGACTGCCTGCTGCCAACGCTCTGCCCTTACCTCAGCCTGCTTTGATTTGACGCCTCTTCGTTGATGATCCAGACTACCCTGAAGGACAGGACCTGGTTGTATTGTTTTCTGATTTTTTCGTCACCGGCACTCACGTTTTCATATTCCCTTTCACGGATTTTTGCCAGCGAAAATGTATATCGGGCATCCAGTTTCAGCTGTCGCCAAAGTGGAAACTGCACATCAACCATCCCTGAATATTCATTCAGATCGTAAGGCCCGCCATTGAGTGAGGTTGTAGCCATCCTGACGCCGTCCTCCCACTCCCTCACCTCAACAAGGCGGCTGTAAGCAAAGCCAACTCCACCTTTCAGCCAGTTTTTATCGATGTAATGCACCAAAAGCGGTACTTCAAGGTAATTGAGCACAAGTTTGTACTCATTGTAATCGTGCCGCGCCTGATAGTCCATACCACGGCCACCTTTGGCATGGTAGGCACCTTTTTGTGTGTAAATTCCCTCAACCGAAACCGACCAGTGCTCTCCAACAGGAACAATGGCTGTGGCGCCTCCATTCAATCCCAATTTATGGAAACCATACACATCATCACCCTGAACATTGGTGGTATTGAAACCGCCGATAAGTCCGGCCATGATTCGTTGGGAAAATGCTTTGGCATTGATTATGACCAGTATGGCAATTAATAAACCTGTGAAAAATTGTTTCATCAGCAAAATTCAATGATTTTCATCAATTAACGAATGTCAGGAAGGTAAATTTTATGAGGTTAGCCTTTTCGGGTTTCAGCTTCCGCAAGAATGTATTTTACCCAACACTTCGAGGTTAAATATCGGTTCATAAAAATTATTTGATACTTCTGACCAAGTTCACTAATTAGTTACCTTTGTCGCATGGTTAGAAAAATCATCATTTACAAAGATTATTTTTGAAATTTTACAGGTCTCAAGATACAAAGACACAGGAAAAAATCGAATACGTTTCGATCTTTTAAGATTTGAAATGCGAGTTCCGAAAAGCTTCTTCAAATATCTTTAAAACACAGATGGTATTTATGAAATTCGGGTCATCACAACTTTTAAAAACATCAGGGTTCTTTGCTTATTTGATAAAGGAGATTTGATTATACTTACAAACGGGATTATTAAAAAGACAAAAAAAACGCCATCCAAAGAAATTAAATTGGCTGAAAGACTTAAAGTTGAATATTTAGCAGAAAAAAAATAAGGAGGGTTAATACATGAATAACATCACTGATTTTGAAGATTTATTAAAGGAAAAATACGGTGAAAAAGGTACACCGAAACGAGATGCATTTGACGCTGATTCGATTGCATTTCGGTTGGGAGTAATGCTGAAAGAGGCACGGAAAGAGGCAAAGATTACACAAGAACAATTGGCCGAAAAAACGGGTACCAAAAAAAGCTACATCTCCAGAATCGAAAAAGGTCAAAGTGATATACAGATTTCAACGTATTGTAAATTGATTGAAACAGGATTGGGAAGACAGCTTAACATTTCAATCGGCTAAAATGAGAAAAATCAACTCTTTTTCTGATGAACCAGATGAAACTATCGAAGTAACTAAAGCCCAATTTATCGGTGACTTTGCCATCCAGGTTTCTTTTAACGATGGCAGCCAAAAACTGGTTGATTTCAAACCATTTATTGAAAAATCCCTGCATCCGAAAATCAGAAAATATCTGAAGGAAAATAAATTCATAGAATTTCAGATTGTTGATTGAAACCTGAATTTGAACGACTACGACATGATTTTTCCGGTTTGGGAGTTGTAAAACGGTAAAATATGACCTCCCACCAATTGGATTTGGTTTGCTATTTTAAAATGTTGAATTTGGATTTTACCTGCCTGCGTTACATTTGGCAAGGCAGGTTTGTGATTTGTGTACCCCGAGGCTTCGGCGTGAGACTTCGGCGTGAGCTCAGTCGAACGCTCAGTCGAACGCTCAGT
>CALFEP010000127.1 GCA_937950125.1 uncultured Bacteroidota bacterium
TAACTGAATCTTTCCCAATATTAAAATTGCTCAGCATTCCAGTCAATGATAAAAGGTGAATTGGTGGAATTAGTTAAAAGATACTTTTACTACAGTTAACCAAATAAGCACAATTTAGTATGTCGTATTATCCAAAAACCGTTTGGTGTAAACAAGATCTGATCTCCTGAAATATCGTAAACGTTAGTGACGTCAAATTGTTAATTTCAAATTGGTTTTCTACTAAAGGATATCATAGATGACTTTCTAATTAAATTCTTCCAAAAACAATATTTCCTGGTTAAAGAAGGCATTTCAGTAATGAACCTTTGATACTTAGGCGGTTTTTTCGAACCTCATTATCACTTTTCATCAGGTAGCGAATAGGTCAATCCAATCCCTGATTGACTGGTAATATCGTAACTCAATTGGCTATGAATTTGGGATTTCTCAAATAAAAATCATGCATCGCTGATATCAAAAACCGAAATGACCGCTGGAAATTTTTTTTGAATTCGGGGAAAAGCGGGCGATTGGCACCCACTTTTCCCCTTCCAAATTCTCAATTAAGCAACGGTCATACCGATCCCGAAAGGCTTCACCTTCGGAAGAACAATACCTATCAATTTATTATTCATCCCTTTATGGTTTTTTCTCATTAGTCTGTAATCCCAATGCTACCTGGCGGTTTACACTCCGAAATTATTAATGCAGGCAGACTGCTAAGTGCTTTAGGACAAATAAGAAATTCCCAGATAACAGAAATACAATTGTTAACAAAAATGTGTAATTGGTGTTCTGAAGCACTTCGGAAGAAAAATCTAATTTCATCGCCATATTTGGCAAAAAAAAATTTCATGTGATTAGCTGAAAATCTTCATGAAGAGTATTGATTCAGGTCACATTAACAGAACAACGGCAAGTAACCGGATTAATATTTCTGAAAAAAAAATACCCCGGCATTCAGCGAACACCAGGGCATCTTCATAATTTTTAAAAATAATTACTGGACAACCAGTTTTGTGAATGTTGTTCCTTTCGTCGTATTGAACTGCAGGAAGTAAACACCAGGTGCAAGATCGCTGATATCGAAAGTTGTAACAGCGCCCTTCAAGGTTAGTGTACGTACTGAGGTACCTTCGGCAGTTGTAATGATAACATCCAAAACGGATGCATGACCAGCGAATCCAATGGTTACTGCATCGGTTGCAGGGTTAGGATAAACCTGGATCGAGGATGCGGAAATTTCACCAACTCCGGTAGAAGCTTTGTAGAAGGATTTGATCATCGATAAGCCACCTGAAGCGAATTTTCCATCATACTGTGGTTTTGTAATGTCGAATTCGGCAGTAAGCGCGATTTCGCTCCTATCAGCATTGTTGTAATACCTGAAGCTGATTGGTTCGCCTTCAGAAGCACCATCTTTTGCTTCGGTCCATTCATCGTCGCCAAATATCATTAAGCCGATATTTCCATCAACCTGTCCGATTTCAGCAAATCCGATGCAAGATCCGGATGCATCAAAAGCGCCAATGTAACCTTCTCCGAGTTCAACAACCGCTTTCTGTTCAACCGAAATAATATGCGTATTTCCACTGCGGGTTAAATTCCATGGTCCTGCAGGATATTCAACGGGTTGTAATGCTTCATCAACGAGATATCCCTGATAATCCGGGAAATCGATATTGATAGCCCCTGTGAAACTGGCATAATAGGCACGGCCTGGTACAAGTTCAGTCCAACTGGTTAAGAAACCTCCCGGCCAGTAAATGTTACCGGCAAGATCCTGGATGTAATAAATACTACCTAAAGGATCCATAATATCGGTAATGTCAGCAATCTGATCAGTAAGTACAGGCATGTAATAGAATCCCGCAGCAAGGTTTTGGTCATTGTTATCCAATGGATCTCCACCAATGGACAAGGTATTAGGTGCTGTCATCTTCACTTTGTATCCCTTTTGAACATTCCAGTTACCAATTGTATTGACATTGAACGGATAAGGAGCGTAAATGCCAGATGGCGTTGTATTCATTGTAACAAGATTTGCCACTACACCACTCATAATGTTAGGAACAGTTGTGGGTGTAACCGGATCGAGGAAGGATGAAATCAACTGCCATCCATTTGTTAATGGAATATCCTGAACGTGTACATAAACATTGTGTGTTACTACATCGGAAACATAACCATCATCATCGGTAGCACGTGCTGCAATGGTGTTTGCTCCAAGATTTAATGCAGTATTGGCCAAATCCCAGGTATCGGTCCCATTTGCAGGGTTCCATCCACCATTGTTAATATTAAGTTCAACACTTGATACTGTTCCATCGTTATCATTTGCAGTTCCGGTAACCGTTATTGCATTCTTTGAATAAAGTTTTGCATCATCAGCTGGGTAAGTAATTACGACTACTGGCGCAAACTCAACGGTAATTTCCATCTCATCCCAAACCTGTACACAAGGTGCATTACCATCAGCATACATGGTAAGGGTTACAACGTTCCCTCCATCACTTGCAGCAGCATCGTAAGTTGGTGTAAGTCCGTTACCGTCGGTGAGTGTACCATCACCATCATGCGACCATGAGACAGTTGTATAATGCTCTGCGGTAGCATCATCAACAGTGTAGCTCTGGTTATTGGCAATGGTGGCATCGCTTCCAGCACTGATAATCGGAGCATGAACGAATTCAATTGCAATGGTAACATCTTCCGAAACACAGCCATTGATATCTTCAACAGTACCCGTAAATGTGTAAATACCCTGTGGATAATCACCAGGTAAAGTGAGTGGTAAATCGCCATTTCCGATTTGCTTTTGCAGACCGTCGATCAACATATAATCAGGGCCGCCTCCTTTTGTACCATCATCCAATAGTAAGTAGAAAATTGGTTTGTCTCCATTGATAATATCCCACATTATTCCCTGCCATCCTGTGGCTCCGCTTACAACACCCTTAGCAGCCCAGTAATCCAAGAAATCAGCCGGAACTGTTGAAGTGTGGCTGAATTCGTTGTAAACATCGGGTTTTAAAGCAACAGTTGAAGATAAGCCATCAACATCGAGGTTGTAGTTGGTAGCAGCAAGGCCATCAATGCACAACTGATAACCATTATCCAAATCACCTGAAGCATCAAACCAACTTACAGGACTTGTTTTGGTAGCCTGCAATTCAACATAAGTCAGCTCAGGAAGCGGGTTGATCGTTAACTCCATGGTATCATCATCTGAAGCTGTACAAGGATCAACAGGTTCTGCTGTTAACGTCAATGTTACTACTGTGCCTGATTCAGCAACACCAGGTGTATAGGTTGGTGTAAGTGTATTTTCATTGGTCAGGTTGCCAGATCCATCATGTGTCCAGGTTACCGACTCTTCATAATCTGCACTGGCATCGTCAACTGTGTATGATCCGTCGGCACAAATTGTAGCATCTGATCCTGCCTTCGCCACGGGCAGTTTTTGAATTGTAATTGTCATTGAATCACTATCACCGGTACTACATGGGTTTTCAGGACCAACAACCAAAATCAAAACAACACTACCTGCTATCTTATCACCATCTCCGGGAGTATAAGTTGCATGTAACAATGCTTCATTATCAAAATCACCGTCACCAAGGGTTGTCATCCATGTAACAGTTGAATAATCTGTAGCTGAAGCATCATCGAGTGTGTAGCTTCCGTCCTCACATACAGTGTCGTCATCTCCTGCATCGGCAACCGGCAATTTCTGGATGTAAACACTGAATTCGTCATCAACTGCTGTTTCACATGGGCTGGTTGGTGTAACAGTAAGTGTGAATGTAACATCTTCATTCCCATCATCAGCTGAAGCAGCGTATGTTGCAGCTAAAGTCCCCGCACCTGCAATTGTACCGTCTCCATCATGCGTCCACAAAACTGAGGTGTAAGGACCGCCACCGATTGTAGCATTTAAAGGAATTGCCGTTGCATCTTCACAATAGGATGCATCTGCTCCAGTTCCAATGGCTGTAATTTCAGGCAGTTCCTGGAATTCAACTGTAAATGAATCATCTACAGTTCCTGTACAAGGATTGCTGCATGTTGCTGTAAGTGTAAAGGTTCTTGTTTCTCCCGCATCTGAAGCTGCCGGAGTATAGTAGGTGTCTTCTGCTGTGCTGACATCAATCGTTCCATCTCCTGTTGTTGTCCATTCTAATCCATCAAATGGACCACCTCCCAATGTACCATTCAATGGCACAGAGGTAGCATCTTCACAAACAACTGATGCATCGGTTCCTGCATCAACAGTAGGTTTCAACTGGATGGTCAAGTCCATCGTATCGTCATCAGTTGCTGTACATGGGCTGATAGGTTGCAATGTGAGGGTGAGTGTGACACTTCCTGTTGAAATATCACCTGAACTTGGATTATAGGTCGGATTTACCGGATTTCCAGTGAATGAACCCGTGCCGGATGTTGTCCAGGTTAGTGTTGAATAATTTTCAGCAGTAGCATCTGATAAGGTGTAAGTGTCGGTTTCGCAAATGGTAGCAGCTGCTCCTGCATATGCCACCGGCAACAATTGAATGTTCAATGTCATACAATCCTCATCATTAATGGTACAAGGACTAACGGCTCTGCCAGTCATGCAAAGATTGACACTTCCGTTTGAAATATCAGTAGTGCCGGGTGTGTAGGTTGGAGGAACAACTGTTCCGTAAGGACCAACAAGGAATACAGTGTAATCCTCGGTTTCACCATACTGGAAGTTACTGCATGGATTTGAACTGTTATTTCCTGTGGCTGCAAAACGCATCCTGATTCTCAATCGTTTTTCACCAGGATTGTATCCTGAAGGAACTGTGAAGTTCTGGGTGCTGTTACTGTTATTGATTGATGCATTTGTTATCAATCGTTCTGAATCCTGGAATGTACCATCCATGTCCAAATCAATCCACAATGAAGCCAGGGCGCCAACTGCATAGCCGCATCTCCAAGTCACAGTGTATTGTTCGCCTTCCATAACGCCAGTGGATAAATTCATGTATTTGGCATATCCGCCGGATGCATGGCCGGTTGAATTTTCAATTTCGCCCAATTTGAAATAGGTAAATCCATCATAACCTAAAAATTCGCCACCGGTGGGCTTGCAATACGTATCCGGGAATTCAAATGTTCCATCTCCACTGGTTGACCATGTTACGCCTTCAGCATAGGAGGCATAAGCATTATTAGAGGATTTGATTTGATAAACACTGGTGAATGTGTATGTATCATCTTCACAAATCGTTTCGTCACTACCGGCCTGAGCTACCACAGCATTCTGAACATAGAGAGTAACTTCATCTTCAACCAGTTGGATACATGGTGAAACAGGCTCAGCAACCAGTTTCAACTCAGCGAAACCATTATTTATGTCGTTAGGTCCAAAAGTATAAGTTGCATTAACTGTATGTTCGTTATCAAATGTACCATCGGCATTCAGTTTAACCCACAAGACATTGGTGTAATCGGTAACTGCTGCATCAGCAAAATAATAACCTTCGTTTGAACAGCCAGTGTCGTCACTACCGGCTGAAACTGTTGGCAATAATTGGTCTATGTATAGGAATACAAAGTCGCTGTACATCAGATTGCATGGTAAAATAGGCGCTGCAACCAATGACAATTTAACACTTCCATCAGTAATATCATCCGAACCTGGATAATAATAGGTATCCACTGCGTTGGCATTTGCAAAAGTACCATCTCCGAAAGTAGTCCACAGGGTTGAAAGTGTATGATCAACCGTACCATCAACGGCGGTTCCGGTTTCGCAAATCGACTGGTCAACACCAGCATCCACATCCGGCGCCTGGGCTACCGTTAGAATCATATCATTAGTAATGGCTGTCACGCATGGTGTGATGGGAACAGCGCTAAGTGTTAACGTAACCTGACCACCTTGTTTGTCGGCGTCTGTAGCGCCAGGGGTGTAGATAGGATTCAATGCTGAAGAGCTGCTGAATGATCCATCACCATTGGTTGTCCAGGTAACTGCAGTATAAAGGCCAGTAGTAACCGTGGCATCAGAAATGGTGTACGGTGTGTCTTCACAGGTTGTAGCATCGGCACCCGCATTAACTGTTGGAATAGCCTGGAAGGTTAGGGTCATATTATCGGTCGCCTCTGTTACACAAGGGCTGGTTGCCGCTGCATGTAAAGTCAGTGTTACTGAGGCTCCGGTTTTATCATTGGTTCCTGGTGTGTAAGTCGGTGTAAGTGTTGTTCCTCCGGTAAAGGTACCATCGCCTCCGGTAGTCCATGATACTGTAGAATAATTACTAGCAGTTGCGTCATTTACACTATAGGTGCCTGTTACGCATATGGTAGCATTTGATCCTGCGTCAGCGGTAGGCGGGTTCTGCAAATATAGAATCATATTATCTGTAGCCTCTGCAACACAAGGACTGTTTGCCGCTGCATGTAAGGTAAGTGTAACTGAGGCTCCGGTTTTATCATTGGTTCCGGGAGTGTAGGTGGGTGTAAGGGTTGTTCCTCCGGTAAAGGTGCCATCGCCTCCGGTAGTCCATG
>CALFEP010000128.1 GCA_937950125.1 uncultured Bacteroidota bacterium
AGTTTCAAAAATACATCTTCCAGCGAATGGCATTCCGGATTTTTGCTGATTAATTCCTGTGGTGATGAAACTGCTACAACCTTTCCGTAATCGATGATGGCGATGGTCGAACACAGTTTCTGGGCTTCTTCCATCATGTGCGAAGTATAGATCATGGTTGTCCCCGACTGGTTTAGTTCCTGCAGGAATTCCAGGATCACATTTCTGGAGTGAACGTCGATGCCGACGGCAGGTTCGTCCAGAAAAAGCAGTTTCGGGCTGTGCAGCAAACCGGCCAACAGGTTGATCCTGCGCTTCATGCCCCCAGAGAATGTTCCGGTTTTTTCGTTCCTGAATTTTTCAAGACCCAAACGTGTGAGCAGTTGATCAATTCTTTCGTTCAGAACTTTTGCAGGAATGCCATACAACGTTCCAAAATAGCGGAGGTTTTCGTAAGCGGTGAGCTTATCGTAAAGTGCGATGTCCTGAAAAACCACCCCGGTGAGTTGCTTAATTTTGTTTTTATGATTTGAAAGCGAAAGCCCGTCAATGGTAACCGTTCCGGAAGTTGGCTGAATGAGGTTGCACAAAATGGAAATGATGGTGGTTTTTCCGGCGCCGTTTGGGCCTAAAATCCCGTAAATTTCACCCTCTTTTATCTCCAGCGACAAATCATCAACCGCAGGCGAAATCCGGCCAGGGTAAACTTTTACCAGGTTTTTGATTTCGATGAGGGTGCTATTTTTCATGGGAATATTTTTATTGTTTGTCTAACCCCTGAGAGGGTTTTAAACCCTGTCAGGAGTAGAAGGCAGACAGTTATTTTTTAAATCCTTTCACCACTTTATCCAGTGCCAGGAAAATTTGTTTTTCGTCTTCCGAAAGTTCGATCAGCAAATCGCCGATTTGGTCGTAGCTTTCGGTTGTTTCGCGGCCTTTGCACAAGCGTCCGGCGGCTACTGCAAAGTCGCGCCATTTGTCGCCTGTTCTGGTCATTTGTTTTGAAATTTCGTCCATTGCTTCCGAATGCAAAAGCACGGCAGATTCCTGCAAAAATGCAGCGTACAAAAACCTGAACCCGGCGCCACCCGTGCCAATTTCTTCCTGCATCCTCACAATTTGCCCCAGGTAACGGGAAGCCTTTTTCGGGCCAAATTTCTGTGGCCACTTTTTAACCCGGTTTCCCAGATATTTCATCCCGGTTACGCCAATTACCGGCCCGGGCAATTTTACCATGTAAAGCACCGCATTTTTGATTCCATTCAGCACCGCATTTTGAATATCAGCATTTTGTGGCGCTTTGGTAATGTAGTACATTTTGCCGGAAGGCTGAGGAAAACCTTTGGCGTAGCGCACTTTTTTCAATTCATCGTAACTCAGTGTTTCGATGCCTTCCATCACCGGGTCGCTAATGAGGTAGCGGCCATCTTCTTTGCCCAGGGCAACTATGTTGTGCGCATTGAAATGAAACCTGTACTGAGGCGGAAAATAGGGCAGAAAATATACACCCACGACCATTCCTGTCGGGATTCCTTTCGCCAGATTGGCGTCGAGGCTTTGCATCGATTTATCGGGATTGCGGAAATGTTCAGTATGAATTTTCACACCCAGGCTATTGGTTGCCTTTTTGAAAATATGTCCCGGCAACGGGCGAAAAGCAAACGCCGGAGCGTCACCCAATTTTATGAAAGGCAGGTAGGTAAAAAAAATCCCCGATCCGATGCCAAACACCATGGCCTCGCTCAGATCGATTCCATAAAAACGCAACAGGTTGGAAACCACACCATTTTCGCAGTGGGCGGCCATACGGTGTTCAAAATTTATCCTCATTTCTCTGCTTTGTGGTTTGGAATTTCTAAAAGTTGATCAGGCGTTTCGTAATTGAAGGCGTCAGCGTATTTTTTCAGTTTTTTTTCGCTTAAACGGTCGAAAAACCGTGGCCTGAAATGAAGCATGACCCTGAAAATGGAAAACCCGGTATATCCTGACAAAATCCATGCATTCATCATGTTTTTACGGGTATGATAAAACAATGGGCTTCTTTTCCCGGCAAGGACAAGCTCCCTGGCTTTTTCAGCCTTTTCGTTTTCGTAATCCCAGGCATTTTGCATCACCACGGTCTTGGGGTTCCAACCAACGCTTTTCACAGTGGTGAATTTGCCCTCATCGTCAACGGCATACTGCAGCACATTAAACGCCTTTTCGAAGGCGTTGGCATCTTCCTGTGGTACTTCGTTAATCTTCACTTTCAGTAATTTAGAAAAAGATTGAAAAATGGAATCCTCGCCACGAAAGCACGATAGCACAAATGATATTCAGGAAAGCGGTTGTTGACAATCAATCTGGTGTTTTCGTGTTTTTGTGGCATTTCAATGTCAAAACTTTTTTTAGACCGATCTCAATATTGAAACTTCAAAATCCAATCCTGAAGAAAACGAAAGTAAAATTCTGGTTTGAATTTTTACTTTGTGGTTTTCGAGTTTAATGAATTGGAATTTATTTGTCATTTAAGTTTAGTTTTTTGGAATTTACACAACGGTGAGCATCATGTAAGTATAGGAAAACCGGGCGCTTTCGGGAATCATCAGCAAAATGCGCTGACCCGGCTCCAACCTGCCCGACTGGTAAAGTTCGTCAAGCATAGCAAACCCAGATGCTGAGGCGATGTTGCCGACTTTGTGCAGGTTTACAAACCATTTTTCTTCCGGAATATTCATTCCCAGCTCATTCAGGCTTTCCTGAATACGGGGTTTGAAGAAAAATGAGGACAGGTGTGGCAGGAAAAAGTCAACCTGCGAAACATCGAAATTGTATTTTCCGGTAAGTTCTTTCAGGAAAATCCCGCCAAGGCGCGTAATGTTGGCCTCTAACAATTTATGGTCCTGACGAAGTGCAAAAACCGAATTTTCGAGCCATTGTGCCGGGGTCAGGTCGTGCCATGAAATGATGCTGCCGTCTTCCTGCTTTATTCCGCCAGCATACATGCACGTCTCCACCTCGTTGGCGTACGATTTTATTTCAATCCAGTCGATGGCCAGCGACAGACCGTTGGGTTTAGGTTTGTTTTCTAATAATACCGCCGAGGCGCCGTCCGATAGCATCCAGCGCAGAAAATCCTTTTCAAAAGCGATAAAAGGGTTTACTCCCAACGCTTCCAGGTGTTTGGATTCTTCCTCGAAATTGCGCGACTGCATCCAGTTCGAGAATTTTTCGGTAGCACAGCACACGGCGTTGTTGTATTTTCCCAAAAGCAGCGACATCCAGGCGTAGTTGAGCGCCCACATCGAGCTGTTGCAACTACCCGAAGCTGTCATGGCATCGATGGGTTTAATGCCTAATTCGCCATGAACCATCAGCGAAAGCGAGGGCATCATCAGGTCGGGGGAGGCGCTTCCACAGGTAAGCAATTCGATGTTCTGAGGGTCAAAATCGTCAACACAAAGTTTCCTGATGGCTTTAACCGCCATTTCGGCGATCGAGTGGGTGGAATTGCCGTTTTTGTCGGTGGCATAATAGCGGCTTTTAATCTGGTTGCTTCTCAAAATCAAAGGTTTTGATTTCGATTTCAGCCCTTTGATCTTACCCAGGTATTCCTCCATTTCGTCGTTTGAAACGGGGTTGTTCGGTAAAAAGGTCGAAACTTGTGTTATGTAAATTTTTTGATTCATTTTTTAATTAATTATGGTTTTAACAAAACTCCTTTAAAATAGTTTATCCGCCTGTTGGCAAAAGGATAGATTAAAAACCGCAACAGGATGAAAATCAGGGAGACAAAGGGCGCCAGCACAAACAAGGCAAACAAAAGGTACATTTTGAAAAACCGGATTCCCCGCTCACGCAGGGCCGGGCTTTTTTTGCCATTTTTAAGGATGCTTTTCGCGAATTTTACAAATATTTTCCGGGCATTTTTTTCGATCAGATACAGGTTGTACTTGATTTTCACGGCTTTTTGAGCAATTAGTTTTTCCTGCAAAAGGCTGTAATCTTCGTTTTTAACAGCTTCAAACAATGTATTTCCAAAACGGGAGGCATCTTGGATGTCTTTTTCGGAAACGCCGGCGCGTGGCCATATTCCGGAAGGGCCTCTGTTGCCCGATACCAGCCACCGGACTATGGTGACCCCGGCAACCCAGTTGTTGTGACGGTCGGCTAAAACAATGTTTCCAACCAGTTTTGCCCCCATGGCTGCCAGTTTCTTCTTCACGATTTCCTGAGCGCCGATCCACATGTTGCGGATGCCCAGCAGCGTGACCACTTTTGTGTCTTTGAGCAGCCTGCGGGCTTTTTCGGTTTGCAGAAAGGAAGCAAACGGAATGGAGGGCGACAAAAACCAGGTTTGGTAAGCCAGGATGACAAGGTCGTAACGGGTTTCGGGATTGAACGAAAACGATTTCAGGTCGCACGGAATGTCCATCACGCTTTCGGGGAAACAATCAAAAAACGCTTTTCCCCATGGAAAAGGGTAATCTTCCACAGGTTTCAATTGCTCGTAATCGATGGCCACGGTATCGTCTTTTACAAGAGGCGACAACATCGAATCGATAATCTGGCGCAACTGCCCGGTTTGCGTGTAATAAACAACCAAAATCCGCTTCATTTCAACCGCTTTTTGTTTTAAAGGTCGCAAAGATAGTGGTATTTGGATAATGAGAGGGGAGAAAATGGGGGTTCAAAGTTCAAGGTTCGACAGGTTTCAGGTTTTCTTCATTTCGGGTTTGTGCCCTGAGTCCCGAAACTTCGGGATCGAAGGACGGGTTTAATGTTTAGAAGATTTGAAAATTGAAAAGGCACCAAACCCTTCAGTTATAGACAACGCTAAAATAAAGGACAGGTACAGTTGATAACCAGTTAATTATTAATGTAATTTTACCATGCTTTTTCGGAATTAAACCTTGACAAATGAAGGAAATAATAAATGTCCTTACAGGAGAAGTTAAAGCTTCAAATGAAAACATAATTTTTAAATCATCTGCAATAGGCTCATGCGTGGTTATTGCAGCTTATGATCTAAAATTAATGATAAGTGCAATGGCGCATATCATGCTTCCGGGAATTTCACCTGAAAAAAGTAAAACCCAGAAAACAAGATACGCATTCAATGCAATCGAAGAAATGATAGAACAAATGGTTAAACTTGGGGCTAACAAAGTAGATATTGAAGTTTGCATCGTGGGTGGTTCTAATGTTTTAAAAAGAGAAGATGATACCATTTGTCAGGCAAATATTGATTCAGTTTTAAATATTCTAACAGAAAAAAATATTAAGATAAAAGCAAAATCTGTTGGTGGAACCAGAAGAAGAAGCGTTTTATTTGATACCAAAACCAGTAACGTTTATCATTCAATTGGTAATGAAGATGATAAACTATTAAGTTGTTTTTTATGAGACAATTAATAAAAACCAAGTTTGTTTAATAATTAAAAAAATGAAAGCAAAAAGCAAACAAGTCCTTGCTTACCTCGAAGATGTTTTCATTCAATATGAGAACAATGAGGATCAATTAAAAGCGGCTAACCTGAAACTTGACTCAAGCAATCAGCAGTTGCAGGCCAACGAACTACAACTTAAAGCTGCAAACCAGCAACTTGACGCAATAAACCAACAACTGCTGGCAAGTGAACAACACCTTAAAGTAAAAAATCATCAACTTGATGCAATAAATCAACAATTGCAAGCAAGTGAGCAGCAACTTAGAGCTTCTAACGAGAAATTAAAGAATCAAACACGTGAACTTTTACGTTTGGCAACTGTAGTTGCAGTGTCAAATGATGCCATCATTATTCGTGATTTAGATGGGAATATTACCTCATGGAATGCCGGAGCAACAAAAATGTATGGCTACAGTGAAGAAGAAGTATTTAAAATAAACTGGCTTGATTTAATACCTGAAGAATATAAATTTATTGCGATTGAAATAATCGACAGATTAAAAAATAATGAGCAGTTAGAGCCAATCGAAACGAAACGCATTTCAAAAGATGGAAAAGTTTTAGACGTTTGGATTGTAGTCACGAGATTAGAGAATGAAAACGGGGAATTAATTGGTGTGGTAAGCACTGAGCGCGATATTACTGAACGCAAGCAAATGGAGAAAGAAATTTTAGAATACCAGGAACATTTAGAGGAATTAGTTGAAAAGCGTTCAAGTGAATTGAAAAATGAAATTTCCATTCGCAAACTTGCGGAAGTTGAACTAAAAGCCGCAAACCAACAGCTCCAAGCCAGTAATCAACAACTCATTGCAAGTGAATTGCAGCAAAGAGATACTTTTCAAAAACTAACTGAAAAATCTAAACAGATTGAAATTCAAAACGAACTATTAACAGTTGCCAATAAAAAAGCGACTGAATCCGACCGGTTAAAATCTGCCTTTCTTGCAAATATGAGCCATGAAATCCGTACACCTATGAATGGAATTTTGGGTTTCGCCGGATTATTAAAAGAACCTGATTTAAATGGTGAAAATCAACAGCAGTACATTGAAATTATTGAAAAAAGCGGTGCAAGAATGCTTAATATTATCAATGAAATCATTGATATTTCTAAGATAGAATCCGGAATAGTAAATGTTTTCAATTCACGTGTTGATATTAATGACATTCTTGAAGATTGTTTTAATTTCTTCAGACCTGAAGCCGCAAAGAAGAAACTTGATTTAAAAATCACTAAGTTTTTACAAAATAATCATGCTGTAATTACAACCGACCGTGAAAAACTAAACAGTATCATTACAAATCTGATTAAAAATTCAATAAAATACACATTTAGGGGCAGTGTTGAAATTGGTTATGATTTGAACGAGTCAAAAACTGAGGTTATTTTCTTTGTGAAAGATACAGGTATAGGAATACCAAAAGACAGACAAGCCGCCATCTTTGAGCGTTTTATTCAAGCCGATATTGAAGATAAAATGGCTCATCAGGGGGCAGGTCTGGGTTTAGCCATTACAAGGGCGTATGTTGAAATGCTAAATGGAAAAATATGGCTGGAAAGCGAAGAAAACATTGGCTCAACATTCTATTTCACAATACCATATAGAAATGAGAATGCAACAGAAATTGTAAATTCTGATTCAATTAAGGTCGAAAAAAATTTGGTTAAAAATCTAAAGATTTTAATTGCAGATGATGATGAAGCTTCAAATCAACTAATGGAAATTTCTGTTAAAGACTTTGCTAATGAGATTGTAACTGTAATTACAGGGAAAGAAGCCATTGAAGCATGCAAGAATAATCCTGATTTTGATTTAGTACTTATGGACATTCAAATGCCTGTTATTAACGGTTATGAAGCCACAAAAAAAATCAGGGAGTTTAATAAGAAAGTAATCATTATTGCTCAAACTGCTTTTGCGCTTTCAGGCGACAGGGAGAAATCAATCTCAGCAGGTTGCAATGACTATATTTCAAA
>CALFEP010000129.1 GCA_937950125.1 uncultured Bacteroidota bacterium
GGGCTCAGTTGTTTCCACCTTTGCCATTACGGCAGGTATGTTTGGAACGATGGCATTGTTGGGCTATACCACCAAAACCGATCTCACAAAGTTTGGTTCTGTCATGATTATGGGTGTGGTTGGAATTGTTATTGCAAGTGTTGTTAACCTACTAATTTTTAAGTCATCAGCGTTCGATTACCTGATCAGTCTTTTGGGAGTACTCATTTTCACAGGTTTGACCGCTTATGATGTTCAAAAGTTGAAAAGAATAGGCTCAGGTATCGAAATTGAAGGAGAATCGACCCGCAAACTGGTGATAATGGGAGCGTTGACCCTGTACCTCGATTTTATCAATCTTTTCCTTTTTTTACTTCGTTTTTTAGGTAACCGCAGATAAACAAAATAACTATGAAAGCTTATGTTTTTCCGGGGCAGGGCGCCCAATATTCAGGAATGGGTAAGGACCTCTACACAAAATACCCATTGGCAAAGGAATTATTCGATAAAGCCAACAAAATACTTGGGTTCAACATCACTGAGGTGATGTTTGAAGGTTCGGATGACGATCTGAAACAAACCAGGGTTACACAACCGGCCATTTTTCTGCATTCGGTGATATTAGCCAGGTTACTCAGGGATGATTTCAAACCTGACATGGTAGCCGGGCACTCGTTGGGCGAATTTTCAGCATTGGTTGCCAACAAATCGTTGTCGTTTGACGATGGTTTGAAACTGGTAAGCAAGCGTGCACAGGCCATGCAAAAAGCCTGCGAACTCGAGCCTTCGACCATGGCAGCTATTCTGGGACTTGATGATGCAGTGGTTGAAAAAGTATTGAAGGATGTACACGATGTTGTTGTGCCTGCCAATTACAATAGCCCGGGGCAATTGGTGATTTCGGGAACTGTTGCCGGAATTGAAACTGCTTGTCAGAAACTGCTTGAAGCAGGCGCCAAAAGAGCCCTGCCACTGAAGGTTGGAGGCGCTTTTCATTCACCCTTGATGGAACCCGCACGGGTTGAACTCTCAAAAGCCATTGAGATTACCAAATTCAATCGTGGGATATGCCCGATATATCAAAATGTTACAGCACAGCCAGTTACCGATCCCGAAATTATTAAAGCCAATTTGATTGCCCAGCTGACAGCACCGGTTCGGTGGACGCAAATCATGAAAAACATGATTGCCGACGGTGTGAAAAATGTGATAGAAGTTGGTCCTGGAACCGTTTTGCAAGGTTTGTTTAAAAAAGTTGACCGAGGACTGGAGGCAAGCAGCGCAGTGTTGCCAGAATAATTTCAGCCAAAGGTTTCTACAGAATTGGCTCTTTTAAAGGCGGGAGTTAAGTAATTTGCCCGAATCAATGAGTTTTTGAAGATAGACCTCGAAACGTGCAGCCTGCGACCATTGCATGTAAATATTGTTGTGCATATCGGTACCAATAAGATCGTACATTCCACGATCAATCAGCTTTTCAGCAACTTTCTTCACCTCAGCGGTGTAATATCCTGTCAACGATAGCAGATTTATCTGAAATAAAACTCCCCTGTCTTTAACCTCGTCATAATTTTTGGGATTCCTGAAGAAGTATGAATACCTTTCAGGATGCGCAAGTATTATTTTGTAACCTTCAACCTGAAGGTCGAAAAAGTATTTTTTCCAATTTGGATGTTCGTTGAAATACGAAAACTCAACCAAAAGATAATTGTCTGCAAAGGTTAACAGCCTGCCCGTTTTGTATTTTTCTTCAAATTTGTCGTCAATCAGGTATTCGGCAGCAGCCTCTATTTCAGCGTGAATAAATCGCTTTTTCATCTCACGCCGCACCTTTTCAAGTCCATCGAGAATAATTGTGGGTGTATTCTGATAAAATTCGCCCTGAATGTGTGGCGTTGTTATGATTTTTCGATAACCCAGTTCAGTCATTCCCGTAATGAGTTGCATGCTGGTTTCCAATGAATCGGAACCGTCGTCAATTGCAGGTATCAGGTGCGAGTGCATGTCGGTCTGCAATACGGAGAGATCGACAGGTTTTGATAATTTTCCTTTTGAAAACAGGTTTGAAAAAAGTCCCATTGCTTTATAATTGGCAGATGTAATGCATTGATAACTAAGAAAGTAGTTTCTAAATAATTAGCAAAAATGAAATGACTAAAAGCCTCCTTTATTATTTGGTAATATCAACACCATTACCTGAAAATTAAAATATTGCCAGAAAAGGGCATTTCGGGCAATATTTTAATTCATGAGTTCAGGTAGTTATTTATCTGTTCACGTATTGCTCTTCGTAATATTTTTGGTAGTCGCCCGATGTAACATTTTCGAGCCATTCGGTGTTGGCAAGGTACCAATCCACGGTTTTTTCAAGCCCTTCCTCAAACTGAAGTGAAGGCTGCCAGCCAAGTTCTTTTTGCAGTTTTGTTGAATCGATGGCATAACGGAGGTCATGCCCGGCACGATCTTTTACATACGATATCAGTTTTGCTGATTCGCCGGCTTCGCGTCCAAGTTTACGATCCATAATGCTACAGAGCAACTTGATCAAATCAATGTTTTTCCATTCGTTGTGCCCGCCAATGTTGTAAGTCTGGCCCATTTTTCCTTTATGATAAATCACATCAATGGCATTTGCATGATCTTCAACGTACAACCAGTCGCGGACATTCTCGCCTTTGCCATAAACGGGTAACTTCTTTTTATTCTGAATGTTATGAATGAAAAGTGGAATTAGTTTTTCAGGAAACTGAAAACCACCATAATTGTTTGAACAATTTGAGATTTTCACAGGTAATTTAAAGGTGTGGAAATAAGCCCTCACAAGATGGTCGGAACTTGCTTTTGATGCTGAATATGGGCTACGTGGATCGTAGGCAGTAGATTCGAGAAAAAAACCCGTCTCGCCAAGTGAACCATACACCTCGTCGGTTGAAACATGGTAGAAAAGCTTTCCTTCGTAATTGTCCTGCCAGTGAAATTTTGCTGCATTCAGTAAATTGGCTGTGCCAACAATGTTGGTGAAAATAAACTCAGTGGGATTGGCGATCGAACGGTCAACATGCGATTCGGCAGCAAGATGAATAACTCCGTCGAATTTATACACATCGAAGAGTTTCTGAATTTCTTCAGCTTCAACAATGTCGGCTTTAACAAATTTGTAATTGTGTACATGTTCGATGTCCTTGAGATTCTCAAGATTACCGGCGTAAGTGAGTTTGTCAACGTTGATAATTCTGTAATTTGGATATTTGTTTACAAAAAGCCTAATGACATGCGACCCAATAAATCCGGCGCCACCGGTAATCATGATCGTTTTTTCGTATTTTTCACTATTTTCCATAACTGTTTATTTTATTGATTTGTTTTTTTTTGCATCCAACGCCAATTCCCAATTCCAGGCCGAGAGGGTCATTTCATCTATTCCTTTTTGAGCCTTCCACCCTAATTCGTTGTTTGCAAAGGTAGTATCAGCCCACACTTCAATAACATCACCCGGGCGGCGGTCCACCACAGCATAATTGAGTTTTACTCCGGTGGTTTTTTCGAAACTGTTGATGACTTCAAAAACCGAGTATCCGTTGCCGGTTCCCAGGTTGAAAATTTCAAAATTCAGTTTTGAGCAATTTCCAAGCATCCTGTCAACGGCCACCACGTGTGCTTTGGCCAGATCGACCACATGAATGTAATCACGGATGGGTGTGCCGTCGGGAGTGGGATAATCGCTTCCAAAAACCCTCAATTGCTGCCTGATTCCAATGGCTGTTTGTGTGATGAAAGGCATCAGGTTATTAGGAACACCCAGGGGTAGCTCGCCAATCAAGGCGCTTTCGTGAGCGCCAATGGGGTTGAAATACCGCAGCGCAATGGCTTTTAGCTTTGATGCAGCAACTGTGTCGCGGATAATTTCTTCGGCAATTTGTTTGGTGTTTCCGTAGGGCGAAAGAGCTGGTTTTATCGGCGATTGCTCACTTACTGGCAATTGATCGGGTTCACCATAAACCGTGCATGACGAGGAAAAAACCAGGTTTCCGATGCCGTTTTCAATCATTCCATCTATTACATTGACAAGCGAAAACAGGTTGTTGCGGTAGTACAACAAGGGTTTATCAACCGATTCGCCTACTGCTTTTGCTGCCGCAAAATGGATAATAGCCGTAATATCTTTGTGATTTCTAAAAAATTGCAATGTCTTCTCACGATCAGCCAGGTCGATTAATTCAAACCCCGGTTTTATGCCGGTTATGGCTTCAATGTTGTCGATGACATCAATTTGTGAATTGGAAAGATTATCAACAATAATCACCTCATAACCTTTTCCAATCAATTCAACAACCGTGTGCGATCCAATGTATCCTGTACCTCCGGTAACCAATATTTTGCTCATAGTATTTGTGCTGATTAATTATTTTTCGATGTCTCCAAAAGTAGAGACTATTTACAAAACAAACAAGGGAGCGGGCAAAACTCTGATAAAAATAAGAATTTCTTCAAAGTTTTAACCCGCTCCCTTGTGTAAAACAAGAAGTAAATTTGAGAATCTGCTTACAGGCTCCAGTAAGTCATATCGTCAACTTTGTTTCTGTAAATACCCTTTACGTCAACCAAAATTCCTTTGTCGGCACTAATCAGCTTGAAATAATTTTCGTCGAGTTTTAGGTAGGCTTTGTGATTAACAGCCACAATTACAGCATCGTATTTATCGGCAAGGTTTTCAGTCAGGCTAAAACCATACTCGTGTTCCACATCTTTTGACTGGGCATATGGATCAACAATATCCACCCTCAAACCATAAGATTTTAGCTCAGCAATAATATCTGGAACGCGCGAATTGCGAATGTCGCTCACATCTTCTTTAAAAGTGACACCCATGATCAGGACTTTTGATTTACCGATGTTTTTTCCTGAAGAAATGAGCAATTTCACCGTTTGCCGGGCTACATAAAAGCCCATGGAATCGTTAACAAACCTACCGGAATTGATGATTTGTGGATGATACCTGTATTTTTTGGCTTTGTAAGCCAGATAATACGGATCAACGCCGATGCAGTGACCGCCCACCAAGCCGGGTGTGAATTTCAGAAAGTTCCATTTGGTGCCGGCTGCTTCAAGAACATCATAAGTGTTGATTCCCATTTTGTTGAAAATCATCGAAAGTTCATTCATCAAAGCTATGTTCACATCGCGCTGCGTGTTTTCGATAATCTTGGCAGCTTCGGCCACTTTTATCGACTGAGCTTTGTAAACCCCGGCTTTTACAACAATTTCGTAGGTTTTGGCAATAATGTCGAGCGATTCTTCATCACAGCCCGACACCACTTTGGTTATGGTGGTGATGGTGTGCTGTTTATCGCCGGGGTTGATCCTTTCAGGTGAATATCCAACCTTGAAATCTTCGATAAACTTTAATCCGGAAAGATTTTCAAGAATCGGGATGCAATCTTCTTCAGTAGCTCCCGGATAGACTGTAGATTCATAAACCACGTAGTCGCCCTTTTTCAGAATTTTGCCAACTGTGCGGGTTGCGGCCAGCAGTGGCGTCAGATCGGGCATATTGCTGTCGTCGATGGGGGTAGGAACGGCCACAATATGAAAAGTAGCCTGTTTCAAATCTTCGGGGTTGGAAGTGAAAACGATATCACAATTGTTGAACTCCGAAGGTTCCAGTTCTTCGCTTGGGTCAATTTTTTTCTTCATCATCTCCACCCTGTCTGGTTTGATGTCGAAGCCAACAACGGCAATTTTTTTGGCGAAAGCCAGTGCAATGGGTAAACCCACGTAACCAAGTCCTATCAGCGATAATTTGGTTTCTTTTGATAATAATTTGTCGTAGAGAGTCATTAAAAAGATGTTTAAATATTAAATTTTTGTTACCTGTCCGTTTGTTAACTGGTATTTTTCATGGCTTTCCGGGCATTCGGCATGGCCATTTTCATCAAAATACAAGCGGTGTCCAAACTCACTCATCCAGCCAATTTGTTTTCCCGGATTTCCCACAATCAATGCATAGGCCGGTACCTCTTTGGTAATTACTGTACCTGCACCAATAAAAGCATATTCTCCAATATCGTGCCCACACACGATGGTGGCATTTGCGCCAATGGTAGCGCCTTTTTTTACAGTGGTTTTAACATACTGATCCCTGCGGATAACTGCGCTGCGTGGGTTGATGATGTTGGTGAAAACCATGGATGGCCCCAGAAATACATCATCTTCACAAATTACACCAGTGTAGATGGAAACATTGTTCTGAACCTTTACATTTTTACCCAGAACAACCTCAGGTGAAACCACCACATTTTGTCCGATATTACAATTTTCGCCAATCCGGCAATTTTTCATAATATGCGAAAAATGCCAGATTTTTACACCTTGGCCAATTTCACAACCTTCGTCAATAATGGCTGTTGGATGTGCAAAATACGCTTTTTCCATGGTTTAACGATTGGCAAATTCGAGGATTGCGGAAGTAATAAATTGCAATTGCTCTTCATCCATCTCGGTGTGCATTGGAAGCGAAATCACATGTTTGGCCAGAAATTCAGTCACCGGGAAGTCGCCTTCTTTGTAACGAGGGTCCTGATAAGCTTTTTGCATGTGCATCGGTACCGGATAATAAATCATGGCCGGGATATTTTTATTAGCCAGGAATTTTTGCAGCTCATCCCTATCCAAATTATTGGTTACCAGTGTGTACTGATGGAAAACATGGGTTGAATTTTTGGCTCTGACCGGAGTTTTCAGTTTTGGATGGTTTGCAAAGGCTTTATCATAATAATCGGCGGCTGCCTGGCGGGCTTTGATGTACTCGTCAAGATATTGAAGTTTTACCTTTAGCACGGCTGCCTGAATGCTATCCAAACGGGAATTTACGCCGATATGATCGTGATAATAACGTACTGTCATACCGTGGTTTACAACGCTTCTAAGCATCTTTGCCAGGTCGTCGTCGTTGGTGAAAATAGCGCCGCCATCGCCGTAACAACCCAGGTTTTTCGACGGGAAAAACGACATCCCGGCTACATGACCGATGGCGCCAGCTTTTTTGGAAGTTCCATCGCCGAAAATATAATCGGAACCTATTGCCTGACAGGTATCTTCGATCACAAAAAGGTTGTGCTCCTTTGCAATTTGCATAATATCTTCCATGTCAGCCGATTGTCCGAATAGATGAACCGGAACAATGGCTTTGGTCTTTGGGGTAATGGCTTTGCGGATGGCTGCCGGGTCGATGTTAAAAGTGTCAGGATCAACATCAACCAACACGGGTGTCAACCCGAGAAGTGCAATCACTTCGGCGGTGGCAATGAATGTAAATGAAGTGGTGATGACCTCATCTCCGGGTTTCAGCCCAAGTCCCATCATGGCTACCTGAAGGGCGTCAGTACCGTTGGCACAGGGGATTACATGCTTCACGCCAAGGTATTTTTCCAGGTCGGCCTGAAAATCCCTCACTGCGGGTCCATTAATAAAGGCCGTTGAGGTGATGACTTCCTGGATGGCTTTGTCAATTTCGGATTTTATTTTTTCATACTGACCTTGCAGGTCAACCATTTTGATTTCTTTCATAAAATGAAAATTGTTTTTATTATTTGATTATCAATAAAATACGAGGTTAATATGTGGATTTTTTTTCAAAAAGTGGTGCGAAAGTAAAAAAAATACTGAAATGTGAACTTTTTAACAATAAGATAACAGTGCTCCGTTATCTATTCTTTCAAGGGAAATTCAATTATCAAAAAACTATCTTTGCGCTTTGAAACAGTAATTAGAAATATGCGTAAAATATTAGTAATCATATTGTTAATTATCATTCAGGTTCCTTTTTCAGGAAAATGTCAAACCGACGAAAACCAACCCAAACCCGACAGACTGACTGCCTTGTTTCCCACTTTTACCTATCAATGGCCTGGTGGCGATCTGGCCGACAGATTTGGTAACAGTTCAGCCATTGGCCCTGGATTTTTGTATAAAACCACGGCCAACTGGATTTGGTGGGCCGATGGCAATTTTCTTTTTGGCAGCAGGATGCGCGAGGACAGCCTGTTGCACAACCTGCTCACATCAGAAGGTGGAATCATAAATGAAGAGGGCTACTTCGCCGGGGTAAGTCTTTTTGAAAGGGGATTTTATGCCTCCGGAAGGTTGGGAAAACTTATCCCCTTGTTTGGTTCAAACAAGAACTCGGGGCTGCTCATCATGGCCGGGGCCGGCTATTTGCAACACAAAATCAGGATTCAGGTGAAAGAAAATTCGGTTCCGCAACTTCGTGGCGACTACCTGAAAGGCTACGACCGCCTGACCGATGGTTTTATGATTGACCAGTTTATTGGTTACATGTATGCTGGAGAAAACAAATTGGCCAACTTTTTTGCAGGAATCGAAATCATTGAATCGTGGACACAAAACCGGCGTTCGATGGATTTCGACACCATGCGCCGCGACGACAGGAAACGTTTCGACATGCTCACCGGTTTTAAGATCGGCTGGATAATCCCATTGCGCAAGCGAATGCCGCAGGATTACTATTATTTTTAGTAACTCAACAGGATTAACATTCGAGTCGGAAATTTTCATTCACCTTGAAAGAATCAGAATCAACAATACAATGATTTTTCTATACAACCTGATCATTCATTTTTACCAGTTTGCAGTAAACACGGCAAGTTTGTTCAACCCAAAAGCCAGGCAATGGGTGCAAGGCCGCAAAAATATTTTCAAGAAAATTGAATCAACGGTTAAAAATGACAGGCCTGTCGCCTGGTTTCATTGTGCTTCATTGGGAGAGTTTGAACAGGGCAGACCGGTCATTGAGGCTTTCAGGGAACGGTTTCCTCAATACAGGATTCTGCTCACCTTTTTCTCTCCTTCAGGTTATGAAATCAGGAAAAATTACCCCGGCGCCGATTACATTTTTTACCTGCCCGCCGACACCAGCCGGAATGCCCGGAAATTCATCAAATTGGTAAATCCACAAGTTGCAGTTTTTGTAAAATATGAATACTGGTTCAACTATATCCGACTGTTGAAGAAAAGGGCTGTTCCGATGATTTTTGTTTCAGCGATTTTCCGTCCGGGGCAGCGGTTTTTTACCTGGTGGGGCAGGTGGCAGTTGAAAGGACTGAAAATGGCTGATCATTTTTTTGTTCAAAACCAGCAATCAGCAAATTTGCTGGCCTCGGTGGGTATTTCTGATGTCACAATCAGTGGCGATACCCGTTTCGACAGGGTGGCTCAGGTGGCACAGCAAAAAAAGGCCTTCCCTCTGGTTGAGAAATTTAAAGGCGAAAACAGGATTTTCCTTGCGGGAAGTACCTGGCCGCCTGATGAGGAAATCATTGCAGGTTTGATCAGGAAAAATATTCCGGGATTGAAATTCATTTTTGCAACCCATGAAGTTCATCCCGAACGAATCGAAGCTTTAATAAAAACACTGCCCGAAAATGCCCTGAAGTTTTCGGAGGCAGATGAAAACAATATTGAACTAGCCAGTATTTTGATTATTGACAGCATCGGCATTTTATCCCACCTTTATCAACATGCTGATATTGCTTACATTGGAGGAGGTTTTGGTGTGGGCATCCACAATATCCTGGAGGCTGCCACATTTGGAAAACCTGTGATTTTCGGCCCGAATTACCAGAAATTTCAGGAAGCACGGGAGTTGATGGGGCTAGGCGGGGCTTTCAGCATTTCTGATAAGAAAAGTTTTGAAGAGATTGCCGAAAAATTGCTGGAAGATGAGGGTTTTCTTTTAAAGACTTCTCAAATTTCCAGAGATTTTGTTGTCGGTAAAATCGGGGCTACCCGGTTGATATTGAATTATCTGGGGGAGAGGTTACGGGGTTGAATTCAATATAAATTATGCAACCTCTACGAGGTTGTTGGATTGTTGGGGTTATCCGTTTTCTACAATTATGCAACCTCTACGAGGTTGTTCAAGGGTTTGATGATTCCATTTTACAATTATGCAACCTCTACGAGGTTGTTGGGTTGGTGGGGTTATCCGTTTTCTACAATTATGCAACCTCTACGAGGTTGTTGGGTTGATGGGATAATCCGTTTTCTACAATTATGCAACCTCTACGAGGTTGTTGGGTTGGTGGGATAATCCGTTTTCTACAATTATGCAACCCTGTCTGCCGCCAGGCAGGATCT
>CALFEP010000130.1 GCA_937950125.1 uncultured Bacteroidota bacterium
GGTATCAGCGACCAGCCGGGCAGGGCTTTGGCTTTGTACAGGAACATGTAGTGCATGAATAATTTCATCCAGTGGCCGGCAAGACCAGGCTCACCAACGGTGTAGCTCAGGTCGCGTCCCCATTGTGGATATTTTTCAAAATCAGGAACCACCGGATAAACAGTCATCGTAGCAGCCATGCCGTCGCGCACACCGTAACCTGATGAAACTATACAGGCTGCGCCCATGCGACCCATCGATGCTTTGTGGGGTGTTTTTACTTTTCCCGATTTTACTGATTCAACCACATTCAGAGCAACCACTTTTCCCATTACACCCGAGGGCATTCCTGTGCGGGGTGGAGTTGGAAAAATGGGGGTGCCATTGGGGCTTTTAAATGGTTTTGAAATGGAATGTGGAGGTGCAAACGCAATTCCGGCGGCAAAAACATTGTCATACGCCGGACTTTGGTAAACCGAAGGCCAGTCGTTTACCGACCAATCGCTGAATTCTTTTGGAGTATAGTCAGCATCAACCTTCATCAAACCATTAGGTGCAAACATTTGTGAAGAAATATCTTCACCCGCTTTGTTTTTTGCCGAAAGGCCAACCCCGGCAAAAGCAGGAATAAGCATCGAAAAATCGAATTCAAGCTGATGCTCGACGCCGTCAAGCGTTTCGTAATGAATGACACCTGGCTCAACTTTTTTCACACCAGCCCGTTTTATCCACTTTATGCCATATTCCGCAAGAATGGATTCGGTGAAAATTTTGGTTGAGGTAACGTAACCACCTTTCTTAATAAAGGCCCCACCCATCCCGAAATCGCCCAACTCATATTCATTGGTCAGCCAGGTAATTTCAGCCTTGTCCATCAGCTTGCGTTTGTTTATTTCAAAGGCAACATTCAGGGCGTATTCGAAAGCTGCGCCCTGGCAGGTAGCCATCGGATGGCCGGTGCCGATAACAAAACGCTGTTTCTCGCCCTTGGCCATTTTGTCGAGGGCAACCTGCAGCTTTTCCCAGGTTTCGGCGGCGTGTGAGGTTGTGCAAACCGACAAGGAGTTTTTTTCCGGGCCAAGACCTTCGGTTGCAGCGAAATTTAGCTTTGGCCCCGTTGCATTGATCAGGTAATCGTAATCAACTTTTTCAACCTGACCTTTTTTTGAGGGATCGGTGTATTCGATCTCGACAAAGGGTCGGGTGCTGTCAGCGCTCCCTTCCGGGAAAATTGTCTTTGCCAGGGCTTGTTTGTAAACAATGCCCTTCCTTTTGTAAACCGGCGCCAGCGGAAACAATACCTGTTTGGGTTTCATTTGCCCGATTCCTACCCAAATGTTCGATGGAATCCATTGGTAATTGCTGTTGGGGCTAACCATTGTAACTTCATGCTTCCTACCCAGCTTTTTGCGAAGTACCAACACGGCCGTATGCCCCGCTATGCCAGCGCCTAACACCACTACTTTTGCCATAGTTTAAAATATTGGTTAAACAAACATTTTTCAATTTCACTAAGGTCTTCAACAAACCTTTGATATTTGGCTGACTTTAAAGAAAGTTTCAGGTGGGTAAAAGTAGGAAAAATAATTTCTGATAAAAATTTTTTAGCAACTTGCGAAAAAAAACTCCCTAAATACCCAAAAAAGAGACCAGTCTAAAAAGCCCCGAAGTGCTGATTTTTAGCGTTTTTTACAATTGACCCTAAAGGGAGAAGCGTTAAATATCAGCAGGTTGCAAAAGTCCACTTTAGGGCTTGTCCCGATTATCGGGAGAATTTAGCGTTAACTACCTTTTTTGAACTGACTCATTCAAAAATGATATTCTTTCACAAGTTAAAAAACCATATAATCATTTGTTTTCTGTCGGAAAATGTCTGTTTGACAGGCGGATAAAAGAAAGTCCAGGGTGATCTGCTGTTTATCTCTCCTCCGTTGACGGATAAATCACATAACAGGGTTCGGTAACCCTGATAAAATAAGATTTTCCGGGCACCAGCTGGGTAAGTGTGTAAATGTGCTGCGCAGGCCAGTACATCTTGCTGCCTTCAACTTCGTGCACAACATCGATAAAGTCTTCGATGTCGCGGAAAACAAAAAAGGTGGAAGCCGGAACCGTTGAAAGTACAGGTAAAAGATTCCACCCGGTATTGAGATATACAGTTTGTGAAGCGTCGAAAAGCCCGGTTACCTTTATTTGTATGGGTTCTGTGGTTTTAATCACATATCCCTCGTAGGCATTCCATTCGCCAATGGTGTTGATTTGCATCTCGGGCCAATAAATACCATCCTGGTTTCTAATTACCGTTACCCGGTCGCTCACTGTGTCAAAAATATTTTCGATGTCCGGATTAAAAGGCAGCACATAGGTTGAAATGCCGCTCCAGCCGGCGGGAATGTTAATGGTTTGCGTGAGGCTGTAAGGATAAACTGTAAGGTTGACCGGAACATCAATCACGGGATTGGAGGTGTCGTTGCTTTCGATTTGAAAATGTTCCGTAAAATACCCGATAGGAAAGCCGCCTGAATTAAAATACAAGTCAACATTTTTTTGTCCTCCGGGAGGCACAGTGCCGGTTTCAGGCTCGGCAATGAGCCAGATGTTTTCCGGCGCCAGCCACAATGTATCCTGCACATAGTGGGGATTTCCGCCATAATTATCACCATAAATGCGGTAAACAATGGCTAATGTGTCATCCAACGATTCGTCAAAACTCAGGTTGACAAGGCCGTGTGCAGTTTCGCCTGGCAGAATATTTCCTCCCGAACCGTTCTGATCGTTCCACTTTGACGTTACTCCGTTGCCGGTTACCCCGTTAAATATCAAAGGTCCAAGGGTGCCGCCCGTAAAATGTGTGGCGTAATTTAATGTTACGCCCTGCGGAAAAATGATCACGAGTGTATCAAGCCACTCATTGTCGGGGCTTCCGTTGTAAAGGCTAAGCGCAAAATCGGATGATCCGCCGGGCAGGTAACTGTTTTTGTCGGATGTAACAGTTGAGCCGGTCACATTTCGCGGGCTGCCGTCAGTAAGCGACAAATCGGGGCTGGTGTTGATGAAAAAATCAAGGGTGTCGTTGCCCTGGTTAAACACTGTCATCTGAAATTTCAGCACCGTATCGGGCCTTATCACTATGGTGAAACTGGTCGGCTGAATAACGATTTCGGGATTTCCCGGTCCACGCTTGTCGTCATCACCTGTGCCGGATGATGGATTGGCAGTGAAGAGCGAAAATGGGATCAACAATAAAATGACTGCAGCCTGAAGCATACAAAAACAGCGTTTCTGATGTTTTATCATCTCAGTATCATTGGTTTGGTTATCATTCTACAAAATTACTATGCCATATTAAAACCTCTGTGGCGCCATAGCCAAATTTTTTCAGCGATGCATCTTTCACCCTGATGTTGTCGTATTCGCGGAGAATGTCCATCATTTTCGATTTTAAAACACCATCGCCGACGCCATGAATAAAGGTAACTTTGGTTAAATAGTTGGTCATTGCGCTTTCAAGGCATCTCACGAAATAATTCAACTGGTAATTGAGCATCTCCGAAGGGCTCATTTTGGAATAATCTTCTACCAGTTCGCCGATGTGTAAATCCACCGTTGCCTCTCTTGGACTGGTTTTATGCTTGTTAATAACTTCTTCCGGTTTTTTGGGCTGGGCATGTTGCATTTTAATTTCGTCATCAAATTTTTCGCCCAGCTCGGCTTCGGCTGCCGAGGGCTGTACACTTGTTTCATTCAACAAAAGCAGGTACGATTTACCGCTGATAAACGAACATTCGTGGTACGACTTTTCGAGATAAAGTTTTGCCGGCTTAAAACTAAAGGTACAATTTGCCGGGAGCAGCACTTTTGACGATAAATTTTTGTGGTACAGCAGTTGAACCATCCCGTAACTCCACCTTTCGATGTGGTCGCGCTCAATCGAGTCAAGCAAAATTTTTGAATTGGGCTTTGCAACATCATAATCAACCCCTTCCCAGGCGCCGTTTGGCTTTCGCAAAAAAAGGCTGAAAAGCACATCATACTCAGTAAAATTCACCAGGTAAATATCCATCAGCCCGGTAAGCAGCCATTTCTGATCCTGCGGAACATAAGCGAGGTAAACTCCTCTTTTGTCGTTACCCTTTGCCTTGAAAACTTCCAGGGGCTTGCTGCGATCGTCGTAAACCGGCTTTCCTTCATCCACTTTTTCATGATAACCTGAGTCTTCCTCAACATCCACAAAACTCACCTTTTTATTATCCATAAAAAAATGTGCAGCTTTTTGCCCGGTTTCTTCTACCTTGATTAGCTCGTTCACAAGGGTAGGAATTTCAAAACCATCTTCAATTTTTACATGAACCAGGCTGCTGCTGATTACTTTGCTTACAATACCGCCTCCATGATCGTTCAGGAATTTAACCCTGTCACCTTTCTGTAGTTTCATATTTTACAAAATTTTTGCAAAACTAATCCTTTTACATTGCCCACACGTCCACCCGAACCATCCAAGATAAGCCCCGGATATGAACCTGTCAGTTTACAATCCAGCAAAGCAGCCATCATGATTATTTTTCTCAGGCTAATTTGTTTTAAGCAATATTTTGAATACTAATTATTATGTACTTTAAAAAGATTGTAAAAGTACAAAATAAAATTTAATCATGTACAAAAATAATATTAATTTTGTACATAAAAATAAATGAATCCAATAATTAATAAATAAAACAACGGCGTTGTTCATTTTCATGCAATAGCATAAAAAGGGCAATTGTGCTGAAAGAAAGGACAAAACATGGCAGTCAAGTACAGGATTACACCCGTAAAGGATAATTTATCGCAGGAGAAAAGCACCCGTTACATAGCCAGGTCGTCGGGAAGGATGACGGCTGATTTGAACATGGTAAGCAGAAAAATAGCCGGATCATGTTCGGCAAGTCCGGCTGATGTGTCGCTGGTTTTGATTGCCTTTACCGACATATTAACCGATTTGCTTTGCGACAATTACAACGTACATGTGCCGCCATTGGGCGTTTTTTCGCTTTCGCTGAAAAGCGAGAGCCACGAAACCCCCGAAGAGGTAAATCATACGAGTGTAAAAAAACTACAGTTGCAGTTCAGGCCATCAAAAGAAATCATTGACAGATTAAAAGTGGCTAAGCTGCAGAAGACCATCTGATGAGGCCAAATCATGCACTCACTGCAGGATTTGTTTAGGTGGTGTTTTCATTTTTTTAGCACAAAAAATCTTTTCATGAAAAAACATCCTTTTATCCATTGGCGGAACACAATTTTAGCTATGCTGCTGATCCTGGGGTTTGCCGGTTCTCTCAAACCGCAAAATGCAGCGTTGGTTACCGGTAAGGTCACCAGTGCAAAAACAGGACAGCCGATAGGCCAGGCAAGTGTATTTTTGCAACCAGTGCAACAGGGCACAACCACGAGCGAAGCCGGTATTTATCAGTTTAAAAATCTGCCACACGGCGCCTTTACGCTTATTGTCAGCCATGTTGGTTTCAAATCTCAGCAAAAGACGGTTTCGGCATTGGCCGGTCAAACCCTCACTGTGAATTTTGAGTTGGAAACAGATATCAAAAGCATTCCGGGTATCGAAATTACCGGTTATCCTTTCGAACATGAGCCTTTCCCTGCAAGTGTAATAAACACATTGGAAATGACGAAAATACCGGCGCGTGATGTTGCCGAAGTGATGAAGAGCGAGCCCAACGTTTCGGGGATCAGAAGGGGAGGAAACAACCTTGAGCCGGTGGTTCGCGGACTGAAGTCGGGACAGGTAAATGTGCAACTTAACTATGGACAAAAGGTAGAAGGAGGATGTCCAAACCGCATGGACCCAACCGCTTCGCATGTTGAGGTGGGTGATGTTTCTCAGATCGAAATTTTAAAAGGACCTTATGCATTGCGTTTTGGCCCAAACCTGGGTGCGATAGTACGCCTTGTCACCAACAAAGCCCGACCTTTCGAAACGCCCCAGATGCACGCAACCCTGGCGGAAAGCTGGCAAAGCAACCTCAACGGCAATATCGGTCATGCAACCATTTATGGTGGCAATAAACGGGCATTTTTTGCCCTTTCGGGAAATAAAGTTGAATTTGGAAATTACACATCCGGCAACGGAACCAGGATTTCATCATCTTCAAAAAAACTGAGTTTTACGGCTGAGGCAGGATTTATACCCCTGAAGCACCATGAAACGAGAATTGCCTATTCCCGATCGATGGGCAAAGACGTCATGTTTCCCGCATTGCCCATGGATGAACGTGAGGATAACACCGACCTGATGTCGGTATCGTGGAAGTACTATCATCCTGGCAAAACGCTGCAAAGCATCAATGCACAGGTTTACCGGTCGGTGGTTTACCACGAAATGGACAACAGGCAACGTCCGGTTTCCGACACGGTAGTGGCCATTTCAAAGGTTAATGCAAAAAACGATGGCGCCAGGATGGATGCTGGCTTCCGGATTTACAAATCGCTTTTTCATACCGGTTTTGATTTTGAGCATGTAACCAAAGATGGCGAAAGAACCAAGTACCTGATTATGCAACCCGGTTTGCCGGTAAAAAATGAAGATTTGTGGCAAAATGCCGACATTCGCAACATCGGTCTTTTCGCAGAACTGAGGGCTCCGGCAGGCAAATTCCTGACGTGGCTTGCTGCTGTCCGTCTTGATGTCAACAGCGCTGATTCCGATCCCATGGAATTGAAAAGCATGTCGGGATCGGTTTTATATTCAAATGAAAATGTATCCTCCACATTCAGCAACATCAGCGTAAGTGCTGGCCTCAACATGAAAATCAACCCCAAAACGTTTGTCGATGTTTCCGTTGGCCGGGGAAACCGCAGCCCCGACATGGTGGAGCGTTTCATCATACTTTTGCCCGTTGGATACGACAATTTCGACTACCTGGGAAATCCACAGTTGAAACCAGAAACAAACCACCAGGCAGATATTACGCTCGATTACAGGTGCGAACATTCAGGCCATACAAAAATCAATGGTTTTTACTCACTCATCAGTCATTACATTTTGGGTAAACTTATGCCGGCGTCAGAAGTACGACCACAGACAGCTGGTGTTGAAGGTGTTAAGCGCTTCGAAAATTACGACCTGGCACACCTCTATGGTGTTGAAATCAGTTGGTCTTCACCCGAAAACCTGAAGTGGGGCGGAAGTGTTGTTGCAGCTTACACTGCCGGATACGTGACTGAAACTGAAAAATATATTTACCAAAACGGGGAGATTGTCGGCTTTGAAAAGGTCGCAAACGACCCTCTTCCCGAAATTCAACCTTTTGAATCGACGGTAAGATTCAATTATAAATTTATGGATAACCGCCTGATTCCTGAAATCTCCGTAAGGATTGCCGCACCTCAAAACAGGATATCAGCGTCCTATGGTGAAACGGACACACCCGGATTTGCCATAGCAGCATTCAATTTCAATTATCAGGTTAACGGCTTCCTGAACCTTTCGGGGGGTGTCAATAATATTTTCAACAAAAATTATTACGAGCATCTCAACCGCCGGATGATTGGGACAAGCGCCCAGTTACCCGAGCCGGGCAGGGTTTTCTTCCTGAGGCTGGCGGTGGAGTTGTAAAACATAAGGTTACGATGAAAAGAAATAGAGTAAAAATTGCAGCGCTTATTCAAACCCTTCAAAACATTGATTTTATGAAAAATAAGATAGCCCTGATCAGCCTGTTTCTGACAACTTTGTTGGCAGGATGCGAGCGCAATGAAGAAAAACAAGTAAAATACCTTGCAACTGGTTCTGTTTCTGAATATTCGATAACCTACCGTGCAACTGGGAGCAATTTGGTTACGGAAACTGTTGAAGCGCAAAGCCAGACCGATAAATGGTCGTATTCATTTGTGGCAAACCAGGGTGAAATTCTTTATCTGTCAGGATTTTACAAAGATGTAAATTCAGGTTTGAAACTAATGGTTTTGGTCGATGGGAAGGTTTACAAACAATCATCAAGTTTGGGCGATACCATCAGCTACCTTATCGTTTCGGGCGTCGTTCCTTATTGAAATTAAGCCATCTTTCCTTTCCCATTACGTTTTATTTTAAAAAAGGTTATCCCGGTTTGGGCTGACGAAGGTTTGACATTTTTTCGATAGATTAAATGTGAACCAGAAGGTTACTGGGTTGTTTAATGTTTCTTTTAACAAACCATTCAAAAACTGGGATTGCGATGAACAAGCGAATTCTTAATTTAACTTTTCTATTGCAGTTGGTTCTGATTCAGGCAGTACAATCTCAAACCATCAAAATTCAGGAACCAGTCAGGTTTTTAGCCCTGGGCGATTCGTACACCATAGGTGCAAGTGTGAATGTTGAAGACCGCTGGCCAAATCAGTTTGTTGATGAGCTGCTTAACCTTGCGTTTGATGTTGAAGAGTTGAAAATTATTGCCCAGACCGGCTGGCGCACCGATGTGCTGATGGATGCCATAAACCAGCAAATGCCGCTCGAAGGCTACAACCTGGTTTCGCTTTTGATTGGGGTCAACAATCAATATCAGGGTGGAAGTGTTGATGATTACATTGTTGGGTTTGAAGAACTGCTGAAACTTGCGATTCAGTTGGCAGGAAACAACCCAAAGCATGTTTTCGTAGTTTCAATTCCCGATTATGCCTACACTCCTTTCGGAAACGGAAATCCATACATCAGCGCTGCCATCGACGAATTTAATGCCGCCAACAGTTTCATTACCGAAATTTATAATGTAAAATACATCAACATCACTCCAATTTCACGAAACGGCCTGCAACAGCCTGAACTGGTTGCAAATGACGGCCTTCATCCAAGCGGCCTGCAATATCAGCTTTGGGTTCAGGAAATTATGAAACATGTTGAAAAAGAAGTTGGAATCCATGATTTCTCCCCGAAAGAAGATGTTTTTTCTATAGAAATGCAGGGTGACCAATTGCTGATAAATTCTCCTTCAAAACCAACAGCCTACCAAATTATCGACCTTGCCGGAACTGTGGTTTTAAGTGGAAATTTACAGGAAATTTTGCCAATAGTCAACATCAGCAGCCTGTCAAAAGGATTATATCTGGCAAAAGTTAAGGCTGCAAATAATCGGTGGCAGGTGGCTAAATTCTCGGTTTTTCATGAAAAATGACAGTGGCCAGGATGCCGCATTGCCATGGACTGACCCTACACGATGAGTTTATTTTTCAAGAAATATCAGGAGATCAGGCGCTGCGAAATTCGTAAATCACGGCAGCCATCTTTTTTTAATGTTTTCGTAAGAGCCATCCAGCTTCATTGCTTCTAACGTTTCCTGCCAAAGATTCACGGTTGAAACTGGGGTTCCCTTCGAAAACGAGATGTAGTAATCAGACATCATCAGCACAAAGGCAGGATTTACCTCTGAATACGAATAGCCAAGGTTTTCGAGAATGTCAGGGAAGGTTATTTCAGAACAAACAAAAGCGTCTATTTCATCATTCATCAGCCTTTCGACCAGGACTTCGGGGTCGCTGTCCGAAACAAGGTTTTTAAAACCCAGTTCACGCAGGTATTGGTCGGAAAACCATGATGTAACTGTGCCGACTGATGTAAGGCTTTTGGCATCCTCCAAAGAATTGATGGCTACACCAGAACCCTGCCGGGTAAAAAAATAGGTATTATTCGATCCCAGTGGTCCAACCCACTGGAAAAGTGTGTCGCGCTGTGTGGTGCGTTCCATGGTAAAAAGGCAGAAGTTGGGAATATACTGCGCAAGCTCGTAGCCAATGCTCCAATGCGTAAGGGTAACAGTTTCGAAAATCCGGTTTCGTTTCATGATTTCAAAAACTATTTCTGATCCAAAACCAGATATTTCACCTTCGCTGTTGCGGAATGTGAGCGGTGGGTAGGGTTCGGTGTAGATGAGCAACGAACCCGGAAAATCGGATGAATTGAAAAACTGCCGGTAAAAATGGAGCATCGAACCATCATTTTTCAAATTGTCGATTTCACGCTGAAAATCTCCGACAACCCCGTCGGGAATATTTTTGTTGAAGGCAAAATAAACCAGGTCGGTAATGATTTTGTACCTTGCCGACACCGAAAAAACAGCATTGCCAATTTGGTTCAATGCGGCCTCCATGGTCAGGTTATCGGCAGGAAACAGGTCGGTTTCACCATTGAGCAACCTATTGAACCCATCGACGTTATCGTTGACGTACACAAGGTTTGTAAATCCCTCATTTTCGAGGTACTGCGTAATGGCATAATCCTTTATCACCCCAATCCGTCCGACGTTTTTGGCATCCTGTAAAGTGGTAATATTTAGCGGGTTTTCCGATTTGGCATAAAACTCCCAGTCAATCGAAGCTATTGGGCCTGCCCATTTAAAAAGGTCTTTGCGTTGTTCGTTCATAACCGTCGAAAACAACACAGCATTGTCGGCCTGCAGGGCAAGAGCGTAGGCTTCATCCCACTGCAGCACCTCAGCACCAAATGGAATGCGGAGTTCGTGGCATATTGCGCGCAACATCTCAGGCGCCAGTCCTGTAAGCTTCCCATTGTCGGTATAATTAAACGGGTTGTATTCCTCAGTGATAAACTGAAAGTCATAATCATATTTCTCACGCTGATCTTTTGCACACCCGGCAAAAAAGATGAAACCAATGACAGCAAGAATCGAGAGCAATCTTTTCATAAAAAAACGCTTATAATTATTGATGATTTTTTCGGTTTGTACCCTGATTTTTCAAATTTCAGAGCAAAAGTAGGCAATTAAAAACACCATCCCAGAAATAAACGACTTCAGCCAGATTCATTAAAAAACAAAACCTGAGGGTGTAGTGGTCAGGAAAGAGATTTATTAGGCCTGTCATGAAAAAATAGCCGAAAAAATAGCATTCATTTCATTAAGATTTTTAATTTCGCCAAACAACTCTGGTTTCATGCCGCATGCACGAAAAAGAGAAATACTAACAAATTATTGATTGATAAAGGACAAATGAAAATGAAATATCGGATACTTTTTGTTTCAGTGGTTGTGGTCCTGTTGTCAATTTCTCTGATAAGTTGTAAACATGTTGGATTCGATAATGAATCAGAAAGTAGCCTGCCTTTTGATGCAAACTCCATTGATACTACCAACCTTCAAAAAGTCAGATTTTTGCCGTATTGGGTAACTACTGCCCAGTTTGCCGGATATTATCTGGGAAAGGAGCTTGGGTTTTACAAAAAATATGGAATCGATCTCGAAATAATCCCTTACCAGCCTTTTTATACTTCGACTGATTTGATAGCAGCCAAAGAAGCTGATTTTGCAGCACTATGGTTAATCAACGCCATCGAGCTGAGGGAGTCAGGTGTGGATATTGTGAACATTGCCCAGTTTTCGTCGCGCTCATCGCTGATGTTTGTTGCCAAAAAATCGAGCGGGATCGAAAATATTGAAGATATGAATGGCCGGAAAGCCGGCACCTGGAGTGGCTATGAGCTGCAACCCACAACCTTTTTCAAGAAATTTCATCTCAACGTCCAATTAATCCCGATAGGAAGTACAAACAACCTTTTTTTAAATGACGGGGTAGAAATTACCACCGCCAACTGGTTTGACGAATATCATTCAATAATCAACTCAGGCTACAATCCTGAAGAACTCACCACTTTCTTCTTTGCCGATTATGGGTTGAATTTTCTTGAAGACGGAATTTATTGTCTCGATTCGTTGCGCATCAATGATCCTGAATTGTGTAAGAATTTTGTTCTGGCAACAGCCGAAAGCTGGACTTACGCCTTCAGCCATCCCGATATAGCCATTGACATTGTTATTGCCACAGCACAAAAATCAAACTATCCGATAAACCGAATACACCAGCATTGGATGTTAAACAGATACCGCGACCTGTACTTTTCATCAGGAACCACAACCACCTTGTTAGATAAAAAAGACTATATGTTTGCTGCCAGGGTTTTGTTAGAAAGCAACCTGATCAGGCAAATTACCCCTTATGAAAATTTTTATAAACATTACACCAAAAAAATAGCACCGTAACTTGTCATTGAAACATGCTGCAAAAATTTAAAAAGTTCAACATTAAAACAGGGCTTGCCTTTAAGTTGATTGTTTCCATTTTTTCAAGCATTGCGCTTATTTTCGTGGTAATTTTTCTTTACAATTACAACATTTCGAAAAACATTGTGGAAAAAAACCTGAAGCTCAATGCCGAAAATATGACCAAAAGCGCATTGGCTCAGATGGAAAAAATCCTTTACTCGATACAAAAGATTCCGGATAACTATTCAAAAATTATCGAGAACACCAATTATTCAAAAGACAACCTGGTGAATATTCTGAAGCAGGAGGTTGAGTTGAATCCCGAAATTTATGGAGCTGCGTTGGCATTTGAACCCGATTTCTTCGTTAAAGGCGAAAAGTATTTCATGCCTTACTTTTACCGAAACAACAACACGCTTGAATTGAAATTTTTAGGCGATGCCCGTTACGATTATTTTACCATGGACTGGTACCAGATTCCTAAAGAGCTTGGGCGACCCGTGTGGAGTGAGCCCTATTTTGACGAAGGCGCCGGAAATGCCATCATGTCAACGTATTCGGTACCGCTGTATCAGACTGTCAACGGTGAAAAAAGGTTTATCGGGATTCTTACAGCCGATGTTTCGCTCGACTGGTTGCACAATTTTATCAATTCGATAAAAGTCTATGAAACCGGATATGGATTTCTTATTTCACAAAACGGCACTATAGTAGCCCATCCATTGAAAGAGTTGGTGATGAATGAAACCATATTCAGCATAGCCGAAGAAAAGGGCTCATTGCAATTGCGTGAGATAGGACGCAGCATGATTAAAGGCGAGACAAGTTTTGCCGAATTGGAATACAGCAATATTAAGCTCGGGAAACTTAGCTGGATAGCCTATGCACCGGTAAAGATGAATGGCTGGTCGCTCGGAATTGTGTTTCCTGTTGACGAATTTATGGCTGATGTTAACAGCCTGAGTATTGGGGTATTTATACTGGGGCTTGCCGGTTTGGCAATTATTCTTTTGGTCATCATTTTGATATCCCGCTCCATTACCAGCCCACTGCGCAGTTTATCAGGGGCTTCCAGAACCATTGCCCAGGGCAATTTCAACGTGCCTCTTCCCGAAATAAAAACCCATGACGAAATGAAGGAGTTGCACGATTCGTTCGACTATATGCAAAAAGAACTGTCGCAATACATTGTTAACCTGAAAGAAACCACCTCTGCCCGCGAAAGGATTGAAAGCGAACTTCGCATTGCCCGTGAAATTCAGCTGGGTATGATCCCCCACATTTTTCCGCCATTCCCTCATCTGAAAGAAATAGACCTGTATGCTATGCTGAAACCAGCCAAGGAAGTCGGTGGCGACCTGTACGATTTCTTCTTGGTTGACGACGACAGACTGTGTTTTGCTATTGGCGATGTATCGGGAAAAGGAGTCCCCGCTTCACTGTTTATGGCCGTTACACGTACTTTGCTTCGATCGGTTGCCGACAAAAAAGGATCACCGGCAAGTTTTATCAACTCGCTCAACAAGTCGTTGTCGTACAACAACGATTCAAGTATGTTTGTGACTTTCTTTGTGGGAATTTTAAACCTGAAAACCGGAGAACTCATTTATTCCAATGCCGGACACAATCCACCATTCATTGTTAGAAACAATGGCCAGGTGGAGATGTTTCAATTGGCAAAATCAGCACCCATCGGATTGTTTGAAGAAATTATCTACACCGAGTCGATAGCCAGATTTGCCAAAGGCGATAAACTATTTTTGTACACCGATGGAGTTACCGAGGCCGAAAACGAATCAAAAGCCCTTTATTCGGCAGACAGATTAGTTTCGGTACTGAAGAGGGACTACCAATCGACTCCTCAGGAAATGATAAAAAATGTTGAAAAAGATGTGTCGTTGCACGTTAATAATTATGAGCAATCGGATGATATAACCATGATGACAATTATTTTCTATGGATAATAAAAAAACAACAAAAAAGCTACAACTGGTCAACCAGGTTTCGAAGCTGCAGGAAATTGCAGACTTCCTTGAAGTTCTTGGCGATGTTTGGCAACTTCAGCCAGGCCTTGTCATGTCGCTGAATCTTGTTTTGGAGGAGGCATTTACCAATGTGGTTTTTTATGCCTGGAACGACAATCAGGAACATTTGATAGATCTGGAGTTTGAGAAAAATGAAAACGTTCTCACCATTACGCTCAGCGATGAAGGCCGTGAATACGACCCAACAAGTAAGGAAGAACCCGACCTCGGACTGCCGGTTGAGGAACGATCGGTGGGCGGTTTGGGCATCTACCTCATCCGTAAAATAATGGACAGCGTTGAATACCAACGCAAAGGAGAACGCAATTTTCTGATCATGACCAAAAAAATCGATAAATAAATCCTGCTAATTTTGCAGCCGGCAAATTATAGCAGATATTTTTTTTATGGCAGGACGACGTAAGTTCATCAGAAAAACAGTACTACAAATCATTGCGTGGTCGTACCGGCCATTCAGGAAGTTTATCCCTCCCGAAACATACCGCTATGCAGCAACCGGCGGATTCAACGTTGCCTTAGACATTTTACTGTATTTCATTTTTTACAATTTCATCCTTGATAAAAAGTTCATCGAACTCGGATTTGTCGTTGTCAGCCCCTATATCGCCGCCTTCATCATCGTTTTTCCGATCACTTTTACCACAGGTTTCCTGTTTGCAAAGTACATCACTTTTACAGACTCACTTTTGAAAGGGCGAATACAGTTATTCCGTTACGGAATTTCGGTTGGTGGGTCAATTGTTTTGAATTATGTCTTGCTGAAACTCTTCGTAGAATACCTTTTTATCTGGCCAACGGTTTCAAAAATGATTATTACAGTAATTGTGGTTACATACAGCTATTTGATACAGCGGTATTTTACCTTCAAAACCGGGAAAATTATGCTACTGAGGAAGAAACGAGAGAATGTTTTAAATTGATTTCCAGTAGAATAGTCTTACAAAAAGTATTAGGTTGACAAAGATACACTTTGTCAACCTAATACTCAATTTTTTTTAAAACCGGTGATTTTCCAAAGGCACCTGTAAATATGGGATTTAGGGGTCTTTAACCTTTTTTGACCGGACTCATCAAATAATCCAGGCATTTTCGTGGTGGTTGTGTACGGGCGGATGAATGAAAAATTCTGCAACATCTACGATGTTGGCGGATCGGATGTGCCGGTTTTCTACAATTATGCAACATCTACGATGTTGTTGGCCGGTTGGCGGCGATTCTTCTACAATTTTGCAACATCTACAGTGTTGACGGGTTGTGATAATGATGGATTTTCTACAATTCAGCAACATCTAAGAAGTTCTATTTTCAGTTTCATTTCATTTTCCTTTGTAAAATGTGATCGAATGCCAATTATTCGTATGAAAAATGTGATTGAATGACGATTTTTCGTATGAAAAATGTGAGAGAGAATCTAAATAATTGATTTTTAGGTAAGTACTTCTTGATCGAATTTCATTTATTTTTTTTAGGCTTTGCCAATAAAAAAAGCGCCCTTGTGGAGCGCTTCTTTCTTAAAAAATCAATTTTAT
>CALFEP010000131.1 GCA_937950125.1 uncultured Bacteroidota bacterium
CAACCCATTTTTCGGTATCGTTGCTGAACCAAACCACGTCGGCCTTTAGTTTTTTGGGGCGTTGTGGTGCTGTGGTTTCTTTAAATTCCTCTTCTTTTTTGTTGTTGCTTACCAACACCCCTGAACGTGAGCCGTCACGATAAATGGTCATACCCTTGCAACCGCTTTCCCAGGCAGTTTCGTAAACCTGGCTTACCAGGCCTTCGGTAACATCCGACGGGAGGTTTACGGTGACACTTATGCTATGATCGACCCACTTTTGAACCGCTCCCTGCATTTTTACCTTCGATACCCAGTCGATATCGTTGGAAGTAGCCTTGAAGTAAGGGCTTTTTCTCACCAGTTTTTGCAATTCCTCATCGGGATAATCTTTCACTGCAGTAGGGTTGTGTCCGTTGATTTCGAGCCAGGTAAGGAACTTTGGATGAAAAACGTTGTATTCTTCCCATGAATCGCCGGTATCGTCAACAAAAGTGATTTTTACATCTTTATCGTTGGGGTTTACTTTACGCCTGCGTTTATAGGCTGGCATAAAAACAGGTTCTATTCCTGAACTGGTTTGGGTGCAGATACTCACACTGCCGGTAGGCGCAATGGTAAGCAGGGCAATGTTGCGGCGACCATGTTTTTTCATTTCTTCTAAAATGGTTGGATCGACGCTGCCAATGCGTTGGATGAAAGGATTATTTTTTTCTTTCTCGTAGTCGAAAACGGGGAATTTACCACGTTCGGCGGCTAAAGTTACCGACGAACGGTAAACTTCGGTGGCCAATAATTTATGAACTTCTACTGAAAAATCGGTGGCTTCGTCGGTTCCGTAACGCAGCCCTAATGCGGCCAGCATGTCGCCTTCGGCGGTAATCCCGATTCCGGTGCGGCGACCCTGAAGGGTTTTTTCTCTGATTTTTTCCCACATTCTCCGTTCGACAAGCTTGGTTTCATCATCTTCAGGATCAGAGTCAACTTTTTTGAGGATGTTGTCAATTTTTTCGATTTCGAGGTCTATGATGTCATCCATCATTCGCTGGGCGATGTGGGCATGTTCAACAAACAATTCATGGTTGAAACTTGCTTGTTGCGTAAAAGGATTTTCGACATAGCTGTAAAGGTTGATGGCCAGCAGGCGACAGCTGTCGTAAGGGCATAATGGAATTTCGCCGCATGGATTGGTCGAAACGGTGGTGAATCCCTGATCGGCGTAACTGTCGGGAACTGATTCGCGGATAATGGTGTCCCAGAATAAAATTCCAGGTTCGGCTGACTTCCAGGCATTGTGGATCAGTTTGTTCCACAATTTACGGGCATCAATTACTTTTACAACTTTCGGATTTGACGAATTAATCGGGAATTGTTGTTTGTAAAGCCGGTCTTCCTTAACACAGCGCATAAACTCGTCATCAATTTTTACTGAAACATTTGCGCCTGTTACTTTCCCCAATTCGAGTTTGGCATCGATGAAATCTTCAGCATCGGGGTGTTTGATCGATACTGAAAGCATCAATGCACCGCGGCGGCCATCCTGGGCAACTTCGCGGGTCGAGTTGGAGTAGCGTTCCATAAAGGGTACGATTCCGGTTGAGGTAAGAGCGCTGTTTTTTACAGGGCTTCCTGCCGGCCTGATGTGCGAAAGGTCGTGCCCTACCCCGCCCCGGCGTTTCATCAGTTGCACCTGCTCCTGGTCGGTTTTCATGATTCCGCCATAAGAGTCAGAAGGGCGTGGGTTGCCAATTACAAAACAATTCGAGAGTGAGGAAATTTGAAAATTGTTGCCTATTCCCGCCATGGGGCTGCCCTGAGGAACGATGTATCTGAAATTTTTCAGGACAAAATAAATCTGTTCTTCTGTGAGTGGGTTCTGATATTTTGTTTCAATGCGGGCTATTTCACGGGCTATGCGACGGTGCATATCGTCGGGAGTCATTTCAAAAATGTCGCCTTTGCTGTTTTTCAGCGCGTATTTGTTCATCCAGACAGTAGCAGCAAGCTCGTCGCCACCAAAATATCTGATTGATTCCTTCAGTATAGCCTCGCGTGGCAACGGACGCAGTTCTTCCTTTGCCGGTTCGGTTTTCTTTTCTGTTTCGCGAACCTCCGGGCTAAAATGGGTTTCATCTACCTTTGGTCGTTCACGATGCAAAAGAACCTCCTCGTAAAAATCTTTGCTCTTCTCTTCTACTTTCTTGTTCTTCTCGATTTCTTCAAGATTAGCAAAAAGATCTTGTTCCATAACTTCCTCTCGATTATTGGATTATGATGTTATTAAAAATTTTTGTGGTTGAAAACCAAGTAGTTGGTATGATTAATTTTCAGCTCAAAAAGTCGTGCAAGATACTATCATTCCATCCTTTCCAACAAATCATTTTGTTAACAAACCAATTGTTGAAAACATTATTTGTCTGACATAAAACCAGATACAACAACTGCCAAAAAAATTTAACATTGTCTGATAACATTTGGCACAACCTCCTCGAAAAATGAGGGTGAGGAGCAGAGCCCTCAAATTTTTACCGGTAAGGGGTAATCCTATTTTTTAAAAAACAGGTTTGCTGCCATAATCAGCAGGAAAATGGCAAACATTTTCCGCATGGTGTCTTCAGGGATTTTCAGGGCGAATTTTGATCCAAAATAACTGCCCACAACAAAAGCAACAGCAATGATGAGAGCATACCTGATGTTGAGCTGCCCTGCTTTCCAGTAATTGTAAGCTGCTAAAATTCCGATGGGTGGCAACATAACAGCAAGGCTCGTGCCCTGCGCCATGTATTGCGACATACCCAAAAACAATACCATGGCCGGAATCATGATGATTCCACCACCCAGACCAACAAAGCCGCCGAAAGCACCTGCTGCGAGGCCAATCAACACAAGTATGAGAATTGTTGAAAAATTTATTTCCACTGTTCGTTCTATGTTTAACCTTAAAAAATCACAAGATCCATCAATTTTTTTAATCCTTAGTCCCGAAGCTTCGGGTTAGAGACTTAGCGGCAAAAATCACAAGTTGCCACAAACCCTGCCTGCAACAGGCAGGCTGCCCGTCAGTCAGGCGGGGACCCAAAAGCTCGAACCCGCCTGCAGCAGGGGGATTCACAAAGTATATGAACAGGATAAGTTAAAAATCGAGACTCATCGAAAAATAAAATTTCGGTACTTTGCTCACCCTTCCATCTTCAACAGCCCAGGCCAGATCGCCTTTTACAAAATAACCCAACAACTTTGTACGGGCGCCAAATCCAAATCCGCCAATCAAGGGGTCCTTTTCAAAATGAACTTTCACCCTGACTGGTCCTGACAAAACATAACGGGTGTAAAGCACATTGTTTTCGTCGTAAGGATTCCAGCCTGCCCAGGCAGTGCCGGCATCGGCAAACCCAACCAACTGGAAGTTTTTGATAAATTCCGATTCGATGGGGCGATTGAGCAGGTACCTGAAAACGGGTAACCGGATTTCGGTGTTAAAAACCACGAAATTATTTCCGTTGCGGGCATTCTGGTCAAATCCCCGCATGTTGGTTGCCAGCGTCTGATAAGCCCAGTTCTGGGTGTTGTCGATGCGGGTTTCGGTGGCAAACTTCGGGAAAAGCCAGTTGTTGGTACCTCCCATATAATAAAGCAACCGTTCGGAGCCAAAATTGGTGCTTCCTGCAAAACGGCTCGCCCATATCATTTGCCTGTGGATTTTTTTGTAGTGCCTGAAATCGAAACCCAATACAATCATATTTTTATTCAGGTGTTCGATCTGCACATTGTATTCACCAAAAACCATGAATCGGGTTCCCTCGAAGAGATTTAAACCCAATGCTTTGGTGTCGTCGTAAACGAACTGGAGTTTGCCTCCCGTCCAGTTGAAGTTTTTATCTGGAATACGGTTGGTGATGTCTCTTTCAGCAAAAACATAGCTTTCGTTGCGATAAAGAAATGTGCCCGATAGTTTCAAAACCCGGTTCAATGGCCAGGTATAAATTGCGAAACCTTCGTTTACGAAATTTCGGGTAAGAAACAGAGAATCAGAAATTACCGGTTCACTAATCGAACGGCGCTGATAAATGTATTCCTTGTCAAGGCGTTTTTTGAAATCGGCATACGAAATGAAGTACTCAATATTATCGAGATCCAGGCCAAAACCAATTCCGCCAACCATCCTGTGATCTTCCATCAGGTCGGTAACAGCAACTTTCAGTGCCGGACTCATTCCCGGATTGGTGTATCCCGGCGAAATTCCTGCAAGCGCATTGTCGGAACTTCCGTTACCTCTCATGTTTCCGGCGTATGGTTGATAGGTTTTGTTGAGGTACGAAAAGTCAAAAACCTGTGTAACAAGCTTGTTTATCGAGTATTCTGTGTAGTAGTTTCGTTGTTTGGGAATAACAAAATCATCTTTTTTCTTCTTTTTGCCCGGCTGCGCTGTCGAAAACCTGTCCGGTAGTGCGTTCAGGCTGTCGGGCATGTTAATTTTTATAACATTTTGCAATGGTACCTGCTCACCTTTAGCCTGGCCGGAAAAAGGTGGTGTAATCGCTGAGGGTTCTCTTGCAGGATTATCGGCCTCACCTTTCATTACATTGCGGAAACTTTTACGTTGCCGCATAGGTTTCTGTACCTGTTCGTCAGTAATAAAGGTAGTGTCAGGTATGTCAGATTTGCTGATCTCAGGTGCCGTTAATGGCCTTTGGTTGACAAGCTTCATGTAGGGAGTTTCAAAAATCTGCCGGGCACTGATTTGTTCAGGTTGCGTCATTTCGATGGTGTAAAGCCGGTCATACCGGTTTTCGTGCTGAATCCATGCGTATTTTTGCGATTCAACACTCACATGGTGATCTTCGATGTTGCGGGAATAATTTGTAATTGGGTACGAGGTTGTAAAATACCTGTAATGAACCGCTGTATCAACGTAAGCCACTGTGCTGTCGAGTTTTCCAAGGTATTGGTTGCGGATACCCGATTCATCACTCAGGTAAGTGATAAACCCTCCATAGTACTTCATCGGCTTGTTTTCGTGAGCAAATGGTGTATTTGTAACCCTTTGCAAAACATTTCTTGTCGATTTGAGGTTGAGGATAAATATGTCGTTTTTCTCGTTGAGGATTTGAGGCAAGTCATTCATACCAAACCGCAATGTATCACTTGTACGGTTTGAGCTGAAGATTATCTTACCGGAATTGCCGATAAACTGCGGGTCGAAATCATCGAAAATATCGTTGGTAATCTGTTGGTAACTTGCTGATGAAACCGTGAAAAGGAACAGGTCGCTCTGACCCTTCTGAACTGCCGACATCACAAAGGTTTTGCCGTCGTTGCTGTACGAAAAACTGCGGATTTTCTCGAAGCCGAAAATGTTCTGCTTTGTCCATTCCTTCAACTCAACATCGTAAAAACAAAGCCATATCAGCCCTTTGTGCTCATAAAGCATGGTTAAAATTTTTCCTGATGGGTGCCAGGCAATAATGGGGTAGTCGTAGTCAACCTTTTCGTCAAGTTTGTAGCCCTTGGCAAAAATTTTTTTGGTTTTTCCGCTGTACAATCCATGCAGCCAGAGTTTAAATTTGCCTTCCTCGTTGGTAACAAAGGCAGCATAGCTGCCGTCGGGGCTGATTTTCAGTTCTGAATATTTTCTGGTGAGATCATTGCGGCGCAAAACTTTTTGGCCAGTCAGTTTTTCGGTATCCGTGGGCATCTGGCAAAGGCTGTCGGCATAAGCATAGTAAGATTCGTAGTAGCTTTTCCATTCTGTGAAAAGCGTTTTCAGGTTTGACCCAGTAACATACTGAAATCCGGTCTCGATGCTCCGGCTAACACGTGTCATGTTGATGACATTTATTACCGACGCTTTCCCATACCTGTCGGCAATAAATTTCCAAAACGAATGCCCGGCAATCATTACATATTTGTCTTCGGCAACCAGGTGACTGAATTTTCGGTATTTTCCCGATAAAACGATGTCCCGGATCTGGTTGTCGATATCGGTGTTCCATTCTCCGGCCAGATACGACACAATTCCAAGCGTGTACCATCCCGGAAAATCCTGCAAAAGCGAGTTGACAAGCTGAGAGCCGATATTGCTTCCGAAAATGGCATTTTGCAACAAAACATGGATAATTCCCTGCCTGATCTGCTTTTCGAAATTAACCAGGCTGCCATCGAAATAAAGCACCACTTTATTGCCCAAAATATGGGTAATTCCGCCAATGTTGTATTCGTCGTTGCCCGAAAGACCTATGTTGCTTTGCTTTAGATCGTTGAGGTTATTAAAAATTACAAACTGGATTTTTCCTTCAAGGTAGGTTTGAAGCGTGTCTTCGAGGCGGGCAAGTTCGGTGGTTGCGTATTTTGCGGTGTGAACGGCCAATTCTTTTCCGTTCAGGTAAAAATAGGTATCGAAACGGTCGAATTTGTAGTATGTCCAGAGAAACTGTTCAAATTGCACCCTGCTTCGGCCAAAGTCCATCTGGTATCCGTCGTAAAATTGCCCCATGGCCTTGTTAAATGGCATCAAAACCTGCACGATTACAAGGATCAACATCCAAAAAGACAGTTTACGTAAGTGGTTTAAAACAAAATTCATGACCAATTTTTAACTCAAAAACACGATACAAAATAAACCATTATGCAATGATTGAAGGCAAGGATTTTAAAGTTTATTTGATAACTTTGTAAGCTCCTGATTATTTTGTCGGGTGCTAATTTGAAAATTTTCACATAATTAAAACAGTAGCTTAGGGGATGATAAAAGTTGAACGGTTGGTTTTTAATCCTTTTCAGGTAAATACCTGGCTCATTTCAGGCGACAATGGCGAGTGTGTAATTATCGATCCTGCCTGTTCGGACGAAGCCGAAAATGCTGCACTCGATGCCTTTATCCATAACCACGGACTTCACCCGGTATGTCAGGTTTTTACGCATTGCCACATCGACCACATCCCAGGAATGGCGCATGTTTTTTATACATTTGGTTTAAAGCCCCTGATGCACGCCGAATCGCTGAAATTTCTTCACCGTGCCAATGAACAGGGTAGAATGTTTGGGTTTATGGTGGACGAGATCATTGAGCCAGAGGAATTTATCGGCGAAGGCGATACAATAAAGGTTGGATGTTGTAACCTTAAAATTTTGTACACACCAGGACATGCCGACGGGCACATTTGCCTGGTGTGTGAGGAAGAAAAATTTGTAATCACCGGTGATGTATTATTCAGGGAAAGCATCGGAAGGACTGATTTTGTCACCGGTGATTACAACCTGCTCTCGACCCAAATCAAAAACAAATTATACATCCTTGGCAACGATTTTACGGTGTATCCCGGTCATGGACCACAAACAACCATTGGTCACGAAAAAAAATACAACCCTTTTGTGCGGGTTTAACAAACTTTTCAACTGATTTTAAATGCAATATCTTCATTAAAAGCAAGTTTGATAGCAGGAATAAACAGACGTTTAGGGTTTTACAAAATATGTTGAACACATAAACCTTTACAAATCAGTACAAATACAATGCAATAAGTATTTTTTTTACTTTTGCAGATTAAATGATAAAAATCGGGCACTAAGATGAAAAAAGCCAAAGTTCTGTATGTAATGCAGGAAATCCTACCCTATTTAAAAGAAAGCCCTGTTAGCCATATCGGCAGGTATTTGCCGCAAGGAATTCAGGAGCGGGGAAGGGAAATCAGAACTTTTATGCCAAAATATGGTAACATCAACGAACGGCGCAATCAGCTACATGAAGTGATACGCCTGTCGGGAATGAACCTTATTATTGATGATTCGGATCACCCGCTCATCATAAAAGTTGCTTCAATACAGCAGGCGCGAATGCAGGTGTATTTTATTGATAATGAAGATTATTTTCACAGAAAATTTCTTTTCAGAGATAAAAACAATGTTTTTTTTGACGACAACGACGAGCGAATGATTTTTTTTGCCCGCGGAGTTCTCGAAACAGTAAAAAAACTTGGCTGGCCGCCCGATATCATTCATTGTCATGGCTGGTTTACATCTCTTGTGCCGCTTTACATTAAAAGAACCTTTAAGGATAATCCGCTTTTTTCAGATTCAAAAGTTGTTTTTTCGCTTTATGACGATAATTTTACCGAAGCACTTCACAGCGATTTTACAAAAAAATTGAAATATGATAAACTAAAAGATGCCGACATTAAACAAATGAAAAACGGCACCTACGAAGGCCTTGTGAAAAGTGCCATGGATTACTCCGATGCCATCATTTTTGGAAGTGAGCAACTGGATGAAAATCTTACAAACCATGCAAGATCGCTCGAGAAACCTTTCTTAGAGTACCAACCAACCGAGGCTTTTATTGAAGTTTACAACACCTTTTACAGCGAATTACTCAAGGATAAAGAAGATTAACACCTTCATTTCAAAACTTTTCATTCATTCCATTTAAAAAAATATGTCTAAAAACCACTGGTTTGCATTTGCATTATTAATAATGATAATAAGTTTTGTGGGATGCAAAGACGACCCTGATGAAATTGGCCTTAATTTGCAACCCGGCAAAAACAGGTTGAATGTTTTTTACAGCGACACCTCTTCTGTTAGGGTTTATTCGGTGTTTGAAGATTCTATCAAAACCAACGGCATTTCAGCAGCCATGTTCGGAAGTTTTTACGATCCGGTTTTTGGTGTTACCAACTCGGCCCTCTGCACCCAAATCAGGCTTTCGTCTGTAGCCATCGACTTTGGCGAAAATCCGGTACTCGATTCCATTATTCTGGCACTCGAATACACTACCATCAATTTTTCAGGTGATGAAATAATAAGTTTTTATGGTGATACCTCAACACTGCAGACCGTTCATGTTTACGAAATTTCAGATTCACTCGCATTAGACAGCTCGTATTATTCAAACAAAACAATGCCGTTGCTTGAGCCGCCCATTGGCACCAAAACGTTTACACCAGCGCCCAAAGACAGCATTTACGTTGATACCATAAAATACAAGGCCCAACTTAGAATACCTTTGTCAGAAGAATTTGGCAACAAAATTCTGGCGGCCACCGAAACCAATTTATCGTCAAATGCCGAATTTCTCAGGTTCATCAAAGGCTTATACCTGAATCCGGATCCGGTTTCTGCACCAGGTGGCGGTATTATGTTTTTTAACCTGTCAGCCAACTACACACGTTTAACATTGTACTACAAAAACGATGAGAATGACTCGCTCAATTACAATTTCACCATATCAGATGCATCGGCCCGTTTTATTAATTTCTCTCACGACTACAATACTGCCACTCCCGAATTTCTGGCGCAACTCAGCGGTGATTCAACCCTGGGAAGAGATCAGTTTTACTTGCAGCCCATGGCCGGGGTAAGAGCAAAAATCGACTTTCCGCACATAAAAAACTGGTCGGGTTTCGTATCGAACGGCGACAATGTTACTGCACTCGTAAACGAAGCCGAACTTATTCTTACCAATGTTGATCCGGATGATGACTATTTACCTCCTCCAACACTGGCACTATTCAGCAGAACGGCAGACGGGGGAGCCGGATATCTTCCTGACCAATCGGAAGGCACAACCTATTTTGGAGGCACTTACGATACCGAAACTGGTCAGTACAGTTTTAGAATTTCGCGGTACATTCAGAGTCTTATTTCGAAAGATTCCACAAATTATGGTCTTTACCTCATGATTTCTGGGGCATCGCTTGTTCCTAACCGTGTGGTATTGCATGGAAGTAGCCCTTCTTTACCTGAAAATTTTTCGAAAAGATTAAAATTGAATCTGATTTATACTAAATTAGCCAATTAAAAAAAAAGACTAATATGTGCGGAATTGTTGGTTATATTGGTTCACAAGATGCCTATCCTATTCTGATAGATGGTTTGAAAAGGCTCGAATACAGGGGTTACGACAGTGCAGGTGTTGCACTTCTCGACAGCAACATCAATCTCTACAAAACCAAAGGGAAAGTGTCGGAACTGGAAAATTTCTGTAAGGATAAAAACATCAGCGGAACCGTTGGAATTGCCCACACACGATGGGCCACACATGGCGAGCCCAATGATGTAAATGCGCATCCACATTTTTCGGAATCGCACAATCTGGCTTTGATTCACAATGGAATCATCGAAAACTACAACATTTTAAAAGGTGAACTTCAGAAATTCGGAATCACCTTCAGCAGCCAGACCGATACCGAAGTTCTTGTACATCTTATCGAGTACATTCATAAAATTGAGCATGTCGATCTGATTAAAGCTTTTCAGTTAGCGTTGAGTCAGGTAATTGGAGCCTATGCAATAGTGATCGTTTCGAAGGAAAACCCCGACATGCTGATTGCAGCCCGTAAGGGAAGTCCGCTTGTTGTTGGCATAGGCCAGGAGGAATTTTTTCTTGCATCCGATCCCGCACCCATCGTAAAACATACCCGCGATGTAGTTTACCTCGACGATGAGGAAATTGCCATTTTAAAGAGAGGCGAACCACTTCATATTAAAACCATTAGGGATCAGGAAAAGACCCCTTTCGTTGAAAAGCTCGAAATCGATCTGTCGCGCCTCGAAAAAGAAGGCTATGATCATTTTATGCTGAAAGAAATTTTTGAACAGCCGAAATCAATACGCGATTGCCTCAGGGGAAGGGTAAATGTTGATTTAAACACCATTGCCCTTTCGGGAATTATCGATAACGAGGCGCGGTTTTTAAATGCAAAACGCATCATATTTACAGCAGCGGGAACTTCATGGCATTCGGCACTCGTAGGCGAATACCTGATTGAAGACCTTGTAAGAATACCGGTTGAAGTTGAATATGCTTCAGAATTCAGATATCGTAATCCGATAATTGACGAATCAGATGTTGTAATTGCAATTTCCCAGTCGGGAGAAACTGCCGATACACTTGCTGCAATGCATCTTGCCAAACAAAAAGGAGCACTTGTTTACAGTATTTGCAATGTTGTAGGCAGCACCATTGCACGAACAGCACACGCCGGATCGTACACACATGCCGGCCCTGAAATTGGTGTAGCATCAACCAAAGCATTTACAGCTCAGGTTACCGTGCTTACACTGATGGCTATTTTGCTTGCAAAGAAAAAAGGCACCATTAGTATCGACCGGTTCCATCAATTGCTTCATGAGTTGGATCAGATTCCTTCGAAGGTTGAAGAAACCTTAAAGTTGAATGATCAGATACGCGATATGGCCAAAATTTTTACCTATTCCAGAAATTTCCTTTATCTGGGCAGGGGATACAATTTCCCGGTGGCACTCGAAGGCGCACTTAAGTTAAAGGAAATTTCGTACATTCATGCCGAAGGATATCCTGCTGCTGAAATGAAACATGGCCCCATTGCATTGATTGACAAAAAAATGCCCGTTGTCGTTATTGCGCCTAATTCAGGAATCTACGAAAAGGTGGTTTCGAACATTCAGGAAATCAGGGCAAGAAAAGGAAAGGTGATTTCGGTTGTTACCAAGGGAGACACCGAGGTATCGCATTTGTCGAACTACACACTCGAAATCCCTGATACTGATGAGTTGTTCAGCCCGTTGATTACCGTAATACCTTTGCAGTTGCTGTCTTATTACATTGCAGTAATGCGTGAATGCGAAATAGACCAGCCACGAAACCTGGCAAAATCGGTTACTGTTGAATAAAAACAGTTTGAGATAAAAAAACGAGGGCATCTTCTTGCGAGGATGCCCTTTTTTATGCCATGAAAAAGAAAATTTCTAATAGAACAACAACCGGTTGTCGGTAATTTCAGTGTCTTTCTCGAGAGCCTTAAAGTAGGCATTGCTGTTGAGTTTTGTAGAAAGAGTACCTTTCAACTGATTGGCATACATTGTATGATCGCTGACTGGTGCTGGTTCATTAATTTTGTCAACCACAACCACAAACACAGCATTGTTACCTTTAATAATTTCGAAGTTTCCAGGCTGAATGGTCATGAGTTTGCCAACTACTTCATTTTCGCGGCCAAATCCGGGAATATTCCTTGATGTGAAATTGATGCTTTTCGCAGTATCAACTTTTTCACCCATTGATGAGGCAATCAGGTAAAGGTCTTTGCTGTTCAGATTTCTCACCCTGTCGGTCAATATTTCGGCTTTCTTTTTATTCACAACAAGCGGTCTGATCTGTTCTTTGACTTTTTCAAAAGGTGTATTTCCCTTCAGGCCAACGTCTTTCAACACAGCAACTACGTAACGTGTTCCATCTTCAAATACCGGTGAAACATCGCCAGGTTTGGTTTTTTCGACAAATGCCCAGCGGATAATCTGACGCGGATTATCAATACCTGCAATCCGGTTTGCCATTTGAGCAAGATTGTCGGCTGATTTTTTAGTTAAACCCTGGTTTGTAACCGCAGTTTCAAATTGGGCAAGCGTACGGTTTTCGCCCGAGAACTTGCTGGCCTGAATGTACACATCCTGATAAGTCTGATTACTGGGCTCGATGGCACGGGTTATCACAGCAATCCTGACTTTTTCGATTTCATTTGTCTTTTCAGTGACTTTAATAATATGGTAACCTAATGGTGATTCCATTTTGGCAACTTCACCCTTTTTCAATTTCATCCCTTCGTTAAAGAAATTGGAATATCCGGCATCACCATCGGTCATCCAGCCGATATCTCCTTTGTCCTGATCTGCTGATGGATAGTCGGAGTACTTAACAGCCATTTGTTCATATTTCTCAGGTGATTTTTTAAGCGCAGTAATAATGCTGTCAACTAAAAACATGGCTGACAATTCGCTTCGCTTGTTGATATTCATTCCGGCGGGCGCAGTTTCATAGCTGATGAGTATCTGGCTCATTTTTATGGAATCTGGTCTTGCCTGCCTGTCAACAAGTTTGGTTACGTAGTAAGTTTCGTTTTCGATGTAGGGGCTTATAAATTGGCCAATGGGAGCTGTCATCACCGTGTTGGCTATCCTGGCGGGTAATTCGGTTTGTTTTTTGAATGTGCTGTCGTAGCGGTTGTCGGAAACGGAGTTGATAAAGGTGGTTATGTCCTGTGTGGTTTGAAATTCCTGATAAATTTTGTTGATTTCAGTACTTATTGCCTGCCGGTCTTCGGCAGTTGCTTTCACATCAAAAACCACATAGTCGATGTTTCTCACATCTTCTTGCTGATAGTTGTAAATAAACTCTTCGTAATAACTTTTCAAGTCATTATCAGACACTTTCACCATTGAATCGCTAATGGAGGTAAATTTGGGGGCAACAAATCGAAAATCAACACTTTTGGTTTTGTTTTCATAATCGAGCTTGGCGAAAGCTGAAGGAATATAGTAGCTTTTGGTAAGCAGGGTTTTGAATTTTGTTTTCAACCTGTCTTCTTTTACCATTTTTTCCAGGTTAAGATAACGGCGTTTCATGTCGGGCTGCTGTTCATCAAGATTTTGTAAAAAATTTTGAACCATTTCCCGGTCAAATGTTTGTGTATTAGGATTTTTAAACGATTGTTGAACAAATCTGTGAGGTTCGGGACCCAGAATCTGATCCGATAATTCTTCGCTGGTAACAGTCAATCCCAACTTTTTATATTCCTGCCCCATGATGATTTCTTCAACCATCGAATTCCAAACCCCCTGTCTTATCTGATAGGCATCCTGTTCACTCAGTTTATCTGATTGTTGCTGTTCTCTTCTGATTTGAATCTGTTCTTCAACTTTGCTATTAAAATCCTGAGCCAGAATTTCTTCGCCGGCAATTTCACCAATATAATTTACCTGATATTTGTTGCGAGGCTGAAGAAAATCGCCAAGAACAAAAGCCGCCAATGCGACACCTACTATGACTATGATTAGTCCTGAATGCTTTCTAATTTGTCCGATTACTGCCATGTTTACACATATTTTAAAAAAGTGGGTGCAAAAATACAATAGATAATGAAACGGGAAAATTTTTTTTGATGAATAGTGCTTTTTCAATCAACCGAATCAGCCAATCGAGTATTCCATCAACGACGGAAAGGTGTCTGATTTTAAATATTATAGGTGGTCAGCAGGGTTAATCATCAGCTTCACCTTGTCGATGCGTGTTTTGGTTGCTTCAAGAATTACAAATACAAAAGATAAAATTCTAATCCTGTCGTTGATATCGGGAATACTTTGATGATGGTAAATGATCAATCCTGCCAATGTTTCGTAATCGTCTGATTCAGGGAGGTTGAGCAGATAGTTTTCATTAATGTAATCTATTTCGAGCCGGGCCGAAAAAATATACTCCTGATCGTTTAATTTTTTCTCGGTCAAATCCTCTGTATCAAACTCGTCATTTATGTCGCCGAAAATCTCCTCGATAACATCCTCCATGGTAATGATGCCCGATGTTCCTCCAAATTCGTCAACTACTACGGCAATGCTTTTATTCTGTTGGATAAACATGGATAGGGCTACATTGGCAGGCATGGTTTCGGGGACAACAATAATTGGCCGGAGAATTGACTTGATGGTCGAAGGTTTTTTAAACAGGTCAGCAGAGTGGGTGTAACCAATTATGTTGTCGATGCTTCCTGAAAAAACCGGAATTTTTGAATGCCCTGAATTGATAAATGCATCGCGCAGACTGGGAACGGTGTCGTTAAGTTCAACGGCAACAATTTCGGTGCGCGGAACCATGCTTTCACGCATCTTGACACTACGAAAATCAATGGCGTTCTGAAACATTTGCATTTCCTGCTGAACATCATCCTGTTTCGTTTTGTCATTTGAAAAATCTCTGACATATTGATCCAAATCGATCGCACTGAAAACAGGTGTATCCCGGGTAAATTTTATTTTGGTAAACATCGAAACAAGGGTTTCGGAAACGCCAATGTAGAGATACACAAACGGATAGAAAACGTAGAAAAACACGGCTGCCGGGAAGGCAAAAACATGTAAAATCTGATTTGAGTTGATGCGAAACAAAACTTTTGGCAAAAACTCAGCAACAAACAGCACAAGTATGGTTGCAATGATGGTTTGCAACAACAGTACCAGAAGGGTGGTTTGTAAATGGGGTGGCAAAATTCTGTGTAATGGTTCATCAAGAATTTTAGCCATGGCAATACCATATACTACCAGTGCCACATTGTTGCCAAAAAGCATTGCTCCGATAAATTTTGACGGAATCTGGTAAAATCCTGACAAAATGCGGGCTGTAAAACCGCCTTTATTTTTGTCAACTTCTATTTTTAGCCTGTTAGAACTGATAAAGGCAATTTCCATTCCTGAAAAAAAAGCTGAAAAAAATAGCGTGACGATTACGATATTCCACTCATTCATTTTTTCGATGGATATTATCTTGTTTTGTCTTCATCGATGGAGAAAACACCTCGGGGTTTCCTAAGCACATAATTTTTCAACGATTCATCAGAATCGAATCCTTCGCCGTAAATCACCCCATCGGGGGTTGTCCGTTTTACAAACACCTCGGAATAGATTTTTTTCTTTCGCTGGTCCCAGACAATATGTTCGGTATTCAGTGTTTCATTTTTCTGATAATCGTGAATAACCACATCATCCTTCACTTCCATTTTTTTCTGGTTTTCCCAGTTTATTCCATATTTTGCTGTGAGAACAGTTTTAACCACCATCGCCGAATCGTAAAATATTATTTCCAAACCTTCAGGAAATTCAAGATATGGGTCTTCGTTTTGGTATCTAATGAGTTTTGTGCTGGCTAATTTGATAAGTATTTTGCCTGAATCGCTGTAAATGAATTCTATATCGGTTGCCGTTTCACCCGGCAGGGTATCGGCTCCACTTACCGAATTGATGGTTTCCATATCGTTATTACATGCAAAAAGCATTATTGCGGTTATTGCCACAATAATGCTTTCGACTGCAATTTTTGCAAGGGTCACTGATTTATGTTTTACCACATTTATCTGAATATTTGCTCGTTTCAGGGTTGTTTACTTAACCGCTCTGATGGTAGTTTTTTCGTTAATCCAGCAACCTACCGTGTATTGATCTCCCTCAGTCAGGTTGTAGAAGAACAATCGTTCGATGCTCGGATATTGTTTCGAGTAGATTTCGATACGCTTTTGTGCAGTTTCTTCCAGTTCAGGATCGGCCTGCTTTGCTTTTACATATTTATCAACGGCGGCCCAAAATGCGGCCTTTTTGGTAACATCGTTATCTCCACAATCGTCAGCCGATGCGGCATACATATCGCCTATCATCAGGTAAACGTGTCCGTCGTTTGGCCTGAGTTCCAACGTTTTGCGGCCATAATCGCGTGCAGTAACATAGTTTTTCAACTGTAGGTAAACACTGCAAAGCAAAAGATAGACATCAGCAGTGGTTTCGTTGCTTTCGATGGCAATGGCTGCTTCAAGATAAGGTATTGATTTTGAGTATTCCTCTTTTTTAACAAGCATTTTACCAATCATATAACTTGAAATTGGCGAAGGCTCCAGTTCGTTGAGTTTTACAGAGGCATCAAAAAACAATTGTGAATTGGTGCAGTCTTTTTTATCGAGCATGCTGGTTATTTTTTTAAGCAGGGGTACATCATTTGGGGTATCATTAAATTTTTTCGTGTAAATGTCGATCAGGTCTTCGCAGGTAGCAAAAGGTTCAAAGGATAATTCAATATTTCCTTTAACATTTTGCCAATCTGAAAGTTCGGCAGGGTCGTTGGCATATTGGGTTAAGTTGTGATCGATTATGTTGCTTAGCTGATCGTAGGTATCCACAATTATCCCTTTATCGAGTTTACCTTCTTCAATCATTTTAATCACTGTACGGAAATAATAAACCAACACAAATGATTCGGATTGTTTATCCATCTGATCAACAGACTTTTTGAAGATATGATAGGCTTTTTCATAAGATTCGGGCGAATATTTAAACAAATCAGAACCTTTGCGGCCAAGGTTGTATCCTTCACGGCCAAAGTATTTAATTCTTTGATCGTAGATAAGCATCATGGTATCAAGGTATTTTACTTTTCGTGCTTCTGATTTTTCATTTTTCAGGAAAAATTCATGCATGGTTAAACCATCAAGGTAGGTGTATTGTGAAGCTTCGGGGCAATTAAAAAACACCCATCTCCAGGGGCCAATGGCATCGTGAACTGCCGTACTTTTGTAATCGCTTGCTTTCCATTGTTTGTAAAACTCGCGATACAATGATAAATTCATAACACACTGGGCACTGTCCTTGCCATATTTTCCTCTGTCCTGCGGAATAAATGCAGGGGTAGTAATCCGGTTTACATTGGATTTGTTATTAGCATCGCCGGCTTTTACATTGCTTCCGGCCAAAACGATGCTCACTAAAACCAATAAAATCGCTTTCATCTTTGTTTTCATTGTACTTGGAAATTTTTATCAATTCAAAAATAAATAATAATCCTTTAAAATCACACTAAAATAACGGTCTTTTTACAAACCATCGTTCCCAAATCGAAATATCGAGGTTCAGTTTCACATAATTATCCTGAATCAGGTTGTTGGAAGTGGTACCTTTTCTTCCAAACTCAAGACCAAGATTTACTGTTGACAAAGAACGCGGAATTGGCAAACCCAAACCAAAGGTAATGCCAAATTCGTTTATGGGGGTGTTGTTTATGTTGAGATAGGTTTTGTTGTACCTGAAACCGAATCTGTACTTTATTCTTTTCCAGTAATCGGTGTAAACCTGTTCTGAGGGCAGATATTCCCCCCCTACTGAAAATTGTAAACTGTTGCTAAGTGAATCGGCCTGACCGAAGGCTTTGTATTTACTCCAGTTTTGCCATCCAAAATCAGCTCCGAATAAGAATTTCTCTGATTTTTTAAGCATAACGCCAAATCCATACTTTGCCGGAATGGTGAGCGTTCCCTTATTGTCAAGAGCCATGGCGATGGTATCCCTGAAAGATTCAATACCAATGGCAGTTCCAAAATATGAGCGTGCAATGTAATTGAGGGTGCCGGATACTTTTTGAGAAGGCGCATAAATGGCTCCCAGTCCCAAGGTCAGGTCTTTGGCAATTTGTTTATGGTATTGCGCGCCAAAATCGAAATAAAAATCGGCTACCTCAACATAGTTATCAACCTTCGTGTTGAGCATGCCTGCTGAATCGGGGAAAAAAAGGATGCGTGAATTGTTTTCTTTTCCAAAAAGATAAGAAACCTTTGCTCCCAGCGCAAAATTTTTGTGGAGTTGAAACGAGCCATTGGCATAAAATTCATTCAAACCACCAATTCCCTTGAAATAAAAATCGGTACTTCCAACATTTTCGACGTTGTCGTGCGTCTTGATATTGTAACCAACATTGCTGTAGGGAATCAGGCCGATACTGGTTTTTAACCACCTGTTTACAGGAAATCCAAAAAGCAGGTAACCCAGCGATGCAAAGTTTGTTTTACTTGACAGGTAAGCTGTTTTGTGAGTCCCAAATTTTCCTACCATCCCACCTGAAAACACAAAACTCATGGAATCGAATGCAGCATTTGAGGCTGGATTATAGGGATTTATGTATCTTGGGCTGCTGATAGCGTAGGCAATACCGCCCATCGAAAAATTGTAGGTATTCCGGCTTGTGACCAGGTCGCCGACACCAAATCCTGAATAAGGAGAATTTATTGTTACCTGAGATAATGCATACGAACATGCCAGGAAGAAGCCTAATCCCGTAAGCAGTAGTTTTTTTACCTTGTGGTTATTTAACAGCATTAAAATTCAATATTTCATTCAAACCTTCAAGCACCAGGTTTGGGGCTGCAAAGATGTTACTTTTTAATTTCGTTTCAAAAAAAATAGTGTCGCCACCCGTTGCAACAACCTGAAGCGAAGGATACAAATCCCTGTAAGTCTGAATAGTACACCTCAATTCCGAAATTGTTCCGGATAAAACTCCAGCTAATATTGATTCCTCGGTTGTTTGACCCGTGAGGCCATCAAAGTTTTTGAGGTGTATTAACGGCAGCCTGCTGGTAAAAGTATGTAATGCTTTAAAACGCAGGTTTATTCCTGGTGAAATTGATCCTCCATGATAATTTCCCTGGCTGTCGATAAAATCAACGGTGATGCAGGTGCCGGCATCAATTACCAGGCAGTTGGTTTCAGGAAACCTAAAATATGCGCCTACCACCGCCGCAAGTCTGTCCTTTCCTAATGTTTCGGGTGTTTTGTAAAGATTTGTTACAGGAATGGGCGTAGTATGCTGCAATTCGATAAAATTGAAATGTTTTTCAAGATAACTGGTGATTTTAATTGGAATATCTGTAACCGTCGAAACTATGCAATTTCTGATGTTGAATCTTTGCGCTAATGCTGCAAGTTGTTCAATACTAATATTTTCACTTGTCGCTAATTCAATTAGTTCATGTTTGTTAAATATAGCGGCCTTAACCCGTGTATTTCCAAAATCAATAACCAGTTGCACAGGTTCACGAGTAAAAAAATGGTTGGTCAACAAATTCTCATTCATGTTAATTCATTCAATTTCAATGGCAAAAATAATTTTTACAAAACTAAAATCACTCGTTACAAAAAAAAATTTGTTTAATACAGGTAAACATACATACATTTGCAGCCTCAAACAGTGGGTGCCATAGCTCAGTTGGTAGAGCAACGGACTGAAAATCCGTGTGTCCTTGGTTCAATTCCGAGTGGCACCACAGACCCGGACAGAAATGTCCGGGTTTTTTTTTAAGAAATTCCTTTCCATCAAAACCTCTCCAACCGAATATTTCATCTATTTTTGGTCAACCAAAACAATAAAAAAATGATCATTACAACGGTTACCGTTTTTGTAAAACCCGAATTTATCGACCACTTTATAAAGGCCAGCGTCGAAAATCATAATTTTTCTGTAAAAGAACCTGGCAACATGCGGTTCGACATTTTGCAGTCGAACGACGATCCAACCAGATTTCTGCTTTATGAGGCCTACGAAGCCGAAGAAGCCTCCAAAGCCCACAAACAAACCGCCCATTACCTGAAATGGCGCGACACTGTGGCCCCATGGATGGCAAAACCAAGAGAAGGCGTATCTCATCACGTAATTGCACCCACCTCACGAAGTAATTGGTAATGAAACCTTTTTTAATCACCGGAATTCCTGACATTGTTTTTGGAACCGGAAAACTTCAGCAACTGGGAAAAATGTCTTCCCGGTTTGGCAAAACAGCACTTTTGGTTGTGGGTGGTGAATCGTTGAAAAAATCGGGTACCTGGGATAAAATTGTTAAAAACCTGCGTGATGAAGGCATTTATGTCATCAGCATTTCTTTTACCGGCGAACCTTCCTGCGATTTTATCGATTCGGTGGTGATGGAATACGGGCAACGCACAATAGATGTTGTGATAGCAGTGGGTGGCGGCAGCGTGGTTGATGCCGGAAAAGCCATTTCAGCGATGCTTTTGCAGAAAAAAAGAGTCAAAACCTACCTCGAAGATGTGGGTAGCGGAGAAAGTCATGATGGCCGGAAAATCCCCTTTATTGCAGTTCCAACTACTTCGGGTACAGGTAGCGAAGCCACTAAAAATGCTGTTTTGAGCACGGTTGGCGACGACGGCTTCAAAAAATCGCTTCGTCACGACAATTTCATTCCCGATTGTGCATTGATTGACCCAGAACTCATGCTGACCTGCCCTCCTGATATCACTGCTTCAACAGGTATGGATGCACTCGTGCAATTACTTGAATCGTATGTTTCAACAAAATCGAATCCAATGACTGACGCCCTTGCCTGGAGCGGTATCGAAAAAGCAGCAGTAAACCTGTTGAACGCATGCGGCGCCGGAGCAGGCAACATCGACGTAAGAGCAGGAATGGCCTATGCAGCGCTGATGTCAGGCATAACCCTTGCTAATGCCGGTCTGGGCGTGATTCATGGTTTTGCCGGCGTAATTGGCGGGTATTTCAGGATGCCTCACGGCGTGGTTTGCGGGACACTGTTCGCACCTTCGGTGAAATTCACCATCGAAAATTTGCAAAATACTGATCCCGAAAACCAGGCGCTCATCAAATTTGCCAAAACCGGTTACCTGCTATCGCAGAAAAAAGGAGATGACATCAACACTGGCTGCCGGCTGCTGATTGATACCCTTTACCATTGGACTGAACAACTTGAAATGCCCCGATTAACAGCCTACGGGATCGAGGATTTTCATTTGGATAAGATCGTTGAAGAAACCGGTCAAAAGAACAACCCGGCCATTTTAAGCCACGAACAACTTTATCATGTATTGTTGGAAAGGCTTTAACATAGCTCACTTTGCAGAAATGCAAAACCATAAAATAAAAAATAACCAGAACCCCGGAATGATAAAAAGTAACCCCGGCACAAAGCTGAAACCCAATCATTGGATTTTTCTAAGGATTTTTTTTCTGACTGCTTTTTTCATTTCGATCTATATTTTTTCATGGCCGCAAACAGTAGATGCCTTAACTCCTTTTAAAAAAGAGAAAACCGATGGATTATCACCGGAAATTCTGATGAAAATGGCCAAGGATTCTATTGCTGCAAATCCACTGCTTGGCGAAAAATATGCACAGCAGGCATTTGCCATTGCTAAAGAAAAAAATGATAAAAAATCAATGGCCAAATCATTACTGCTAACAGGCAGAGCAAAGCTTGCAGCAAAAAATCCGCAGGAAGCGCTCCTTCAATTTGAATCTGCCATCGAAATACTCGGGAATTTGACCCCAGAGCAAGCCTTAAAAGCAGAATGTTACAGGTATTTGGGCATTGCTGACGAACAATTGAAATTGCCAAACCAGGCATTGATCCATTACCAAAAAGCTGCAAACCTTTACCGGGAAATGGGTGAAAAAAAACAGGAGGCCTTGATTTACAGCACTGTTGGATATATTTACAGAAATTTGTGTGAAAATCAGAAATCGTTTGAATACTGCAACAAAGCTTTGAATATTTTCGACAGCCTGAACGATAAAAATGGCGCTCAATCGCTAAGTTTTGTTTTTGCATTGATTTACAACGACTGGGGTCAGCCCGAAAAAGCCCTTGAATTTTACATGGATGCCCTGCAATCACTCGAAAATCAGCGGGATTCGAGCGGCATGGGTTATGTTCTTTCAAACATTGCCGGCATTTATGAAAATTACATCGACAAGGCAAAATGTTATGAATACAACTACAAAGCTTTGCATATTTTCGGAAAAATTGGTCATCGTGCAGGACTGGCCTACATTTACAATGGCCTTGGGATGACTCATTTGGAAGACAAACATTACGACAGTGCAGTGTTTTATTTTGAAAAATCGCTGGCATACAGCAAATCGGAGAAAATTGACGAACAGTGTTCCTTTATTTTAAACAACCTCGGATGGGTGTATCATAAAAAAGGTGATCTGAAAAAAGCCAAGGAATACTATGATCAGTCGTTGATAATTTCTGAAGCGATCCAAAATGATAATTGCCTGGTGACGTGCAAACTCTCGCTTGGGAATTATTTTTTAGATCAGGACGAAACCAAGACAGCAATATCTTACTTTAAATCAGCACTCGAAACTGCCAACAGCCTCAAAAACATAAATTTTCAATCGCAGGCCTATTTTGGATTATCCAATGCATTTCAAAAAACAGGCAATGATAAGCAGGCACTGTATTATTTCAGACTCCACGCACAAATGAAAGACTCGTTGTTCAGGGAAAGCAGCCAAAAAGCCATTGCAGAAATGAATGCCCGCTATGAAACAGAGCTTAAAGAAGAACGAATCCTCCGGCTAAAATCAAAAAACGAGCTTAAAAGCCTTCAGTTAAGCAAATCGAGAACCATGAATTTGGTTTTTATCATCACCATTTTTGCCATCACAGTTTTTACCATGATTATGATCATGCTTTATTTTCAAAAGCAAAAAGCCTATGAAGCACTTGTGAGAAAAAACCTGGAAAGTGTTGAGGCTGAAAAAAGCGTTATTGCGTTTGACCAAAACCAACCCATTGATGAACGAGAGCTTCAAAAACCAAAACAGGCACTGCCCGATGAACTGGCACACCGCCTTTTGCAAGACCTGAGAAAACTGATTGATATAGAAAAAAACTGGCTCAAACCCGATCTTAACATGAACGATGTGGCCAGGCAACTTAATACCAATACGGCCTATCTTTCAAAAGTGATCAACGAACATCTTGACACCAATTTTACTGCTTACATCAACGAATTTCGTGTGAAAGAGGCACGCAGGATGTTAGCCGACAAAAATTGTGCTCATCTTTCCATCGAGGGGATTTCGAAAATGGTTGGGTTCAATTCAAAATCGGCATTCAATGTTGCTTTTCGCAAATTTACCGGATTAACGCCTTCGATGTTCCAACAACAGATTAACCGCCTGAAGGATAAAACTTTTCAGATGAATTGACCGACGCCGAACGATAACAAATCCGTTCTGATTTATAAAACAACACCTGCTTTTCTTGTCAAAATCTAATCTTTTCCTGAATTTTGGCGTTCAAACGTCCATGAATTTCAAATTTCAACAGATAAAAATCCAACATGATTATGCAAAAAAACAAAACTCTGATGCTTTTTGCCATTTGGTTTGCAATTTGGCAACCCATGATGGCCGCCAGCTGGCGCGTGAACAACAATCCGGCTGTGAATGCGCACTTCAGCAACTTTGCTGACGCTGTAACCAGCGCAAATGCCGGTGATACGCTTTACATCGAAGGTTCACTTACAAGCTATGGAACACAAACCATCGGTAAAAAGTTGATTCTGATTGGGCCAGGTTATTTTCTTAACCAAAACGACTCCACACAGGCCGTGAACCTTAATGCCATCTTCGATAACCTTACCATCGACACAGGTGCTGATGGAAGCGAAGTTTATGGACTGTACATCGATAACCAGGCTTTTATCAGTGCAAACCATGTTGTGTTTGCCCGCAACCATAATGCTGCTCATGGATATTCCAAAATTGTCCTGGCAAAATCGAATCTGGTGACAAATTGCGCCGTCATTCAAAACTACTGCAACATCATTGGAACATACGACAATTTTAAAGGCGCCTACAATTGTATGATCAGCAACAACATTGTGGCAACCGAAATTGCCTTTAACCAGTATTCGACACTGATCGTTTTTAACAATGTGGTAAAAAACAACGTCAATGTTTATTATTCGGTGATGAAAAACAACATCCAGTATTCGGGGCAGGGCTATGGCTTTTATATTAATACCGGCAACGTGTTCGAATACAATTTCACCATCAAATCCACCATCCTGCCAGGAGCCGGAAATGTTTCGATGTTTGTTCCATCAGAAGTTTTTATTGATTTTGACGGGGTGCTGGGGTACAGTACAGATGGAAAATGGCAATTAAAGGCAGGTTCTCCGGCTATAAGCGCAGGTGAAAATGGTACCGATTGTGGCGCTTACGGAGGGCTTACACCTTATGTTTTATCGGGGATGCCGGCAGTACCACACATTTTTGAAGCCGTTGTTCCCTCAGCCGGCTCAACCCAAAGCGGTTTGCCGGTAACGATTAAAGTGAAAGGGCAGAATTAATATCGAAAATCAAAAAATAAAAACAATAATTAAAAACCATAACAATGAAAAAACTTACCGTACTTATTTCAATTGTGTGCCTGGTGATGGCAAACGCTGGTTTTACACAAAACCACTGGCGCGTTAACAATGCCCAGGGCATCGACGCCGATTTTACGACCGTTCAGGATGCATTTGATGCTGCAAACGACAACGACATCGTTTACATCGAAGGAACCAACATTCCGTATGCAGGAGCAAGCCTGTCGAAACCTCTTACCATTATTGGCCCGGGGTATTTTCTGGCTTCAAACGACTCAACACAGGCAAATCTATCGTCAAGCATCATCAACAATATTACTTTGAATGCCACTGCATCAGGCTCGTATCTGGCTGGTTTGACAATAGCCCAACTGACCGTTGGCGCAAACAATGTTATTGTTGAAAGGAACAATATATCAACCATTTACGTGGGCATGACCAATACCAATGTGAGCAATGTCATCATCAGGATGAACTATTTGGGGTCAATTTCCGATGAAAATAACTACAATGCCTATTCGACAGCTGTAATACGAAACAATATTATTACGACCTATATTTCTACCTCAAATCGTGCGGCGTGGTACATCTACAACAATACACTCTTTGGTAATCATTATGTTTTGATTCAGGTTTGCAATTCCATCATTAAAAACAACATTGTTCAAAACACCTACCCTTACGAGGACAGGTTCTGTATTAATACAGATATTACCCGCAACAACACCATCGAATTCAATGTGTGCAACAAAGCCCCCTTTAATCAGCCGGTTTTACCCAACAACATTTGGGATGCCGATATGTCGCAGGTTTTTACACAAACGGGTAATAACGAGACCCGCTTTTACCTGATTGAAAATTCGCTGGCAGCCGGTTATGGCGAAGGGGGCATCGACTGCGGCGCTTTTGGAGATGCAACGCCTTACGTACTTTCGGGAATGCCGCCTGTTCCGCATATTTTCAAGGCAACAGTGCCATTGTCGGCCACCCCCACGAGTGGTTTGCCGGTCAACGTAAAAATAAAGTCTCAAAAGTAAGTCCCCGGTCATGAAACGAAAGTTGTTTTTGTTGCTGACCATCTGGTTTTCATCCCTGGCCGCAATGTCGCAAAACATTGTGTATTTCGAGTATTTTGTGGATGAAGACCCAGGTTACAATCTTGCAACTCCGGTTGCTTTCGCACAAACACCCGTTGCTGATCTGAACTTTGTTATCCCATCCATAGGATTAAGTAGCGGCATCCACTTTGCCGGAATGCGGGGAAAAGACCAGTATGGAAAATGGAGCGCAGTGTTCTTCAGCCTGTTTTATGTTGATATTTTGCAGGTTGAGGAAGAACCCATCACGTATGTGGAATATTTCATCGACACCGATCCCGGCTTCGGAAACGGAAATCAGGTCGCTGTAACGCCCGGAACCACGGTTGACCTGGCTTTTATGGTTGATGTGGAAAACCTCGAACCGGGTATTCATTTTATCAATGTCAGATCGAAAAGCGAAAACGAGGTCTGGAGCCACGCTTACAGCCAGCTTTTTTTGATCGATCAGCTCGATTCCGGCGAATCGCCCATCACTTACGTGGAATATTTCATCGACACCGATCCCGGGTTCGGGAATGGAAACCCCGTTCCGGTAACGCCCGGAACCACGGTTGACCTGGCTTTTATGGTTGATTTGGAAAACCTTGAACCAGGTATTCATTTCATCAATGTCAGATCGAAAAGCGAAAACGAGGTCTGGAGCCACGCTTACAGCCAGCTTTTTTTGATCGATCAGCTCGATTCCGGCGAATCGCCCATCACTTACGTGGAATATTTCATCGACACCGATCCCGGGTTCGGGAATGGAAACCCCGTTCCGGTAACGCCCGGAACCACGGTTGACCTGGCTTTTATGGTTGATTTGGAAAACCTTGAACCAGGTATTCATTTCATCAATGTCAGATCGAAAAGCGAAAAAGAGGTCTGGAGCCATGCTTACAGCCAGCTTTTTTTGATCGATCAGCTCGATTCCGGCGAATCGCCCATCACTTACGTGGAATATTTCATCGACACCGATCCGGGATTTGGAAATGGAAATCAGGTAACTGTGACGCCCGGAACCACGGTTGACCTGGCTTTCATGGTTGATTTGGAAAATCTTGAACCAGGTATTCATTTTATCAATGTCAGATCGAAAAGCGAAAACGAAACCTGGTGTCAGGTTTACTCACAGCTTTTTTTACTGGAAAACAATGCTTCAACAGGTTCTCCAAACATTGTTCTGCTTGAATATTTTGTTGACGAAGACCCCGGCTTTGGTTCAGGTACCATCGTTCCGACACTTCAACCCTCGCCTGTGGTTGATGAAAACTTTGTTGCTGATATTTCCACTTTTGCAACTGGTGAACACAAGTTTTTTGTCCGTGCAAAAGATGAGTTTGACAATTGGAGTATGGTTGCCATCGACACCTTTAACCTTGAACCAGCCACTGAATTTGCCATCAGGTTCGATGGTGAAAACGATTTTATGGAGGCAGGTGAAGTGTCTTTTCCAAATGGCGATCTTACCATTGAGGCATGGATAAATCCTGTTGAAATTTACTGGATACACGCGTTGGTACATTGGTATGGCCAGGATGCCGGAGTTCAGTTCAGGGTTAATCAGGACGGATCGCTGCTTTACGGTGAATCGGCTGGCGGCAACTGGAACTGGGTAATCACGGAAAGCCAGACCATTTTGACAGATCAATGGACGCATGTTGCAATGACTAAGTCGGACAATTTATGCACACTTTACGTGAATGGCACTGAAGCAGCCACCGGAAATGTGGACAACAACCCCGTTACCGGCACACTTGATTTTGGCGGACGCGGAAATGTAAACGACCGATTTTTCAAAGGTTTAATGGATGAGGTAAGAATTTGGAATGTTGCGAGAACACAGGAAGAAATCGCCGGCAATCTCTGCACCAACCTCACCGGAAATGAACCCGGATTGTACGGACTGTGGCACTTTGACGATGGTGTTGGAAGCCCTGTCGCAACCGATTCAGGCCCAAATGGTTTCGGGGCATGGTTGTACAACATGAATCCGGGCCCCGGTGCTGAAAGTTCATGGATTGAACATGCCTGCAATGTGTTTTATGCTGATTTTACAGCGAATGTGTTTTCAGGTGAAATTCCGCTGGAGGTAGCCTTCAGCGATCTTTCAGTGGGAATCATCGATTCCTGGTCATGGGATTTTGGAGATGGTGCGACGAGCAACGATCAAAATCCGGTTCATCATTATGAAATCCCGGGAATTTATAATGTTGCACTCACTATTTCAAATTCGTTGACAACTTCAACCCGCACACGAATCGGTTTTATAGAGGCAACCGTTGTACCCCTGGTTCCTGATTTTATTGCAGACGTAACTTCTGGCTTTGCCCCGCTGACGGTGAGTTTCACCGATTTGTCAACCGGAAATCCTGAAACCTGGCTTTGGGATTTTGGAGATGGTACCTTCAGCGAGGAGCAAAACCCGTTGCACACCTTTACGAATGCAGGAAGTTACGACATCAGTCTCACTGTGAGCAATTCGTTTTATACCGAGAGCACAACCAGTTTTCAGTACATCGAAGTGCTTGCTCCCGAACCCCTGATTCCTGATTTTGTTGCAGACATAACTTCTGGCTTTGCCCCGCTGACGGTGAGTTTCACCGATTTGTCAACCGGAAATCCTGAAACCTGGCTTTGGGATTTTGGAGATGGTACCTTCAGCGAGGAGCAAAACCCGTTGCACACCTTTACGAATGCAGGAAGTTACGACATCAGTCTCACTGTGAGCAATTCGTTTTATACCGAGAGCACAACCAGTTTTCAGTACATCGAAGTGCTTGCTCCCGAACCCCTGATTCCTGATTTTGTTGCAGACATAACTTCTGGCTTTGCCCCGCTGACGGTGAGTTTCACCGATTTGTCAACCGGAAATCCTGAAACCTGGCTTTGGGATTTTGGAGATGGTACCTTCAGCGAGGAGCAAAACCCGTTGCACACCTTTACGAATGCAGGAAGTTACGACATCAGTCTCACTGTGAGCAATTCGTTTTATACCGAGAGCACAACCAGTTTTCAGTACATCGAAGTGCTTGCTCCCGAACCCCTGATTCCTGATTTTGTTGCAGACATAACTTCTGGCTTTGCCCCGCTGACGGTGAGTTTCACCGATTTGTCAACCGGAAATCCTGAAACCTGGCTTTGGGATTTTGGAGATGGTACCTTCAGCGAGGAGCAAAACCCGGTGCATACCTACACCTCATTTGGCAATTTCACGGTAAGTCTGTCAATCTCCAAAAATAGCCTGACCAATACGGTAACTCAGGAAAATTACATCACGGTTTACCAAACACAAAATGGTGATTGGGCGCTTCAGCAGGTATGTCTGGAAAATACTCCGGAAGCCGCGCTCATGATCCGCACCGGCGATATCGACAATCTTGGTTTTGGGTGGCCCTTAGAATTTGACCCGTTTAGCGGGGAAAGCACGCCCGGTCATGGCTTCCCCTGGTTACCCGACCCGGCAGATGCTCCCGGTACTGACAAAATTATGGTTGTTTCGGGCTACACAGGCAACAGTGTTCCTTGCGGAACTGATGGTTACACCAACACTACCTCCCGTCCGGAAAATTTACCCGAACCGGTAATCATCCATCTTTGCCAACCTTCGCAGGGTGGCGTGAACTCAGCTGTATTGCAGGTTTTTGTGGACGACTTTCAGCCGCAAACTTTTTGCTCTGAATATGCGGTAAAATTGAACGGATACACCTTTGACAACCTGCAAACCATTGTCAATTATCTGGATCAAACAGGACCAATCGGGCGAATGCTTACCGTCAGGTTCCCCGATGAGTTGTTGTATTTGCTTCAGGGCGAACAGCTTGAGCTGGAAATTGACGATACAGAAACAGGCGCCGGCGATGGTTTTGCCATCGATTTTGTAAAATTGCTGATCAACGAAGGAACCCTTGCCCATTCCGGAACGATTGCAGGGATAGTTTACAACCTTGAAACCGGCCTGCCCGTGGAAGGGGCAGAGGTGGAAGCATCGTTCTGGTCATCGGCAGTTTCTGGTTCAGATGGAAATTATTCCATCCAAGAAGTGCCCGCAGGCATGGTGTACCTTGAATGCCGAAAAATAGGTTACGCCTCCAGTCATCAGATCGTAAACCTTGAAAGCGGAACCACCCTGAATGCAGATTTCTGGCTGGAACCTGAACTATTGGCCAATTTTGAAGCATCACCTACCACTGGTTTTGCACCGCTTGAAGTTCAGTTTACCGATTTTTCAACCGGAAATCCTGAAACCTGGTTCTGGGATTTTGGAGATGGCACCACCAGCAACGAACAAAATCCAATGCACATTTATGAAAGCACCGGCTGGTTTGATGTTACGCTAACAGTTTCAAAGGGAAACAACCAGGATATTTTTGAACGACAAGCCTATATTCATGTAACGGAAATGCCTCTGGGTGAAAAGGTTGCAGAATATTTCTTCGATGTTGATCCGGGATACGGCCAGGCTAATCCGGTTTATTCGGAAGACGGGTTTGAAATGGTTAACTTCACGCCCGATGTTTCAGAACTTTCGGATGGCCAGCATACCTTGTATCTTCGTTCGCGAAGCGAAACCGGAAACTGGAGCCAGACCCTGAATCGTCCGTTCCTTGTTTCGCGGCTGATCAGCGATAATCAGCCCGTCATCGAGCAATGGGAGTATTTTGTGGATGTCGATCCGGGTTTTGGCAATGGAATTTTAATACAGGCTAATCATTTACCGATGGATGAGTTCATCGCCGAAATTCCTCTTCCGAATTATTCCAATGGTATTCACAACCTGTTTTTCAGGGCTTTGGATAATCATGGGAAATGGAGTGGAACCAATTGCAGGTCGTTTCTGAAAACCACACTTCCCGCCGATATTACCGGAATTACCCGGATCGAGTATTTTATTGATGTTGACCCTGGTTTAGGACAAGGACATCCGGTGGGCATACAGCAGGTCGGAAAAACAGTGGTTCAGAATTTCCTTATAAATCTGAGCCTCCAACAAGCTGGCGAACACAGACTTTTTGTCCGTTCTGCCGATAATCATGGACGGTGGAGCCTGGTTATCAGCGCACTGTTTACTGTGGAAGAAGGAACCGGAATAGTTCAGATTATTGACCTGAAAGAAGGTTGGAGTGGGATTTCGGGATATATTGTTCCTGATGAACCTTCGTTGGAAAACCTATTTTCAACAGTTCAGAACGACCTGATAATTTTACAGAATTTCGAAGGAATGTACTGGCCAACCAATACCATCAACACCCTTGTTGATTGGAACAGCCAGTTGGGCTATCAGGTGAAAATGAGTGCCCACAGGCAGCTTACCCTTACGGGAAATATGCAACAGGAACTTACCCTGATGTTGGATGAGGGCTGGAACTATTTGCCTGTGCCAACTGCCTGTTCTAACAATGTTGAAGAATTGTTTGAGCCACTGGGTAGCCACCTACAAATAGTAAAAGAAATTGCAGGCTTGCAGGTTTACTGGCCGCAGTTTGGTATTGCAACCCTCAGCGAACTTCAGCCTGGAAAAGCCTATTTCATCAACCTGGATCAACCGGTAAATCTGACTTTCCCGGTTTGCAACAGCTTGAAAGAAACTTCCAGTAATAATCTGAATCCCGACGCAAATAAGGAATACCTGATGGCAGCCGGATTGCAGATAACCACAACTCCGTTGACGCATGTCGTGGCACTAACCAGGGAAGCCGCTACCGGAATGGAGGTTGGAGATATTTTAACGATCACCAACCATGCAGGCAATTGTTTCGGAGCAGCAGTTTTTCGTGGTGAAAACCTTGCCATCACCATATTTGGCGACGATCCGCTGACTCCGGAAACTGATGGAATGACCGAAGGAGAACTGATGTTTTTCAGTTTGTGGAAAAAGACAGGTAAAACCGAAACCCCACTTCAGGTTGATTTTGATGAAAGAATGCCACAAACAGGTTATTTCACAAATCAAGGTTTATCGGCTATTGCAAAAATTGAAGGGATTGCATCACTGCAAGAGCCCGGATCAGCCAGGTATGTAGATATTTCGCCAAATCCTTCAACTGGAATTTTTTATGTTCATCTCACCGGAATCGCTGAACAGGTTCAATGGAAAATTTTGAGCACACAAGGGTTGGAAATCATTTCGGAACGTACAGCGGATCAACACTTTATGATTGACCTTTCACACCAACCGAAAGGAATTTATTTTCTGAGAATCGCTGACAGCGGAACTCCAATACTGAAAAAATTGGTGATTGAATAAAAAATCTTCCTTTTAAAAACATTCATTTTCAGGGATTTTCATGAATTTCGGATTGCAAAAAAAAGCAGCATCACCAAAGGAAGATGCTGCTTTTTTTTCTACCTGAAAGTTGGAAACCGAAAAAGTAAACCATCTATTTTCGAACTACCACACCACACCTTCCTGGCTCAGCAACGACCAGCCCAGGAGCCAGTCATAGTTATTGAAGGCGCCCTGATACCCGGCATTTTCAAACCAGGGATCATCCGGTACTGCGGCTTCGCCAGTAAATTCCTCTCCCGGAAACAGATGATAGGTTTGATTTTCGATGAAAAAACCGGGGTTTACAACCTGGTTTAAACCAAAGGTAAAATAGGCAATCCATTGCTGGGTTATGTCGCTGCCCGGATCATCACCATGAATTTTGAAAATACCGGCAGGGGTATCATCTGCAATATTATAAAAGGTGTTATGGGTGATTTCAAGATTTTCTGATTGCCACTGCTCCAACGAGTTATCATGATCCACATCATACTCGATCTGAACTCCTGAATGTTGGTTTACAAAAATAGAATTGCGGAAAATTCCAGCCGCGTTTGTGGCAAAACTAATCAGGCCGCCTTGCATGTCAGGCCCTCTACCTACTGCTGTCAGATTAAAAACCATGGGCCTGGTGTAAGGTTTTTGCGAAGGATGTCCGGAACTTCCATCCAATTCGATGACCTGGTTACCCGTTTCGTGCTCCATGATGGCCAGCCAGAACTGTCCTTTACCCTGAAAACCAAGGTCGAAGTCGAAAGCATCATCGCCACACCAGGCAACTGCCAAATATTTGCAATTGACGGTTCCGCCAAATATCTCGACTCCGTCGTCGGCATTGGCTAATACCTCTATGTGGTCTATCACTGTGCCACTGCCAACGCCACCCAGGGTGAGGCCGTTTATTTCGTTGCCTTCACCCAGGGTTGTTCCACCATGCCTGATTGAAACGTACTGCAGGATTCCCGAATCGTCGCCGGGATTGTCACCACCAAAGACGCCACGCGGCTCGCTGATCGGTATTCCTTCTACAATGGCTTCGCCTCCGGAAGCATTCAGGGGTGCATTTCCCAATACAATCAACCCACCCCACAACCCGCTTGCGGTCATGGGAATGCTGCCTTCAAGGTCATCTCCTTCAACTGTAAAAATGATTGGATTTTGGGCTGTTCCCCTGGCAATGATCCTACCTCCGCGGGCTACAATCAGTGCGCTGGCTTTATCGCCCTGACCGGTGCGTGCCCTGATAACCGTGCCCGGTTCAATGGTAAGGGTCTGGCCGTCATTTACAAAAACCAACCCTTCGATAATGTAATCTTCGCTTGCATACCAGGTAACCGTGCCGGTACCAAAACCATTGTCGGTAATGGTTTTATCTTCGGGCAGGTTAAAGTTGCTTTTACGGCACGAAAACAGGGTGCTTAGTAAAACAATTGCCAGAAAACAGGTGCTTATCTTTTTTACCATACCTTAAACTCGAGATTTAAGAAGAGATACGAATGATTTTCAGCATTACCGGCATATGGAAACCAGTCCTGGTAATCAAATGCAATTTTCACCTTTGAAACGGGGCGGTATTCAATTCCGGCAATAATGGTACTGCCATCATTTTCAAGGTTCCAGGGTCTTTCTTCACCAGCAAGCGTGTTGGAAGTTATAAAATCATAACGTCCGAACACCTGAAGTTTTTTGGCAAAATGCCATGAAGCATATCCCGAAAGGGCATCGATGGAATGATCTTCCTCGAATTTGTTGTTGAGCTTTACATCGTATTCAAAACCGGCAAGAAACTTATCCTTGATTTCGTAACCTACAAAACTCACCAGCAGCCACTGGGTTTCACTTTTGGTGATGCCATCAACATACATTCTCACAATCAAACCTTTCCAGGGTTTTAAAGTTGCTCCCAATCCGGCTTTGTACGAATAATCCGTTTGCAGATTGTTATATCCTTCTCCATTCATCAGCGTAAAATCGAGTTCAAGAAATCCGGTGGCCTTGTAATTTACGGAGGTACCCAGATCGGCACTCGAACCCAGGTTTTGCTGATCGATGACAGTTTTGTAAATGTAGCGGTGCGCCCATATATTTTCCTGAATTTTAAACTGTTGCAAAGGAATAATCCCAAATTTGATGTTGAACTTGTTTTTTTTGTATTCAAGGTAAGCATCTTTAAAATAGGCAAACCGGCGCAGAAGTGAATAGTTGGAAACATCGTCGGGGCTTCCGATGTCGAGTTGAATTTTGGAACTGAAATTTCCGCCAATGTCGAACTCATAACCCAGATAGGCGCGTTTTATCTCGAATGCCGAAGGATTGCTTCCCTGGTTTATTCCTGTATAAAAATCAGCAAACACAAGTCCGATGGGTTTTCCATTGGAGAATGGGTTGGTATCTTTTTCCTGGCCATGCGCCGTTTTAAAAAGTAACAACCAGCCGACAACAAATAAAATGGTAGTTTTCCAGTACTTCATAGTTTTTTAACACATTGTTTTCGATCGAATTACTGCACGGTTGGCTTTACCGCCAAAAAGTTGAAAAGACCCTCGTGTGAGAGTCTTTTCAGCTGATTTGCTTTATTTTATGATCAGTTTTTGCGTCAAAACCCGACCTTCATAATTCAACCTGAGGTAATAAATACCTGGTACCGGGTTTTCGACATTGAGGGTGAGTTCGGCATCCCGGGAAAACGTATTTTCTGCTTTGAAAACAAGGTTCCCCTGACAATTATACAACTCAATGTTTATTGATTTTCCGGCAAGGTCAGCTGAGGTAATGATAAAATTGCCGTTGCCCGGATTAGGGTAAATGGTAAAATCAAACGACGGGGTTTCGGAAACCCCTGTACAGGCATCCACCACAACAGTTTGCTGGGCTGAATTGCTGCAACCATTCAGGTCGGTGTAAGTATAGGTTAAAACATGCAGGCCAATTCCGGCTACTGAAGGACTAAACCAGCCATTTGCAACACCGGGTCCGCTGTAAACGCCACCTGCAGGACTTCCTTCGGTGAGCTGGTAAGGTGGGTAAACCAAACAAAGGGTGTCGATGGAGGCAAAAGACACTTCAGGCAGTGGCCACAGCGTGAGGGTAAAACTGTGCGTGATGTCATCCACACATGGCGCCACACTTATTCCTGTAAGCGAAAGTTCAGCATAACCTGTTGTAACGTCCATTTCGCCAGGATAATAGCTTGTAACAAGTTGATTTATGTTACCAAAAGTACCATCGCCCGAAGTTGCCCAGAAAAAATTGCTGGTATTCAACACAACGCCCGATAATTCAACAAACGCCTCATCGGCACATTGCGAAGCATCTTCACCTGCCCAAACAATCGGCAGGTTTGAGATAACCACAAGCAAATTATCGCTCAGGACGCCACCCGAACCATCGTCGATGGTTAAGGTAAGTGTAACCGAACCATTTGAAATATCGGAGGTTCCGGGCGTATAAACCGGGTTGATAGCCGTGGGGGCGTTGAAGGTTCCATCGCCCGAAGTGGTCCATAATACTGAAATCGCTCCCGAAATAATCGGGTTCATCTGTGCAGTCTGGTTTTGACAAATGCTGATGTCGGGACCAGCATAAACCACGACCGACTCGGCAGCAGGCGGGAAAACAATGTAATCAACCCAGGCGCAATCGCTGCCATTCGAAACACTTATGTCTTTCTGATACACCCATTTAAAGGTATGCTCACCCGCAGAAACCGGGAATGATACATACGCCCACGGAACATCACCAGCCCACGATGCAAGCTGGGTTTCGTCGATGTAAAAACGCAGATAATCATAACTTGGCTCGCTCGAAACCTTGTAGTAAAAACTGATTTCGGAAGGAGCAATGACATTCATGGTCACAAAAACATCGCTCTGCTGGTTATCGCTGACATCACCGGATTGCATGCAATATGCGCCTTCGTAAACATTTGTCTGAGTAATTCCCCAGGGAGCGGTGCCTGAAAATTCCCATAAAAACTGCGAAAAATCACCGGTTTCGAAATCCTCCACCACAAAACCGAGCGAAATGGTATAGACCTGGTTGTCAGAAAATCCATTGTCGGCTAATGCCGTCACAATGAAGGAAGTAATGTGACCAACCGGCGCCGACTCATCTACATGAATTTCGAACTGCGCTGTTCCTGAATTTCCTCCATTTATTTGGCTTATGGTGATGGGAGATTGTGTAATGGTGATCATTGGATCACTGTTTTCGAGATCAACATTGATATTATAGGCAGTAGCGCCTCCCAGGTTTTTAATATCAACATAAATCTGTGCGGTTTCGCCAGGTTCCAGAAAACCGTTATTCCCATCTTCGACTGAAAATCCATCAATCTGAAGTTCAACTGAATAAGCCCGAAGGTAAATATGGCTGTTGTAAGTATCGGAACCGGCGGTAATTTGTGTATCGAAAATCAGGTAATGGTTGTCGGGAACATCATTGGCAACATCAAAAGCGAAAGCATTGTCGAAAGTGATGGTCTGACCAGGATTAAAAGTTTGCAGTTCGACAATACTGTCGGTGAGTATCACATAGGGGTCTGTGGTAGTGATTTTCATCTGATCAGCCTCAACAGTTTCCTCGCTGATGTTTTGCAATTGTATGCCAAGCGTAGTAGATTCGCCATATTCGATAATGTTATCGTCACCCGCACTGATGATCACATCTCTTATTACCACGCTGTTAAATCCATCGGTGAAAAAAGGAAGCGATTGGGTACCTGTCATACCGTTGGCATCTTTCAGATAAAAATCGATATAAACCGCTTCGTATGGATGGGTCGGAACACCATAAAACAATCCGTCATGGGTTATTTGAAGTTCGGTAAAGCTGTAATCGGGTTCCAGGACAACTTTGGTATTGGGTGTTATGTTAAAGGTATTTGAAATCGGAAGCAATTCGTAATTGAATGCATCACCATCGCAAACCCCGGCAAACCATCGGTTCCATGCCGATGCTGTTACCTCGCCGTAAAAGAACTCGATATTACCCGAAGGATACAGGGTAACAGCAAAATTTAACACATTGTTGGTACTGTATTCGATGGCTTTCCACCTGAATGTGGCCTTGGTTGCATCACCTTCGTACCACATCCCTCCGCCGTTTACTGAATGTGTCCTTTGCATGTATGGCGAAATAGCCCTTAAATGCTTAAACAGGTTAAACTCATCCACAATAAAAGTCCAGGGGTATTCACCAGGTTTAAACATCAGGTATCCATCGGTGTGCACATAAAAGTTTTTGTACAGGTTTCCATAGAAGGGAAATTCAAAGGAAATTTCTTTTTCAGCGTAACCCGATCCGCTGTTGTTGGGATAAAGCTGTTGCTGGGTTACCATTGGAAAAGCCTCAGTGGTTTGATATGAATAATAATCTTTTCTGATGTTCCATCTGTAAGGTTCAGTTCCACCTGTGCCAATCATCTGGCAGGCGTAAGGCTCATTGATAATTGCAGGTGGTAATTCAACATTCACAACTTCTGGCGCTTCCCAGGTAAGGGTTGCATCAATGGTTAATGTGGTAAGGTCATTATTTGTGATCGGAACATTGGTTTGTGCACATGGAATTTCGTTCATACCATTTGTATAATCCATCAGCGACCAGTTTACAATGGCGCCAGAACCTGCATTTCCTCCGTCATCTTCATCAACAAGCAGGAAAAAACGGGCTGGCTGGCCACTTTCAATTTCGGAAAGAAGGGGTGTAACATCCAGGCCAAACTCAAGCGTTTTGTCGGCTTCGGAAGTACCACCCTGCATGTATTTGTTTCCTCCCTGATAGCTCAAAATGGGGAATTCCATAACAAAATCGGGGCTGGTAGCATTCAGATTTGTCGAAACCCCGGCCATTACTTTCAGTTTATTACGCGATGTATGTGTAATGGTCACTTTGTAAGTGAACTGAGGATCGGTCTGTTCTTTGACTTCAATCACACTGGCGCATTGGTTCCATACACCTGACTGGGCAAGTGAACGGCAAAGTGCATTGTAGGTGCACCAGGCGTAACCCTGGTTTCCCCAACTCGTTGCAGAGTAACTGTTGGCAAGTTTTACGCCTCCTATTTCCCAATCACGGAAATCGATCACACCATCATTGTTGATATCGATATCGTTGGTGTACTGCCCATCATTATTGTAATCCCATCGGATAGAATCATGATATCCTACAATACAAAGTGCGTGATTAGCATAGGTTCCAAAATTCGTTACTACATATTTACCTGCTTCAGGAGTGCCTGGTGGCAAAGTGTTGCTTACCGATCCATACGAAACGTAAATATTGGCCAGGCCACCATGTTCATCACCCTTCAGGTGGTCGTTTATCCAGTGTTTCAAGGTGGTGAGGCCGTCAACATCCCGCAATGAAATGGAGTAATAATCCCAACCACGGTTTTGCATTCCCCTGTAATACTTGTCGTAGCCGCTCATCCAGCGGGCATCACCGCCATAGTTGAGTGATCCGCCGTAATCGACAACATTGGGTGTCCCAACTTCTTTTACGATGTTCCAGCTATCGAAAAATGCGCAGGCGCTTCCACTGCCCTGGTTACTCCAGTTAAAAACAAAATGTGTGGGGTATTGATTTTCGGGCACATTGGCTACCAAATTCCTGATATTGGCCATTTCGTAAGTGAATGTGTAGCCCACTGCACTTGCCTGCCCGCACTCGAGACTCGATTGGTTGAAAATAGGCCGCATGTAAGGCAATAGTGAGTTATCGACAACAACAGGCAAATTTCGAGTTTTATAATTTTCGGGCATTTTTAGTTCAGGTATCGATTTGAAAACTTCCATATCATCCTCTGTAAAAACAGGAAGACCATCGATGAACATCTTTTTTTCGTCAGGTGGGGGTGTACTTTTCTTTTCCTGAGCCGGGAGACGATCTACAAAAAGTAACATTGACAGCACAATTGTTAAAATATGCAAAAACATTTTCATAGTAAGAAATTTTGTTTCGATTGGCTGGCAAAAATAATAATTCTGGACACTACAAGGCTCATAATCATATTTTCATACTTTTGCCGATAGCATAATCAATGTGGGGGGGAGCTTTTTTTCTTAAAAAGCACCAGATTCAGGCAACCCTTGTAATGGTTTGCAGTCAATACTTTAGCAAAAAAATGCCGCAAGCAGATCAGAAAATAATTGAGGGCTGCATTATTGGCAGGCGACATGCCCAAAGCCAGCTTTACAGCAAATATGCACCCACAATGTTAGGAATTTGTATGCGGTACGCCCGAAACAAAAGCGAAGCACATGATATTTTGCAGGATGGTTTTATAAAAATTTTTACCAATCTAAAAAATTTCAGGGGTGAAGGCTCTTTTGAAGGCTGGCTAAAAAGAATAATGGTGAATACAGCTATTACACACAACAAACAAAGCATTAAGCATCAGTTTCACACAGATATTGATGCAATTGAAGAAACATTACTGATTGATGAAGATGAGACTAAACTGGAAAACATAAAATTACCGCAGGAAACCCTGATAAACATGATTCAGAACCTGCCCGAAGGTTACCGTACAGTTTTTAACCTTTATGCATTTGAAAATTTATCGCACAAAGAAATTTCTGATATGCTCGACATTTCTGTTAATACCTCAAAATCACAATTATCTAAAGCCAGAAGACATCTGGTTTCTAAAATAACTCAATTAACTGGAATTACTAAAATAGGAAATATTGAATGAAATCGAACCTGAATAATATCGACGAGATTTTCAGGGAGGGGTTAAATAATTTCGCTCAGGAACCCGAATCGGGGCTTTGGAAAAAGATCGCCGGCAAGCTTCTATGGAGAGAAATTATGCACTTTAACTTTACCAATATTCCGGCTGTCTGGTCCGGAGTAGCCGCAACAGGCATTATCACTGTTAGTCTGCTTGTTTTTAACCTTCTCCCTTCTGAAAATGACCAGCAAACCAATACCCCAATTACCGAAAGTTTTAGTCCTGATCAAAATACGCAAGCGTTTGTTCAAAATGAGCCAGTAAAAGAATCAGTTGACAATACAAACAGCGTTTTGGCCGAAAAGATACCCCAAAAAATCGCTGAAACCGAAAAATCCCCAACCATCGGAATATCAAAACAAACAACTCAACCCGGACAAGCTGATAATCATGGTTTTGAGGATTTACAGAATACCGAAGAAACCCCGGTTTCCGACGCAAAACCCACCGATTCTTACGAAGAAATTGCATCGTTAAAACCCGAAAATCCGTTGCCCGGTGAAGCCCTTATTCCGGTTCAGGCAGCTTCAAATCAAGCTGAAATGAATCCTGAAAAATCAACCAGCGGCAGCGATTTTCAGGAAAAACAAACTCAAAATACTGCAGACAGCGAAATCAACCCATCAGCAGTTGATTTGACAGATAACGAATTACCGGTGACCCAATCGGTTATTGCAGAATCCAAGGTGGATGAAATTTCTGAATCTCAACCCAACGGATCGTCGTTTTCATCAACACCTGAAATCAACAAGATAAAGCCTGTGGGCAACGAGCAGACAGAAATTGTTGACAGTCAAAAACAAGGTGTGCCTAATCCAACTGAAAGAAATACCACAGGCCACGAGGTGCACCTGATAACGCCATTGCCTGAATTGAAATCCAATTCCACGGGTAAAATTCAGAACATAAATTCAAGATCAAATTCGGTGGTTGCCTTTTTCAAGGGCAAATACAAGCCACCCAAGCGCGATTTTGATGAGGGTGCAATGGAGCTTTACCGGGGAAAAACAAAGTACTGGTCGATTTCGGCTTACGGATCGTACGAAGAAACGAATTACACACGAACCATTTCTTCGTCGAGCGAGAAAACCTGGCTTGGAGGAGCCTCTGCCGGATACCACAACGGCAGGTACCTGCTGCAGGGCGGGGTTGAACTGAGCTACATGAACGATGTAGGCGATTACATGGTTGACATGTCAACTTACGATAGTGTAGGGTTTTACTATGGGGTAGGCGAGTTTATTGTTGACCCCGAAAATCCTGATTCTGTTATTTTTGTCATTCAGAAAATAACGGTTTACGATTCGGTTCAACACCAGTCCAATCATCAAAATCATTGCAGTTTCACTTATTTGCAGATTCCGCTCATGATTGGTTACAAGGCATTTCAGCAAGGGAGGTTTTCGGCATATCTGAAAGCCGGTCCATCTATTTCGCTGATGCTCACCAAAAAAGTTCCAGCATTCAGTTACATCAACCCTGAAGCAACGGTTCACAGCATCAACAACTACTCGATGCCTCGCATTACCACTTCAGTTCAGGTTCTGATGAGTGTTGATCTGCGTTATCAGCTAACAAAAAACCTGGGAATTCTTGTTGAGCCAACTTACCGGTACTATTTGCGAGGTGTTTACGACATAAGCGGAAATAATCTTAAAAAACCATATTCGATGGGAATAAGAGGAGGCGTGTATTATAATTTCTGGTAAATTTGCATATTCACTCTACATGATGAAAAAAGTTGTTGCAATACTGGTATTAATGGCAATCGCAAGCCTGACACGGGGAGGCAACATAAACCTTTTCGTATCAGGATATGTTTTTGAAGAATCGACCCTTGAACCCGTTACAAATCATTTGGTAACCATCAAGGTTAAAAATGAGTACCCTTTGATTCTTCATTTTGAAAAATTGTACACCAACGAGTCCGGTTTTTTTAGTTGTGTGATGGATTTACCTGTCAGTTCAGGCATCGTCACTGTTTCGACCATCGATTGCAACAACCAGTTTATCATTCACACCCACACCTTCAACACCCTGAAAACCCACATTACCAGCAATTTTGTAATCTGTGCAAGCCAGCAACTAAGTTTTTGCCAGTCCGATTTTTTGTATGCTCCCGATATTCAGTTTCCCTACACTTTTTATTTTAAGGAAACTTCGCTGGGAGACATTGAGTCGTGGCTTTGGGATTTTGGAGATGGAAATTTTTCGAACGAACAAAACCCCACACATACTTTTACTGTTGAAGGAATTTATGAAGTTTGCCTTACGGTTGCCGACAGTGAAGGTGAATGTCTGGATGAATATTGTGAAACACTTTCGATTTATGAGGATGACATGTGTGAAGCCTTGTTTACCTCATTTCCTTTTTCGGGAATCGACAATACAGTTCAGTTCTGGGATTTATCTTCGGGCGAAATAGCACTTTGGAACTGGGATTTTGGAGATGGAACCACTTCCAACGAACAGAATGTGGTTCACACCTATCAGGCCTCTGGCTTTTACGAAATATGCCTTACCGTAGCCGACCAGACGGGAAACTGCACCTCAACCTGGTGTTCTGAGGTTCAGGTTAGCCCCATTGCGGACTGTAATGCCGGGTACACCTACTTTTATAATCAGAACAATGCACTTGCTCTTCAGTTTCTGGATATGTCGCAGGGCTCACCCGATAGCTGGCTCTGGGATTTTAACGATGGTACGGTTTCATTTGAAAAAGACCCCGTTCATGTTTTTCCTGAAGAAGGTATTTATGATGTTTCGCTTACCATCTTCAACCAGGAAACCGGCTGTCAGGACAATTACTACGAAATGGTGTTGGTGTCGAACCAGATAACCTGCAACAGTTTTTTCAACCATTATCCCTTTCCTGTCGATCCGGCTACTTACCAGTTTGTCGATTTATCGACAGGGGTAATCGAACAATATCTTTGGGATTTTGGCGACGGACAAACATCGAATTATCAAAATCCCGTTCACAGCTTTTTCGATTCGGGCATTTACAATGTTTGCCTTACGGTATCGGATGCTTCCGGCAATTGCACCAACCAGTTTTGTGAAACCATTTTTGTGGGTATTGTTCCTGAATGCGAAGCCGACTTTTATTTTTTACAGGATTCGCTAAATCCTCTGATTGTTCATTTTTCGGATATTTCGACTGGCGAAGCCGACACCTGGGAATGGAATTTTGGCGACGGAACCACCTCTACGCTGCAAAATCCCTCGCATACCTTCCCTGGCCAAGGTGTTTACATGGTTACCCTATCCATTGAAGACGCAGCCGGTGCATGTTCCGATCAAATATGCCGCGAAGTTGTGATATCTGGTTTGCAAAATTGCCAGGCTGTTTTCAACTACTTTATTTATCCCAACAATCCGTTTTTGGTGCAGTTCATCGATTTTTCCACAGGCACCATCGATGTTTGGCTCTGGGATTTTGGTGATGGAAATTTTGGTTTTGGAACCGAACCCCTGCATGTTTATGAAAATGAAGGCATTTACACGGTTTGTCTGTATGTGATGAATACCATTTCGGGAATCAGTGATCAATATTGCAAACTTGTCGAAATATCAAATAACCCCGATTGTTTTGCCGAATTCACCATTTTACCTTCCACTGCCGACCTGTTCACTTTCCAGTTTGCCGACCAGTCAGGAGGTAATATTGTTGAGTGGAATTGGGATTTTGGCGATGGCAGTATTTCTACCTTAAAAAATCCTTTGCACACATTTGCTGCTGAAGGCATCTACGAAGTTTGCCTTACGGTGAAAAACATGATGGGAAACTGCCAGGAAACCCTTTGTAAAACAGTAATGGTTGATGTACCTGATCTCTGCAATGCTGATTTCCGTTATGATAATGTTCCTGGTCAGCCGCTCACACTGCAGTTTGACGATGAATCGACAGGAATTTTAAACCAGTGGTACTGGGATTTTGGCGATGGTTTTAATTCGAATCAGCAACATCCGGTTCACATATATTCCGATTCGGGAACTTACCTGGTTCAGTTATCAGTTTTTCATGACGACTCGATTGCATTTTGCAACAGCACAATCCAGAAACAGGTGCCGGTTTATTTAGCCAAACCCAACTGCATGGCGGGTTTTACGGCCGTTCCCGATTCGGGCATAAACAAACCCAGGCTGTTTCATTTTCACAACACGTCAACAGGAAATCCTGATTTGTGGAACTGGGATTTTGGTGATGGAACAACATCGGACATTGAAAATCCGCAGCACCAATATGCCGAGCCTGGCAGCTACGCGGTAAAACTCAGGATTACAACCTTAAATCCGTACGGCGAAAACTGTGTTGACAGCATTACACAACAAATCACCATGCCTGATTATTACCACATTGGCGGATTTGTTTATGGAAATGGTTACCCTATAAACAACCCGGTTGACAATGGCGACACGGCCATCGTGTATGTTTACCGCTTCCAGAATGAAAACACCATTCCACTCGACACCGCCTCTTTTACCGATCTGGGATATTTTTATTTCCTGAATTTGTTAGAAAGCAACTATCTGCTGAAATTCCGGTTGAGCGCTGGTTCAACGCATTTTTCAGATTATTTTCCAACCTATTACTCAAATAATTTGCGCTGGCAGGAGTCTGGATTGCTTCATCTGTCCGGTACAAATTTTTACGATGCCCATGTTTCGCTTGCAGAAATTCCGCAATCCGACTTTGGCATTGGCCAGATTACCGGTGATGTGGTGAGTTACTTTGAAGCAACAGGGGGCCTGCCGTTTCCTTCACAAAATACCGAAGTGTTGTTGTTCGATGCGAATATGCAGGCTGTTGCGTATGAATTTACCTCTGCCTCTGGCGCCTTCAGGTTCGACAACCTGTCGTTCGGAATTTATTATTTGTTAGCCGAATCGGCCGGAATGCTTACCGAACCGGTGGCAGTAGCACTTTCCAACACCCATCCGGTGGTCGATAACATCAGGTTAACCATGTATTCCGGCGGGCTTACGGCAATAAATGATCCGGATGAAAATTATGCAGATATTCAAATTTATCCAAATCCAGCCGACGATTACCTTTACCTTTCAAGTAATACCCTTGTAAATGGCCTTCCCCAGATAAGCATTTCCGAAATCACCGGAAAGAATATACCTCTTACATCCTCTCAAATAACCAGGTTCGATAACGCCCTCCGAATTAATGTTTCAAAACTACCACAAGGTGTGTATGTTATGAAAGTTATTTCCGGCAACGGGCTTTATTTTAATAGTTACAAATTCATTAAATAAAAACCTTTAACACAACACCTATGAAAAAAAGGATGATGCTTTTGCTGGCATTGGCATGGGCTTCATTATTTGCTTTTGCCCAAACGACAGAAATACAGCTTAGCGGAACAGTTACAGAAGCCACAACAGGTGCGCCGGTTCCCAACCAGATGATAAATGTAATTATCGACAGCCTGCCCAATACCCCCGGTTATTACGGAGTCGCCGTTACAGGTGATAACGGGCAGTATGACATCATCATACAGCTATCCGGAGCCAATCTATCGGGAATTGCATACGTTTTCACTTACGATGCCAATGGAATGGCATACGCACAGGATTTGTTTTTTGGCCCCGGAAACTACAACCTTATTGCTGATTTTGTAATTGGTTCGGTGATGCCGTTTGATTGTTTTGCTGATTTTGGCTGGTGGCAAAACGAAACATTGATGGTTTCGTTTCAGGATTATTCCTGGCCAATGCCTGATACCTGGTTATGGAATTTCGGCGACGGATCGACCTCAACAGAACAAAATCCGGTTCACCAATATGCCGAAACCGGGGTTTATCTTGTTACGCTGACAGTTTTTGTTGAAGCATTAAATTGTGAATCAACCATCAGCTATGAAGTATGGGTTGATAATTTCAACTATGATTGCGAAGCCTGGTTTACATGGATTCCGTCGTGGCAGGCGCCGCTCACCATCGAATTCTGGGATTTATCGTGGTTTACACCCGGCGGTTCGTGGACTTGGGAATTTGGCGACGGAACCACTTCATCGGAACAAAACCCAGTACACCAATACCCCGAAACCGGCGAATACCTTGTTACACTTGTTATTGAAAGCCCTGACGGAAGTTGCTACGATACTTACCAGGAAACCATTGTGGTTGAAGAATACAATGTTGAGTGTTTTGCCGATTTTTGGGGCTATCCAATACCGGGAAGTTTTCTCACCTACCAGTTCCAGGATTTTTCGTTCCCGTTTGCAACATCGTGGGAATGGAATTTTGGCGACGGAGCAACATCACAGGAGCAGAATCCGGTGCACAGTTTCAGCAACCCCGGCATTTACAATGTTTGCCTTACCATGCACAATGAAGAGCTGGGCTGTGAAGACACCCGCTGTTATGAATTTCCGGTTGACACCCTTGTTTATAACCAGTGTTATGCCGATTTTACCTACTTCCCTGCCGGCGAATTAACCCTGCAGTTTAACGATTTGTCGTTCCCGGCAGCCAACTCCTGGTTTTGGGACTTCGGCGACAACAACATTTCCCTGGAACCCAATCCCATGCACACATACATGCAACAGGGCGTTTACATGGTTTGCCTGACCATCGAAAATTTTGAACTGAATTGTGTTGATACCCGATGCTACGAAGTTTGGGTCGGGCAAAACGGCTGGGATTGCCAGGCTCAGTTTTACTGGATGCCGGTTCCTGACAATTCATTGAAAATTGAGTTTTACGATATTTCGTACACCAACGGCGAGGTAAGCTATTTCTGGGAATTTGGTGATGGAGAATATTCCTTTGAGCAAAACCCCGTGCATGTTTTCCCCGAAGAAGGCGAATATTACACCTGTCTCACCATTATGGCTCCCGATTCAAGTTGTTACAGCCAATTGTGCAACATGATTTATGTAGGAATAAATGTGCCTCCTGACTGTCAGAACGATTTTATCTCCCTCTCGCTTGGCGAGCTGACCTTCCAATTTGAAGGCTCCATCATGAATGGACTGATGTGCGAATATTACTGGGATTTCGGCGATGGAAACGCGGCCACCGGTAACCCTGTAACCCACACCTTTTCCGGACAGGGCACTTACCAGGTTTGTTTGACAACACTTTTGATGAACAATCCGGCCGATTCGTGCATCTGGACAACCTGTCATGAAGTGAATGCTGGCAATGGCGGCCCAGGCATGTTGCAGGCAAGTTTTGAAGTAGTTCAGGACAGCGCTACGGCATTGCTCTACCATTTTTTCGATACCTCCTCAGGTCAACCAGTTTGGTGGCTGTGGGATTTTGGCGATGGCACTGCATCCAGCCTCCAGAACCCGACACATCTTTATGATGAAACAGGCTGGTACCAGGTTTGTCTTACCGTTTTCGGGATGGGAATGACCAGTACCTTTTGCCATGATTTTGAAATGTCGGCCACATTTCTCGGCATCGACAACACTGCCTCCGAAATATCTTCAGGGCAGGTTTTCCCGAATCCAAACAACGGCACCTTCTCGCTTGACCTGCGGTTGAAAAATGATGAACAGGTTGAAATTCAAATACTGAACAATCTTGGTCAGGTGGTTTATTCCAACATCAGGCAACTTGCTGCCGGCGCCAACCAGATTGATTTTAATCTTACCGGACTGCGGAAAGGGATTTATTGCGTGTATGTTACCAGCAATCATTCCCCGATTACAAGGAAATTCATTATCGAATAACATTTTCTTTCCCCCATTCTTTTGAATGCCGTAACCAGCTCAGGAAGCGGCATTTTTTTTATGATCAATAAAACACACCAGGCAAAACAGCAACCATGGCACATTAGAAAATTGATGTAATTGGTGTTGCCTGATAACTTTATTGGCCATTATTCCAGGTCATAAAAACATATTCAGCATTATCAGGATTTTTTTTCAACTTTTTTCGACTTTTTTTTCAGCTCAGGCAACTTTTTTTCAAAACCATGTCTATTGGGTTGGAAACTGGTTGAAACGATGACCAAACAATTTCAAAAATTCGTTCTTACAATAACTGATACACTCAAATTGCTGATCATTTCAAATAACTGCTTGTGTGTTTGGCTGCTGGTTGGTAGCAAAAAACCAATGATAAACAGTTGGTAAGAGATTCTCCCTCGAATTGCACTACAGAACTTGAAAACTGCCACTTGCTCATGAACTTTTTGGTGAAATGCTTATACTTTGATCAACTTGATAGCAAACCAGGGAGACTCTACCAACACCGATCCAACTTGTAATACTTGCTCTACTCGTTTTAGTTTTTTTTTGATTTGTAACTTTTTTCTTCACCAGCGATTGATTCGTTGAACCAGATCTTCCTTTCATTAGGTTTTTCTTACAGGAAGCAACTCATTGAAAAAGGGTTGCTTCCTGTTTTTTTTTCTGAACATTTTTAGTCAGGCTTTGCCTGAGCATCAAATAAAAAACCCATGACACCGCCGGAAGCAATATCATGGGTTTTAACGATGAAATATGGTTAAGGAACAGTGATCAGGCCGTAAAGGTGTCGGCAATCCTTTCGAGTTCAACAGTGAAATGCCTCATGATGGGGGCTTCTTTTTTAATCACCACCCCATTTCTTATTTTTTCGCGTCGCTCGTAAACATTTCCAAGTGCAACAGCCACATAGTCCATGTGGTTGTTGGTGTAAACCCTTCGTGGAATTGTCAGGCGCAGCAGTTCAAGCTCCGGATACCTGTTTTCGCGGGTTACCGGATCGCGGTCGGCAAGTATGGCGCCAATTTCAACACCCCTTATTCCGCCTTCGAGGTAGGTTTCGATAGCCAGGGTTTGTGCGGGAAAATGTTCACGGTTCAAATGTGGCAAAAACCTGCTGGCATCCACAAAAATAGCGTGTCCGCCAAACGGCTCCTGCACCGGAACACCAAATTCCTTCAGTCGTTCACCAAGATAACCCACCTGCCTGATGCGTGTTTCGAGGTAATCGAATTCGGTACCCTCGTAAAGACCCTGTGCCAGCGCATTCATATCGCGTCCCGACATGCCTCCGTAGGTGATAAAACCCTCGAACATGATGTTAAAAGTCTGTGCCTGTTTCCAGATTTTTTCGTCGCGCAAGGCAATGAATCCGCCCATGTTGACAATTGCGTCTTTCTTGCTGCTCATCGTCATTCCATCGGCATACGAGTACATCTCGCGTACAATTTCGCGGATGGTTTTGTTTTCGTAACCCGCTTCACGTTTTTTGATGAAATAGGCATTTTCGGCAAACCTGGCCGAATCGAAAATTACCCTGATCCCATATTTTTTTGCCAGAGCATGCACTTCGCGCAGATTTTGCATCGAAACCGGCTGTCCGCCCGATGAATTGCAGGTAATGGTGACCACTATCATCGGAATTTTTTCCTTTGGAAATTTTATCAGGACGTCTTCGAGTTTGTCAAGGTCAAGATTTCCCTTGAAAGGATGATACACCTTGGTATCGAAAGCCTCGTTAATGGTGCAGTCCACCGCTGTTGCCCTGCGAAATTCGATGTGTCCCTTGGTGGTGTCGAAATGCGAATTGCCTGGCACAATATCGCCTTCTTTGACCAGAACCGAAAACAGGACATTTTCGGCAGCCCTGCCCTGGTGTGTGGGAAGGAAATATTGGAATCCGAGAATATCGCTGATGGCATTTTTCATTTTGTAGTACGACGATGCCCCGGCATAACTTTCGTCGCCAAGCATCATCTCCGACCATTGTTTGTCGCTCATGGCTCCGGTTCCCGAATCGGTGAGCAAATCGATAAACACCTGTTCGCTTTTCAGGTTGAAAAGGTTGTATTTAGCCGCTTTTATCCAGTTTTCGCGCTCTTCGCGGGTACTTTTCCTTATCGTTTCAACCATTTTTATTTTGTACGATTCTGCAAATGGTAATTCCATAAATTTTATTTTTTCTGATTGATTTGTAATTAAATAAACTGAGAATGCTGATGGGTTTGCCTGCACCGGGCAGGCAATCAGCAGATTGGAAAAGCATCACGGTTCTTGATGTTGAGATGAACCCGCCGGCTTAATCGCGATATGAGTTTGTTAAGCTCCAAAATTTGATGGAATTTTGACCCAAATTTATAAAAAAACATTTCTGACCAAAAAAAATTTGCAACCCTTTTTTTTTCAACTTGTCATTGAGGGTGAATTTTAAAACTGATAATACCACATCGGGTGCAGACTGAGATACACAGAGATATTATCGAGCGGTGCAAGCGGGGCAACAAGAAGGCTCAGTACGAGCTTTACAACCTGTACTCGCGTGCCATGTTCAACATTTGTGTACGCATGATGAATTCGGTGGAAGAAGCTGAGGACATGCTTCAGGAGGCTTTTTCGGATGCATTCATGAAGCTGGACACGTTCAGGTACGATTCGGCCTTTGGCGCCTGGTTGAAAAGAATTGTCATCAACCGGTGCATCAACGAAATTCAGCGGCGCAGGGCAAGCCTGGAGTTTTTTGACGACATGCAGCCTTTTGAAGACAACGGCGACGATGGCTGGACCAACGAAAGAGAATATCAGAACCAGCTTACGGTGAATAACGTGAAACAAGCCATGCAGCAGTTGCCCAAAGGAAGCAGGATGATTTTTTCGCTGTACCTGTTGGAAGGGTACGATCATGTGGAAATATCGGAAATTCTGGGTATTTCCGAATCAAATTCAAAATCGCAGTACATGCGAGCCAGGCTAAGGGTGAAAGAACTTTTAAGTGAAATGCAATTGGTGGAGGGATAAAATATGAGCACAGACCGTCTTGAAAAATTTATGATCAGCCACAGGGATGAATTCGACGACATGGAACCCCGTCCCGGGCTATTCAAAGGAGTAGAAACACGGAAACCCATTATCAGAATGATAAACTGGAACAGCCCGCTATGGAAGGCCGCAGCGGTGGTTATCATTTTTGTCAGTTCTTACTTTTTTCACGATTGGATGAGCCAGCGAAATGATAATCAAAATGAGGTAGCCGAAATTCAAACCGAAAATCCGTCGGAAATCGTGAAAATGCTCATCGAGGCTGAAGCCTATTATTCTGCACAAATCAGTGCACGTCAGGAAGAATTTACAATGGCCACACTTTCGAATCCAGAGATAAAACAAGACATCGACTACGACCTGGCAACATTGGACAGCGTGTATGCCGACCTTCGCCGCGACCTGAAGGACAACGCTGCAAACGAGGAAGTGATTGAAGCCATGATTCAGAACTACCGCCTCAAGTTGCAAATATTAGAGGACGTGCTTACGCAAATACACCAGGCCGACAACAACCATAATACAGAGGAGAAAAACCATGAAACAAGTTTGTAACATAACGCTGTTGCTGATCACATTCCTGGCAGCCATCAACCAGGTTCATGCCCAGACATACGAGCGCCACAGGTCCGAAAAAAAGGCCTTTGCCATAAAACCAACCACCGAAATTCAGGTAAGCAACAAGTACGGTAATGTTCATATCGTAAACTGGGAAAAAGATTCGGTGAGGTTTGAAATTGATCTTACTTTAACAGGATCGAAAGAAAGCAAGATTCAAAAAAACTTCGAATTGATTGATTTTGAATTTACTTCAGCTGGAAGTTACATCATTGCCAAAACCATTTTCAAAGAAGGCATGGATTCGTTTTGGGGTGAAGTGAACGATCTTGCCACAACCATTTTCAGCAGTACCAACCGCACACAGATCAATTACAAAGTGTACATGCCTGCCAGTTGCCCGTTGAAAATTGAAAATAAGTTCGGAAATCTTTATCTTGACGACCATGAAGGAAAGGCCAACATCACCCTGTCGAATGGCGATTTGAAAGCCAGCAGTTTCGGCAGCGATCTTACATTGAAAATTGATTTTGGGAAAATATTTATCCGTAAACTAAACAAAGCCAAAATAACAGGCGGTTATGCCGAAGTAGAAATTACTGATGCCGTTGACATCCAGTGCGACACCCGTTCATCAACCCTTGAACTCGAACAGGTTCAAAACCTCGATATTGTTTCGCGCCGTGACAAGATAAACCTGGCAGAGGCAAACACAGTTAAAGGCGAGCTGTCGTTTACCGAACTCAGGTGCGAAAACATCCGCAACCAGGTTGTACTGACAACTTCCTACGGGGGCCTTGATGTGAAATCGGTAGCCACCACGTTTGATAAAATTGTTTTAAAATCCAAATTTACCGACATCAACCTCAATTTCAAATCGCAACCTTCCTTTAGCCTTGTGGTGGAACACTCGGGTAATCCTGATATTGCACTAACCCCGAAGTTCAGAAAAACCTCGGAAGAGGTGATCAATCCCAAGGAAGGAATAACCAAAATAACCGGAAATACAGGCACTGGAAAGGTTTTGCCGCTGATAGACATTAAGATAACCGGTGGCAGCATGGCCATAACAAATTATTAACCGCAAACGGGTTAAACCTCATAGCACAATAACCAATCAACAAATAAGCGACAAATCAGAATGATTCAAAGTGTAAAAATACTTACTGGTTCTTGTTTTGATTTTTTGGGATTACCTGGTCGGTTTTTGTCTTTTGTTTTTTGTTTTTTGGAATTTCTGAAAATATAGCAACAATCAGAAAAAAATGTTTCGAAATCTGCAACCCTGTTTTTCATAATTTGTCATTATTGTCGAACCGCATAGAAA